>JBAPOS010000071.1:0-9034 GCA_049279755.1 Candidatus Dormiibacterota bacterium | reverse complement strand
CTCTTCGACCTCGGCCTCCAGTTCGGAGTCCGTGTCGCCTTCCGCGGCGGCGGCTCCGTCAACGCCCGCGGGGGCTGTCCCCTCGACGCCGGCATCGGTGAGCGCGGTCGCCATCCGGGAGGGACCTTCGGCCGCATCACCTTCGTCGTCGTCATCCTCGGGGTAGTCGTATGACGGCGGCGTGATCTCGTCACCCTCACCCGTGGGGCCACCGCCGTGCAGCTGGCGCAGGGAGAGGCTGATCCGGCGCCGGACCTTGTCCGCGCTGAGCACCATGACCTCGACCTCTTCGCCGACCTTGAGGACGTCTTCGGTACGTTCGACGTGATCCCAGGAGAGCTCGCTGATGTGGAGCAGCCCCTCGACTCCGTCGGCGATCTGCAGGAACGCGCCGTACTTCTTGGTCTTGGTGACGATGCCCGGTACAGCCTTCCCCGGTGGGAACTGCTGCTCGATGGTGTCCCAGGGGTCCTGAGACATCTGACGCAGCGAGAGGCTGATGCGTGACAGCTCAGGGTCGAGCTTGATGACCTTCACCGACAGCTCATCGCCGACGGTGAGCACGTCGCTGACATTGTTGATGCGATCCCACGAGAGCTCGCTGATGTGGATGAGCCCGTCGGCGCCACCGAGGTTGACGAACGCACCGTACGAGGTGACGCCGCTCACCTTGCCGGTGATGACGTCGCCGACCTTCAACTTCTCGAAGAGCTCCTCGCGCTGGCGCGCACGATCCTCATCCTGTGCCGCACGCTGAGACACGATGAGACGGTTGCGCTTGCGGTTGACCTCGAGGATCTTCACCGGGATCTTGGTCCCGACCAGCTCCATGAGGTTGCCGCTGAACTGACGCGCCACCTGGCTGCTGGGCAGGAATCCGCGCAGACCCATGATGTTGACGATCAGTCCGCCCTTGTTCTGCTCGCGCACTTCGGCGTCGAGGATCTCGCCCTCCGACTCCTTCTCCGCGACCGCCTGCCAGATGCCCTCGGCGCGCGCCTTGCGCAGGCTGAGGACGACGTTACCGTGCTCATCCTCGGGCTGGATGATGTAGACCTTGACCTGGTCGCCGGAGTTGAGCGTGACCGGCTGTTCGCCACGTGCCGACAGCTCACGGTTGGAAATGATTCCCTCGCTCTTCGCGCCGATGTCGACGAGGACCTCGTCAGGATCGACACGGACGACGACACCGTCCACGATGTCACCGTGGGCCAGGGCCCTGATCGAATTCTGGTCCTCCCGCAGGAGGTCCTCCATAGTGAGCAGCTCGGGCTCCTGGGCCGTCGTCGGGGTCAATGCACTCCTTTGCTCGTACTCCTGCCTTCAGAACAATCCGTCTCGCCGGTCAGGGTTGCGTGGCTTTCGCCTTCAAATGATCGTGTCGGAGGCGTGAAATGGCGCGTTTGCGCCGATGCCATCACGATCTCGCCGAGTGTATCATCAGAGGCAGATCGGCCCAGTTTCGCCAATTCGTTGCACACCGTTGCCGCGCCCGCGACAGTGCCATCAGCGAGGCGTCGCAGCCGCCGTGCGACGCTGCGCCACGAAATGCGAGTGACCATCACCTGCGAGGAATGCGGCGAGCGCCACCGTCTCGAACGGCGTGTCAGCGAGCCGGGTCCGATCTGGATCGTGTGCCACAACTGCGAGCTTCCGCTCCAAGCGGTGCTCGACGGCGTGGCGTCGCCGACCACGGCTCCTGCAGCCCAGCCTTCACGGACTCCGTCCGCCTGGGCGGGCGTCGTCGACTTCCGCGCGGCCTGAGCGACGTCGCTCCTCCGGGAGCCCCGTTGCCGGCAGCTTGAGGAGGGGGACGGAAGGAACCGATCGGTGGTGATCCCGATGCCAGGACCTGAGCTACGCTAGGTGTCATGGCGACCACCTCCGCGCCGACGCCGACCAAGGCTCCGGCCCCGGCGAAAGCGCCCGGCCGCGAGGAGCGCGATCAGCGCGAGTTCGGCTGGAACGTGATGGTCTGGAATGACCCGATCACGCTGATGTCGTACGTGGTGCTCGTCCTGCGCCGGTTGTTCGGCTACGACCACGCCACCGCGACGCGCCTGATGCTCCAGGTGCACAACGAGGGTCGCGCCGTGGTGGCGACCCAGCCTCGGGAACAGGCCGAGGTGTCGGTCGCGCAACTTCATTCCTTCGGGCTCCAGGCGACCCTGGGCCGTCCCTGAGCCGTCAGGCAGCTCGGCGCATGGCACAGGTGCTCCGTCGCCGGGGGCGGATCCAGGTGAAGGTTGACAAGCGCGAACGTGAGGCGCTGATCGGGATCATCGATTCGCTTAGCCCACGGCTCGCAGCGCCGCTCGCATCCGCGCCGCGCGCTTACGACGACGCCAAGCTCCAGGCGGAGTACGACCGCTGGGTCCGGCCGGACATCGAGAAGGGTCGCGAGGTGGACCTCACCATGGTCCGCGAGGCGCTCAGCGGCGGCGAGGACACCCTGCCCCTCACCGAGGCGCAGACGCTCGTCTGGCTACGGGCGTTCAATCACCTCCGCGTCGCCGCGGGCGAGATCCTCGGCATCGAGGCTGACGGGTGGGAGGAGACCGCGACCGACACGGTGAAGCAGCAGCCCGAGTACGGCGTGCTCATGGCGCTGGGGTATCTTCAAGAGGAGTTGGTCGCGGCCCTCGACTCGTAGAGGTCACGGACTGTTGCTCAGCCGGTCGGAAAGCCATCATCGGGTGCCCGATAGTGGGAGGCGTCGATCACCTGGTGGTGAATGTCCCCATCGGTGTGGCCGTGAGGCGGCCAGCGCGCCCAGATCTCCGCGCTCTCCTCGTCGACACCGTCCACCAGGACGGGAACCCAAGTCTGGCCGAGGTAGGCGTCGACCTCGACGGGCGCCGAGAACATGCGCCAACCGCCGCCACGTGGCGTGGCCGTCAAATGCGCCTGCGGCTCTTCGTTTGAGCTCTGCGGACCGGGCGCGGGATCGGCGTGATCCGCCATCGTCACAGCCTCCTCGAAACCAACAACCTGTGCGTTGTGCCGTGAGTGTGATGACCGCGCGCGTCCGCTCGCAACTGGGTCATAGTGCCGGTATCGAGCCCCGCAGACGCTCGATGCCGCAGATGGAGGGCCGGGCACTTGATAGGCAAAACCTCGCGCTGGACGATGCTGATTCCGCTGGCACTTGCTGCCGGCCTTGCCGCGTGCGGAAGTTCGAGTCCGACGACGTCGTCATCGACGGGCGCCACCCCCACACCGGTCGCGACGCCTACGGCCGCGGCCACGACGGCCCAGTGCCCCAGCGGTTCAGCCGTCGGATCCGCGCTGTCGACCACGCTCCCGGATGCCGTCGTGGTGCCGAATACCGGCACAACACAGCTCCCGAGCGGTGCAACCGGCATCTCGTGCGACTACCACGCAGCGTCGTACAACGTGATCATCACCGTGCTCCAGAACGTCTCCGCTTCTGACATTTCGCAGTTCAGCCAGCATTTCCCGGTGGCGTTCACGCCGGTGTCGGGAGTCGGGGATCAGGCTCGGTCCTTCTTCCAATCCCTCGGCGCCGGCAGGAACAACGAGGGATTGGTAGCGGCCAAGGGGTCGACCGTCGTGGCGATTGTCGCGACGTACACGCCGGCGACACTGAGTCAGCTGGAGGCGCTGGTCAACTCGCTGCTGTAGCGCTCATCCGAGGCGGTGCCCCACGCCGCCCTCGCTGCGGGAGCCGCCGCTCCACGCTCTCGAACACCCTGCTGACCGGCGGCACTCCTGCGATCAGCCACGTCACCGTTGCGCACACGGCGCCGAGAGCGGCTCCGACGACCACGTCGCTCGCGTAGTGCACCCCCACGTACACGCACCCAAACGCCACAACCACCGTGCCCACCACGAACACCAGCCCCACACGCCGCCACGCCAGCACCCCGATCACCGCCGCCACCGCTGCGAATGCCGTCAGTGTTGAAGGAAACGAGTTGTTCGGGGGATGCGGAAACAGTGGCGTGAAATGCATCGCCACAAACGGCCTGGGCCGGTACGTCAGGCTCCCCACCTCATGGCTCGCCCACTGCGTCAACCCCAGCCCCAACAACGCCGCAACCCCTGGCCGAAGCCGTCGATCCCACACCCACCTCAAGAAAAACCCAACCGGACACAGAACTATGAAGCCCGCCGTCCCCCAGACAACAATCGGCGTCACCCAAGAATGCGCCACGGCGAAAGCGTGTAGTGCTGCCGACGACCCATCAATGAACGTCTGCATCAGTTACTCGTAGGTGGTTCTGGACGCAAACGTCGTGCTGCAACGCGCCGGACGGCCAGCGACCCCCTGTCCTAACGAGGCCTGACGCAGGACAGCCGGTGGGTGGAACCGCGGGGGGAAGCGCCGATGGCAGCGCCAAGCTGCCGTCGGCGAGGGGACCTGCGGTGACAGGACCCACGGTCAACGAACGTCTCCATAACCCCGCGAAACGAGGCCTGACACTACGCGGACTGCGGGTGGCAGCGCCGATGGCAGCGCCCAAGCTGCCGGCGGCGAGGGGTCCCCGCGGTGACAGGACCCGCCGACCACCGCGCAGGTCAGTACCGAGTGACCTTCATGGAGAAATCCAACGCCACCGCCGAGTGCGTCAGCGCGCCGACGCTGATGAAGTCCGCACCCGCGAGCGCATACGCACGGGCGTTGGTGACCTGCACTCCGCCGCTCACCTCAACGGTCGCGCGGCCGCGGATCAGTTGCATCGCCTCGCGTACCTGTCCGCAGGAGAAGTTGTCGAGGAGGATGTGCGACGCCTTGTCGGCGAGCGCCTGCTCCAGCTCCTGGAGGTTGCTCACCTCGACGTGGATCTCCATCTCGGGATATGCCTTGCGAGCGGCCCTGAGTGCCGGGGTGATGCCCCCAACGAGGGCCAGATGGGTGTCCTTGATGAGCACCGCGTCGTACAGGCCCATGCGATGGTTGACCGCCCCGCCCATGCGGGTCGCGTACTTCTCGATGGCGCGCAGTCCCGGAGTGGTTTTGCGGGTGTCGAGGATCTTGGCCTTGGTGCCGTCGACAGCCTTCACGTACTTGGCCGTCATCGTCGCGATGCCGCTCAGATGCTGCAGGAAGTTGAGGCCGACACGCTCCGCGGTCATCATGCCGCGAGCGGGGCCGAAGAGCCGGGCGACGATCTGGTCCGCCTGCACTTTCTCGCCGTCTTTGGTCTTGGGATCGAACTGGATGCGCTCGTCCACACGCTGGAACACGCGCTGAGCGATGCTCAGGCCCGCGATCACGCCATCCTGCTTGCAAACGATCTTGCCGCGACAGGTCATATCCATGGGAATCACGGCCTGGGTCGTGACATCGCCAGCTCCGACGTCCTCGGCGAGCGCCGACTCGATGAGCAGGTCGATGCTCTCCGACGAAAGCGCTTCGGTGATGGGTCTAAAGGTGACGGTCAAAGCGTGCTCCTCTGTCCTTGTGCATGACGAGATCGCCATGCCATTGATCGCTTGCTTGGGGGAGATCAGAACGGAGGTGGCACCCTCGGCTCTCCTCGCGAGCCAGGGCCGCGGCGCACACCAGCGACGCGGTGGACGCAGCCGCGTGCAGTTGCATCGTGGAGAGCGTGCTGCTTCCCGCCGTCGCTGCGACAACGGCATCGCATGAGCGAGCGGCGGCACGCAGACCGTCTTGGTCACGAACCACGCCCGCTCCAGCCCAGAGCGCGTCGCGGATGGCATTCCATCCGTCGCGAGGCTCGAGCGCGGATGCGCGTTGGCGTGAGGTCGATTTCGTGGGACTGGGCTGCGCGGGTGGTGATTCTCCCGCCCACCCGAGAGCGGCATGCACCGCACGCTGTGAGAAGACCAGCGACTCGAGCAGGCTGTTGCTCGCAAGCCGGTTGGCTCCGTGCACACCGGTGTGCGCGACCTCACCGCATGCATACAGGCCTGGGACGCTGGTTGCCCCTTCGAGGTCCGTCGTGACCCCGCCGATCATGTAGTGCGCCGCGGGCGACACCGGGATCGGCTGACGCGTGATGTCGAGGCCGTATCGCGCGCAGGTGGCGGCAATGGTGGGGAAACGCACGGCGGCGCGCCCACCGAGTGGAGAGCAATCGAGAAACACCCAGCGCTCGCCGCTCCGTTCCAGCTCCTCCCAGATGGCCCGCGCAACCACGTCGCGGCCGGCGAGCTCGCCGCGCGGATCGACGTCGAGCACGAAGCGCTTGCCATCACGATTGACGATCCAGGCGCCTTCGCCGCGCACCGCCTCGCTGATCAGGAACCTGGGCGCGCCGTCCACCGCGAGCGCGGTTGGGTGGAACTGCGCGAACTCCATACCCGAAACGTCGGCACCGGCCGTGTACGCGAGAGCGACACCGTCGCCGGTTGCGGATTCGGGGTTCGTGCTGTTTCGCCAAAGGCGGCTCGCGCCGCCGCTGGCGAGGACGACGGCCGCGGAAGACAACGTGGTCACGTGCGACTCGCCGGGATCTGTGGTGATCGATACACCGCACGCGAGACCGTCGGTGGTGGTGAGTATCCCGGTGACATCAGCGTGCTCGATGACCCGTGCACTGCTGGCACGCAGGCGCCGGATCAATGCCGTCTCCACCTCGAGGCCGGTCCCGTCGCCACGGGCGTGGAGGATACGGGGACGCGAATGGGCCGCCTCCTGGGCGAGCAGCAACTCTCCGTCCTGGGTGTCGAACGCGACGCCCCAATCGATCAACTGTCGGATTCGTGCGGGTCCTTCCTCGACGAGCACACGCACCGCATCTGGATGGCACAGGCCCCGACCTGCGGCGATGGTGTCCTCGTAGTGCAACTCCGCTGAATCGGTGTCGCCGACGGCGGCCGCGATACCACCCTGCGCAAACCGGCTGCACCCGTCATCGAGCGCGCCCTTGGTGACAACCGCAACCCGCGCGCTTGGCGTCGCGCTCAATGCGGCTGAAAGTCCTGCTATGCCACTCCCGACGACGACCACGTCGTAATCCGTCGGTGCAGCACTGTTGATCACGCGATCGCCGCCTGCTCGCGGATGTCGCCTGCAATGCCACGCGAAAACACCGGCGCGACGTCGCGCGCGTGGCACGACGCTTCGAAGTCGACCACGACTCGCGCGGTGGCGCCGTGGATTTTCGACTTCATGATGACCCGCTGCATGATCTCCCCTAGACGCCACGACCAACGGGCGCTGTGTCGACCCCCAGCCGAACGACATCAATCAACCGTGTGCTCCCTATTCTAGCAGCCAGTACGATTTGGTTTGTGGGGGCTGCGGTTTCGACCTCCGAAAAGGTGTCCGCCTCTACCACGGCAACGTAGTCGACGTCCAGTCTCTCCTTCTCCAGGCAGGACCGAACAGTTGTTGCCAGCGCTGTCGCGTCTCGTTCGCCGGCCTCGAATCGGGCGATCGCCGCGGCCAGGCTGGATGGGATGGCCAATGCCCGCATGCGTTCTTCGGGGCTGAGGTAAACGTTGCGGCTCGAGATGGCGAGGCCGTCAGGATCCCGAACCGTCGGACAGACAACGATTTCGACGCCCGTGTCGAGGTCGCGGGCGAGGCGCCGAACGACCGCGCACTGCTGCGCGTCCTTCTGCCCGAAATATGCCCGGTCGGGGAGGCCCGCAACCAGCAGTTTCGTGACCACCAGCGCAACCCCGTTGAAATGGCCGGGCCGGCTCGTCCCTTCCAGCCGATCGCCGAGCGGCCCGCTGATGTCGAGCCTGGTGACCAGGCCGGGCGGATACATGGTCTCGACGCTCGGCACGAAGGCGGCGTCGACTCCGGCCGCGACCAGCACCTCCAGGTCCGCGTCCATGGTCCGGGGGTACCGCGCAAAGTCCTCGCTCGGACCGAACTGGGCTGGATTGACGAAGATCGTGACCACCACCCTGTCGTTCTCAGCCACCGCACGATCGATCAGCGAGCGATGTCCGGCGTGCAGTGCGCCCATGGTCGGCACCATCCCCACGGAGAGCCCGGCGGCGCGCAACCTCTCGGACCACAGACGGAGCTCTGCCGGGGTTGCGAGCAGTTCCAGTGGGTTGGCGAACAGCTCCGGTGTATCAGTGAAAGGAATGGGCATCGTCGGGAAACCGACCCTCGCGCACGTCGTCCGCGTACGCGCGCGCGGCATCGACAATGCGATCGCCGAGGTCGGCATACGGCTTCACGAACTTCGGGGCGGCGCCGCGGAGGTGACCGGTGATGCCGAGGAGGTCGTGGATCACCAGGACCTGGGCATCGCAGTCCGGTCCCGCGCCGATGCCGATGGTGGGGACGACCAGTTCGCCGGTCACCTGCGCCGCCAGGTCCCGGGGTATCCCCTCGAGGACGATCGCGAAGGCACCCGCTTCCTCAAGGGCGTGCGCATCTGCGATGAGCCGCTCCCGGTCGGCGGCACTTCGAGCCTGGACCTTCAGGCCGCCGAACGCGTTGATGGACTGGGGCGTGAGTCCGAGGTGACCCATCACCGGGATCCCGCGCTGCGTGAGCCGGGCAACCGTCTCGACCACCCACCCGCCACCCTCGAGCTTGACGGCGTGCATCCCTGCCTGCAGATATTGCACCGCGTTGTCGATAGCATCCCCGCAGGAACGGTGATAGGTCCCAAACGGAAGATCACCGACCAGCAGCTGGTCGGGGGCACCGCGCGCCACGGCGCGGGCGTGATGGAGCATCTCGGTCATGGTCACGGGGAGGGTGTTGGCGTACCCCAGGACGTTGTCGGCGAGGGTGTCCCCCACCAGGAGCACCGGTATCTCCGCCTCCGCAAGCAGCCGCGCGGTCGGATAGTCGTATGCGGTGAGCATGACGAAGCGCCGCCGCTCGGCCTTCCATGCGGCGAGCTCCCGAATGGTGACGGTCATGGCTCAGGCCACCTGGGCGCCGGCGTCACCCGCGGCCGGCCGGGTCGCCAGCAACGACTCCATCGCCCGCGTGAGGGTCAAGTAGAGGTCGCGCGCTTCGGGATACGGCGCGAGCGCATCGAGATGAGCGGCGATGGCGTCTCCATCCCCGCGTGCGACCGGCCCGGTGAGCGCTGCGGCAGGACCGGTCCGCCGGGCGTTG
>JBAPOS010000070.1:0-8151 GCA_049279755.1 Candidatus Dormiibacterota bacterium | reverse complement strand
TTGCGGTTGTCACCAGGCAGGTATCGTCCGCCCACGCCGCCGCCGCCTCCTGGGCGGCGATCCGCAGCCGGTCGGGCGCCTCAGTCAGCTCCACGTGCGGCGATGCGTCCCCTGACGGAGGCGCTTTCCCGTGGCCGAGGGCGGCAGCTCGGTGCCCGGCTTCGACGATGTGGTCGATCAGCCGCGCTACGTCGTAAGCGCGGCACGGTGTGGAGTTGCGCAATTGGTCAGGGCTTATGCCTGAGACGATCACCGCCGCGTTCTCATAGGCATCGATGAGGATGCTGCGGCGGTCCGGCGTGGCCATGGTGTTCGTCCTCGCTCTTTCATCGGGCGGCCGATTGTCGTCCAGAGCCCGACGCAGCGCCTGGGTCTAGCTGGAGACCGGCACCGGTGCCGGTGCGTCGCTTCTGATGATGGAGCCCGCTGGGCGACGTTCGATGATCTGATCGATCATGCCGTAGGCGAGCGCCTGCTCGGCGGTCATGTGGTAATCGCGCTCGATGTCACGACCGATCTGCTCCGAGTCGCGGCCGGTGTGCCGGTGGTACAGCTCGATGAGCAGCGCTCGCTGGCGGAGGATCTCGCGGGCGTGGACGTCAAGGTCGGTCGCCTGTCCCTGCATCCCCTGTGCCCAGGGTTGGTGGATGACGATGAGCGAGTTGGGCAGCGCCAATCGCCGTCCGGGCGCGCCCGCAGAGAGGAGCAAGGACGCGCCACTCGCCGCCATGCCCAGGCACGTCGTCTCAACGAGCGGACGGACGTACTGCATTGCGTCGTACATCGCCAGCGCTGCGGTCATGGAGCCACCTGGGCTGTTGACGTACAGATGAACGTCGCGTTCAGGATCCTCGCCTTCGAGGAACAACAGCTGCGCCGTGACGAGATTGGCAAGATCGTCGTCGATGATCCCTCCGACAAAGATGATGCGGTCGCGCAGCAGCCGCGAGTAGATGTCGTACGAACGCTCACCGCGAGTCGTGGTTTCGACGACGGTGGGGACCAGGGTCATCGCGAGCCCTCCGCTGTGGGTGGAACGAAGCCGATACGCCGTCGGGCCGGCTCCGCCTGGTTCATGGCGACGAAGGCGCCGAACTGCGCCACCGTCCGGAGCGAGGCGGCATCGAGTCCCGACGTGACTGCGCGCAGCTGGCGGCGGGGGTCGGCGGACCACTCGGGGTCGCTCCGCGGCCATGCTCCGAGCCGGCGTCCGAGGTCGGTGTATACGGCCGCGATCGGCACCGCGAGCGCGTACGTGATGGCGATCAGCAGGTCGGCGGAGACATCCTTGAGCCCGCGCTCGACCTCGGACAGGTACGCCGGCGAGCACCCCGCCTCACCGGCGATCTCGCTCAGCCTCTGCCCCTGGCCCTCGCGGTGGCCGCGAAGGATGGCGCCCAGCTCGCGGCGGATCTCGTCGGCGGATACGCTCAGAGCAGAACTCACAACGCTCAGAGCATATCACCGCAGGGTGCGGGCGGAGCACGGACGACGTGGCTTTGACGGGTCGCGGCTATCCTTGCGTCCTGATGGCGACGCTGCTTTCCGTCAATGTCGGCCGGATGGCGGCGAGCCGGCACACCGACACGGGTGTCACCGGGATCGACAAACGGCCGTCGCCGGACCCCGTTGCGCTGCGCGATCCGGGCCCTGAAACGGGAAGGAGCGGTGTCGCGGGCGACAGCATCGGCGACGCGCGCTCGCACGGAGGGACCGACCAGGCGGTCTACGCCTATGCCCGCGAGGACCTCGATCACTGGCAGGCTGAGCTCGGGCGGCCACTGACCAACGGTGTCTTCGGCGAGAACCTCACCACGTCAGGCCTCGATGTCAACGGAGCGCTCGTCGGCGAGCGCTGGCAGGTGGGCGGCGCGTGCGTTGTCGAGGTGACCTCGCCGCGCATCCCATGCCGGACATTTGCCGGCTGGCTCGAGGAGCAGCTCTGGGTGAAGCGATTCACCCAACGGGGAGCTCCGGGCGCCTACCTTCGGGTCATCGCTCCGGGTTCGGTGAGCGCCGGCGACGCGATCACGGTGCTCCACCGGCCGGCACACGGCGTCACCATCGCGCTGATGTTTCGAGCGCTCACGACCGACAAGGCGCTGATGCCGCAGCTCGCCGCCGCCGGTGATGCGCTCCCCGAATCCCTTCGGCGGCAACTCGTTCCCTGATCGAGCACCCTCAGGCACGGCCGCAGGCGGCGTTCGCGTCGTGTTCGCGGGGGCGCGGGAAAACAGGCTGCACTGACGATACGATTCGGATCGTCCCTTCATGCTCAGACCGCCCCCATACGCCCGCATCGCACTGGTCGCGTTGGTGGTCGCCGTCGCAGCCGGGACGCTGGCCACGACCTCACGTCTCCCGATCGCGCCGTCACGGGTCGCCGCGGCCACGCGTCCCCCGGCTCGCAGCGTTCAGCCTCCGTGGTTCCACATGCATGTGGCGAGCTCAGTGGTCAGCTTCTGGACACCGGAGACGATGCCCGCGGGCGCTCCACCGGTTCGTGGCCGGGCCGGCATCCTGGTGGATATGGACACAGGAGAGATCCTGTGGGAAAAGCAGGCCGACCTCGAGCTCGCGCCTGCGAGCCTCACCAAGGTGCTGACCTCATTGGTTGCGCTCGAGAATTTCCCCCCCGACCAGTTGGTCACCGTCACCGCCGACGCGCTCGGCCAGTCTTCAGCCGACACGCTCATGGGATTGAAGGCGGGCGAGACCCTGTCGATCGAGGAGTTGCTCGACGGCATGCTGCTCCCGAGCGGCGACGACGCTGCGAGCGCGATGGCTATGGACACAGTGGGTGAGGCACGGTTTGTCGCGGCGATGAATGCGCAGGTGGTGGCACTCGGTCTCGCCGACTCCCATTTCTCGGCGACGGCGGGGCTTGACGACCCGGCGCTCTACTCGTCCGCCTACGACCTCGCGGTCATCGCCGCGTACACGTACCAGCAGTTTCCGCTGTTCGATCAGATCGTCAACACCAGAACCATCAACCTTCCGGCCACCGCGCTCCACCCGGCGTTCCACCTGCACAATCTCGACGCGCTGCTGCAGGCCTACCCTGCCGCGGTGGGTATCAAGCCGGGCTGGACCGGCAACGCCGGTGCGTGCCTCATCGGCATGGCGGTCCGCGACGGTCACCACCTTCTGTCCGTGCTGTTGAGCGCCAACTACCCGGCGCGGATCGAGAGCCGGCTCTTCGACTGGGGCTTCCAGCTCGAGGGATTGTCTCCGCTGCTGCCTCCGACTCCGGCAGCCAAAGCAACGCCTGCGGCGTGACCACTGATCGCGACACCGCCGGCGCAGCGGATCGCTTTCCTTCCGAGAGTCACTGGTCGGCATTCGATGCCGCCGGGATTCAGCGACTGTTGGTGGCCGAGGACCGGCACTTCTGGTTCCGGGCCCGGAACGAGACGCTCGCCGCTCTGGCGTACGGGCCCATCGACAATCTTCCGAGTGGCTTCCGCATCCTCGAGGTTGGGTGTGGCAGCGGTAATGTCCTTCGCGTACTGCAACGCATCGCCGCGGGGCGCGGCGAGGTTGAGGGGCTCGAACTGAGCGTCGAGGCGGCAGAGGTGGCACGGGCCCGCACCGGCCTGCAGGTCACGACTGGATACCTCTCCGACGTGGACTCGGGTGCGAGGTACGACGTCATCGCCGCCTTTGATGTTCTCGAACACATCGCCGACGAGGCGCAGGTTCTCCTCCAGATGCGGGAGCGGTTGCTCCCAGGGGGTCGCCTGATCCTCACCGTCCCAGCCCACCAGACCCTCTGGAGTCCATTCGACGTTGCATCGGGCCACCATCGCCGCTACTCAATGGAGACGCTCTCTCGACCTCTACGGGCATAGGGCTTTCAGCTCGAGTACATCACGTACTTCATGAGCCTGCTGTTCCCGCCGATGTGGTTACGGCGGCGTCTTCTGAAGAGCGTGCACCAGGACATGGGTGCGCTGCTCGATTCCGAGTTTCGGATCATCCCGGGCATCAACGGCGTCGCGTATGCACTGCTTCGGTGTGAGGCGCGTGTCGTGAGCCGTCGACGGCGGCTGCCGTTCGGCACATCGCTTGCCGCCATCGCGCGTCGATCCTGGTGACCCGAGTCCCAACGAGTAGTCGACGGCCTTAGGTGCTCAGCGCCATCCCCGGAGTGAATCAGCCGCTATATCGGCACCAGCCGGGAATCGCTCCCGGAACTCGCTCGCGAGACAGGAGAGGAGATGGAGGCCTTCGAACCGGCCGGCTCGGAAGATGTGATCACGCAGAACGATGTCGCGCCGGAAGCCGGCCGCCTCATGCAGAGCGATCACCCCGGCGTTGCTGTCCGGGACGTGGGCAATCACCTTGTGCAGTCCAAGGTGGTTGAAGCAATAGTCGAGAACCAGAATCTCCGCCTCCTTTGCGATGCCACGCCCCCGATACTCCAGCGCGCCGATGAAAATCGGTCCGAACTCGCAGCGCCGATTGCGCCAGTCGAGGTCCATGATTCCGACGGTTCCCACCTTCACTGGAGTTGCACCGCGCTTCGCTTCTGTGCCGACAGCTACAGGGCCCCCGCGGGCATTGATAAGCCAAAGACGGCGAGTCCCCTCAGGGGTCAGACCAGCCTGAAAAGCGGCTTGCGCAGCTGTGCTCAGCGGCGCGTGTTCGATGAAGCCGGTGTACACCTCCGGCATGTTCCTCCATAGCACGATCAACGGAATATCCTCGGGTTCGACGGCAGTGAGAACCACACCTTCCGTCTGAAGCATGACGTTCACTGACACGCCGTGAAGTCGCAAACCGCGTTGATAACCTTCTCGATGTCGGCAGCCTCCATGTTCGTATAGAACGGGAGACGGATCAGGCGGTCGCTTACGAGTTCCGTCACCGGGCAATCCGCGTCCGGCTGCAACCTCTGTCCGTACGGCGAGAGGTGCAGCGGCTGATAGTGGAACACGGCGAGGATTCCGACGGCCCGCAGGTGAGTGATCAATGCATCTCGCGATTGACTCGATGGCATCACCATGTGGAAGAGATGGTAGGGCGTCTCGCAGTGTTCCGGCACGGACGGCAAGACGACGTCGTTGGACGTAGCCCAGGCTGCGAGACCGTTCGCGTACCTGTGCCATAGGGTGCTCCGGCATTCCCATACCCAATCCCGATCCTCGAGTTGCGCTAGCAGCAGGGCTGCGAGCAAATCGGACGGCAGAAAGCTTGATCCCACGTCGACCCATGTGTACTTGTCCACAAGCCCGCGAAAGAAGTTGCGCCGGTTCGTCCCCTTCTCACGGATGATCTCAGCTCTCTCGATGTACTTGGGGTCGTTTATCACGATCGCCCCTCCCTCGCCGGCCGAGAAGTTCTTGGTCTCATGGAAGCTCTGCGCGGCCATGACTCCAAGCGTGCCGAGCAACTCACCTCGGTACTTCCCAAACAGGCCGTGTGCGTTGTCCTCCACGACGGGAATCCCATGTCTACCGGCGACCGCGAGGACTTCGTCCATCTCGCAGGCAACCCCCGCGTAGTGGACGGGAATAATTGCGCGCGTCCGGCTGGTGATCAGGGATTCGAGCAGAGATTCGTCAAGGTTGAGCGTGTCGCGTCGGATGTCGATGAAGACCGGGATGGCGCCACGAAGCACGAAGGCGTTGGCAGTGGAAGGAAAGGTGAAGGACGGGACGATGACCTCGTCACCAGGCCCGATGTCGAGGAGCAGCGCGATCAGCTCGAGCGCGTGTGTTCCAGAAGTCGTGAGCAGGACGCTGGATCCGCCGAGGAGCTCCCCAAGTAGATCGTGACACCGCCGGGTGAACTCTCCGTCGCCGGAGAGATGTCCGCTCTGCAGGGCTTGCGCCACATAGGAATCGACCAGCCGCGTATGCGTCGGTCGATTGAACGGGATCGTGAGTGGCGGGCTGCTCATAGCACTTCGACGTCCAGGGTCGATTCCGCCACCACGTATGACGGTCGCTCCAGGAGACGCAGATGCATTCGCGCGACGTACTCACCCATGATGCCGAGAATGAGCAACTGGACGCCCGAGAATATCGCAATGATCGATGCCAGGAATGGAAAACCCGGCACCGCGTCGCCCTGGATCAGGTTGCGGACAACCACGACGAAAAAGATCACCACACCGAAGAGGGTGAAGACGAATCCAATCAGGCTCGCGAAGCGCAGGGGACGCGTGGTGAATCCGGTCATCATGTTCATCGCGTGATGCAGGAGTCGCCCGAACGTATACGTTGAGCGGCCATCGCCACGCGGGTCCTGTGCGACCTTCACCGTCGCGAAGCGCTTGGTTGCCCAGGTCAACAAGACGTCGATGGAGATGTCTGGGCTCTGATATCGCTCGAACGCCCCACGCAACTCCGTCCGGAAGATGCGAAAGGCGCTGACGCTCCTGGCGGCGGATGCTCCCATAGCCTCTTCGAGGGCGTACTTCGTGACTCGCGACGCAGCTGACCGCCAGATGCTGTGCTGTTCCGAGGCAGGGGTGCCGTACACCACGTCGACGTCATCGGTCAGGTGCGCCAGTAGCTGAGCGATCTCCTCCGGGGGGTTCTGGAGGTCGTCGTCAAGGGTCACGATGTATCGGTAGCGAGCCGCCCGGATACCCAACAGCAGAGCGTTGTGCTGGCCGAAATTACGCATCAGCCGAAAGCCGCGGATCCGTCCGTCGTCCTGGGCAGCGGCGGCCACTACGTCCCAGCTTCGGTCCGGACTGCCGTCGTCGACCAGGATGATCTCGTGAGCGGGGCCCAGGAGCTCCAGCGCCGCGGTCAGGCGCGGAATCAGCTTGGGCAGCGTCGCCTCAGACCGATAGACCGGAACGACTGCCGAAATGCCTGCCGGAAGGCAGCTGGAACGGGCCACGACCCGCAAAGTAACGCCTGTGGCTGCGCCTGGATGGTCACGCGACGGCGTCGAGGCAATCAGGTCACTAGGCTGCGACGATCTCCGCGTTCTCCGCCCGCATCGAAGCCTGACCGAGGGTGGTCGGCTACTTGATGACGCTGAAGCCGGCCGCCACGGTGCCGCCCCAGGGAGCCGAGGCGATGAGTCGAAGGTTGGGAAGGCGGGCGATGCAGTTGATATTCCATGCGTACAGCGGTGCGGCGATGCGCAGTGAGCCGACAAAGACAGCATCGGCCTGCGCTGCCGCGGCCTCCGCGGCGGAGGGGTCGGTGCACGCATTCTGAAGAGCGGTCTCAAACGGAACATCCAGCGCCCCGAACGAGTAGCCGTTGGGAACCAGGGGGTTGAGGTCGGTGAGCCCCGCCATCCACATGCCGGCGTCGTCGCCGCCATTGGTCAGCACGAGGCTGCCTTTGGGGAGTGTTCTCGCCATCGACGACAGGACGCTCAAATCCGCCGGGGTCACGAGCGAGCGCGTCGAGATCTCATACCTGTAGGTGCCAAGTTCGGTCGCAGCACCTACCACGACGGCAACCATTGCCAACACCCCCAGTGCCACGCCGGCTCCGTCGAGCCTCTGCGCCACTGGCCCGATCCTGTCGCGAATCACGGCTGGAATGGTCAGCCGGCGGATCGCGGCGATCCACGCGATGAACACCACGACCGCGACCACGGCGAGGACCCCAAACCACCGGCGAAAGACGGCCATCTGATTGAACAGCCCGAGCGGATACAGGACGACGGAGTTCGGCTCCCAGAAGTTCATCCAGGCTACTTCGAGCGGCCGGCGTACGAGGAAGGCAAGCACGGCGACCACGACAACACCGGCGGACACGCCCACCCACAGGCGGCGCGTCCGCGACAGCGTTCGCATCAGATCGCCGATCGCGACCAGACCAAACGCCAGCACCAGGGGAATCAGGAAGTACTGGATGCCGAGGACCCGGTCGGTGTCACCCCAGGGATAGATGATCGTCCAGATGCGATGGAGGTAATGGAGGTAGAGGTCGTCCGCCATGATGAGAAAGAGCAGAACCTGCGCGACCAGCACCCACAGCACCCGGCGTCGGATGAGCATCGCGATCGCTCCCACACCGTAGAGAGCCAGCGCCGCGGGGCCGAGCAGATCGGTCTGCGCGATCAGCACGAGGATGTGGTGCGCCTTCAGGGGCATGTGCGCCGTCGCCAGCACGAACTGCGGCGGCTGGATTCGGGTGAGCGGTGGAACATGGGGAATACGCGTCACCACGG
>JBAPOS010000069.1:0-15560 GCA_049279755.1 Candidatus Dormiibacterota bacterium | reverse complement strand
GATCAACTCGAAATGGGAGCCGAGCACGAGCGCCTCACCGTGGTCGTCGACAAACCGCAGCACCTTCTGGCACATCTCGTCGGCGTGGCGGCTGTCCGAACTGACACACGCGATGCCGATGACCGCGGATTGCCAGAGGTCCTGGTCGCCTACCTCGGCGACGGCCACGTTGAAGGTGTTGCGCAGTTTCGCGGTGAGCGAGCGCACCACCTGACGCTTGTCCTTGAGCGATTCGCTGTCCGGTACCTGGATCGTGACGGTCAGCGTGCCGATGACCATTTGGAGCTACGGGGAGGGGACGGCATCGACGGCGGCGGGCCGTCTCGCAGCCGGGGCTACCCCCCCCGGCGAGAGCGAGGGTCGGAACGCCAAAGGCGTTCCGACCCCGTGCCCGCCGCAGTTCATGCCCTCCCCACCCCGCGCCCGACGCGGTTCATGCGCTCTCCAGCCGCGTGAGTCGAACGATGGTCTCGGCCGCTTCGGTCGCTGTCTTGGCAGGCACGATCCCCGCGTCTTCCAACAAGCGGCGACCCTCCTCTTCCATGGTGCCGGTCATGCGCACCACCAGCGGCTTGGTGATGTGCAGCTCATCGCGTGCGGCGATGATCCCTCGCGCGACCTCGTCGCCTCGAGTGATACCTCCGAAGATGTTGATGAACACGCCGCGCACCTTGGGGTCGAGCAACACCATCTCGAGCGCGTTGCGCACACGCTCCGCGTTCGCGCCCCCGCCGATATCGAGAAAGTCGGCCGGCTCACCGCCGTGCTGCTTGACGAGGTCGAGCGTGTTCATGGTGAGGCCGGCGCCGTTGCCGATGCAGCCGATGTCCCCGTCGAGGTGCACGTAGGTCAGCCCGCGCTTCCGTGCCTCGACCTCGAAGGGATCGTCCCCACTGCGACCGTCATCGCCGGTCTCGTCGCGGGCGAGCTCTTCGGCCACGTCCTTGTGCCGGTAGTCGGCGTTCTCGTCGATCTCGAGCTTCCCGTCGGCGGCAACGAGCATTCCGTCTGGCGTGAGCACCAGCGGGTTGATCTCGCACGTCACTGCATCGAGCGAGACGGCGACCGCATGGAGGTGAGTGGTCAGCAGGACGAGAGCGCTCACAAGCTTCGGCACCCGCTCACGAAGATCGGGCGCGTGCGCAAGCCCCGCGAACGCCAGCTGACGGATTTCGTACGGCTGCGGGCCTGCGAATGGATCGGGCCACAGCTTCGCGATCCGCTCCGGCGCCTCGACGGCGACCTGCTCGATCTCCATCCCGCCGGCGGCCGAGAAGATGATCACCAGGCGACGGCGATCGCGATCGAGGGTGATGCCGAGGTACAGCTCGGCGTCGATGCTGAGCCCGGTCTCGCACCAGACGCTTCGCACCGGGTAGCCGCGGATGTCCATCGCCAGGATGCACGCAGCTTCACGCCGGGCATCCTCGGGGGTGTCGACCACGGCGATACCGCCCGCCTTGCCCCTGCCTCCAATGGGCACCTGAGCCTTCACAGCGATGCGGCCGAGCTCACGAGCGGCGGCTTCCGCCTCTTCGGGAGTCCGCGCCAGCCGGCCGGCGGGGACCGTGATGCCCGCGGCTGCGAAACGTTGCTTCGCCTGGTACTCGAGCAGCTTCATCGGCGAGCCTGCATGGGACAGGCGTGACGATTCACTGGCGAGGAGCGACCCGATCGAGCTCGGCCAGGTCCGCGGCGCTCGGGCGCCACCGGCCCGCATGAGCATTCGCCCGAACCTGCTCCGGTGACATCGCCCCGGCGATCACCGAGATAACCTGCGGCTGCGCGGCGAGGCCGCCGATGGCGACATCGAGCAACGATACGCCGCGCGCGGCGGCGAAGCCTTCCAACGCTTCCACAATGTCGAAGTTCTGATCGGTGAACCATCGATCCGCGTTGGCGGAAGCGAGTCGCGTCCCCGGCACGGGCGGCTGGCCGCGATGATGCTTCCCGGTGAGCAGGCCGTTGGCAAGCGGGCTGTACGGAATCATGCCGACGTCGAAGTGGGCGCACGCCGGGATCACCGCTCCCTCGACCGATCGGTCGAGGAGGCTGTACGCGTTTTGCGCGGTCACGAACCTGGTGAGTCCCCGCGTGCGCGCCATCCAGTCGGCGTCAGCTATCTGCCAGCCGATCAGATTCGACGACCCCGCACACCGGATCTTCCCCTCACTCACCAGTTCCGTCAGTGCTTCGAGCGTCTCCTCGACAGGTGTCGCAGGGTCTGGGGTGTGCAACTGATACAGGTCGATCCAGTCGGTGTCGAGCCGGCGAAGGCTTGCCTCGACGGCAATGCGCACGTATCTGCGCGATCCGCCGCTGCGCCCCACGCCCCCCGACGAATGGCCGAACTTGGTGGCGATCACGGCCTCCTCGCGCCGTCCTTTGAGCGCTGCGCCGAGCATCTCCTCACTCTGTCCGCCGCCATAGACATCGGCGGTATCGAAGAAGGTGATCCCCTCCTCGAGCGCCGCGCTCACGATGCGCTTCGCGCCCGCTGCGTCCACGCGGCGCCCGAAGTTGTTGCAACCGAGGCCGACGACTGACGCCTGGAGCACGCCCCCGCCGACGGGGCGTGTCTCGAGATCGCTCACGCCCACAGGGTACGCAAAGGGTGTCTCTCCACGGCAGCCGGAGGCTGCTAGGCTGACCCGGTTGGCAAGACGCGTCGTCGGGACTCCACCAGACCAAGATCCCGCGCCCGAGCCGGATCAGCCCCGACCGGGGGCGGCTGCCGACCGCGTCGCCATCGAGCCGCAGCAGACCTCGCGTCGCGAGGGCGTGAACGTCGTGTCGGTGCGCACGCTGGTGAGCGCGGCACTCATCGTGCTCGGCATCGTCGCGCTGGTTGCGTTCCTCGCCACCATCATCGGCATCGTCCTCGTCGTGCTGGTCGCGATCGTGTTCGCCGAGGGAATACGGCCGCTCGTCGCCGAGCTGCAACGCCGACGAATCCCGCGGCCTGCGGGCATCCTCATTGTCTACATCGCCGTCCTGGCATTCATCGGGGTGATGGTGCTGCTGCTCGTGCAACCGATCGTCACCGAGGCATCCTCGCTCGCCACCAATTTTCCGACCTACCAGAAGGACTTTCTTCACTGGTTCACGGGCGTCGAGAACCAGTTCCACTTCAACGTCGACGTGGCCAAGCAGGTCAGCTCGGTCATCGACGCCACCCGGAACATCCTCTTCGCCATCGGTGGAACGATCTTCAGCATCATCGTCGACTTCGTCCTCGTCCTCGTGGTCGGGTTTCTCTGGCTGGTGAGCAGCGACCGGCTCAAAGCGTTCACCGTCGATCTGTTTCCGGAAGCGCACCACGAGCTGATCGTCGATATCTTCCGGGAGATGGGATATCGCATGGGCGGTTTCCTCCGCGCCGTGGCGATCAACAGCCTCGCGGTCGGACTCGTGGTCGGAATCGCCTGCTGGCTCATGGGCCTCCCCGACTCGGTCATTCTCGGCATCTTTGCGGGTCTCACCGCGGCGATCCCGATGGTGGGCGGGATCATCGGCGTGGTTCCCGCGGTGCTGCTCGGCTTCACGATCAGCCCGGAATATCCGATCCTGGTGCTCGCCGTGCTGCTGGTCATCCAGCTGGTGGATGCCAACACGGTGGTTCCGATGGTCATGAATCGCGTCGTGTCCCTCCCGGCACTGGGAGTCGTGCTCGCGCTGCTTGTCGGGGGGGCCATCCAGGGTCTTATCGGCGCGCTGCTCGCGGTTCCGGTGGCGGCGGCGCTCCAGGTGCTCCTGGTGCGCGCGGCCGTTCCGGCGATCCACCATGCGCAGGGTCGCACCGACCGTGCGTACGCGAAGGCCTACGTGCCGCTGTCAGCCAGCTTGAAGGACTCGGCCCCGCGGACCGGCGGCAGGCGCGTCAATCCGCGCTGAGCGTCAGAGGGGAATGTTGCCGTGCTTGCGTTGTGGCGTCTGCGCCTGCTTGTTGCGCGCCATGCGCAGCGCGGCGATCAGCGCGCCGCGCGTCTGGCGCGGCTCGATCACGTCGTCGATGTAGCCGCGCTCCGCGGCGTAGTACGGATTGGCGAACTGTTCCCGATACTCCTCGATCAGCTCCGCTGAGCGTTGCTTCGGGTCGGGCGCCTCCGAGATTTCGCGCTTGAAGATGACGCTGACCGCACCCTGCGGTCCCATCACGGCGATCTCCGCGGTGGGCCAGGCCACGTTGTAGTCGGCGCGGATGTGCTTGGAGCACATGACGTCGTACGCACCGCCGTAGGCCTTGCGCGTGATCACCGTGAGCTTGGGAACCGTCGCCTCGCAGTACGCGTAGAGCAGCTTGGCGCCGTGCCTGATGATGCCGCCATATTCCTGGTCGGTACCCGGGAGAAAGCCGGGAACGTCCACGAACGTGACCAGCGGCACGTTGAACGAGTCGCAGAAGCGCACAAAACGAGCCGCCTTGATGGAGGCGGCGATGTCGAGTGCGCCGGCGAGCACGCGTGGTTGGTTGCCGACGACGCCGACCGGGTGTCCGTCGAGCCTGGCGAACCCACAGATGATGTTCTCGGCGTGATACTGCATCACCTCGAGAAAGCGGCCGTCGTCGACGACGCGTGTGACCACGTTGCGCATGTCGTACGGCTGATTCGGATTGTCAGGGATGATCGCCTGCATCTCGGGATCCTCGCGATGCGGGTCATCGAGCGTCGGCCGGTACGGAGGCTGCTCGCGGTTGTTGGGCGGCAGGTATGACAGCAGCTCGCGCATCTGCGCGAAAGCCTCATCCTCGGTGTCGGCGATGAAGTGGGCGACACCGCTCCGCTGGTTGTGCACGTCGGAGCCACCCAGCTCCTCGAAGGTCACCTCCTCGCCGGTGGTGACCTTGATGACGTCGGGACCGGTGATGAACATGTACCCGACCTTGCGCACCATGAAGATGAAGTCGGTCATCGCCGGTGAGTACACCGCGCCCCCGGTGCACGGGCCGGCGATCAACGAAAGCTGCGGAACAACGCCGCTTGCCTCGACGTTGCGATAGAAGATCTCGGCGTACCCCGCGAGCGATACGACGCCCTCCTGGATGCGCGCGCCCCCCGAGTCGTTGATGCCGACGCACGGGCATCCCGTGCGGAGCGCGAGGTCCATGATCTTGGTGACCTTTTCCGCGAACACCTCGCCGAGCGAACCGCCGAACACCGACGCGTCGTGGCTGAAGACGAAGACCTGCCGGCCGTCCACCGTCCCCCAGCCGGTGATCACCCCGTCGCCGCGAATTCGCCGTTGGTCCATGTCGAAATTGGTGGTCCGGTGAAGGGCGAACATGTCGAGCTCCGTGAAGGACCCCGCGTCGAGCAGGCGGTCGATGCGCTCACGCGCGGTGAGCTTGCCCTTGGCGTGCTGGGATCGCTCGGCGGCGCCTCCACGGTGGACTGCGTCGTAGCGGCGCTTGCGCAGCATGTTGATCTTCTTGCCGGTGCCGCCAGTCGACCCACTCGACGACGCGCCGTCGGTCTCCGCCGGTCCGGGCTGCGGTATGGGCGCGACAGCGTCGCTCGCGCCGACGGGGGGCACGCCCTTACGCGCGTGTCTGGTCACGCCGTCAGGCTACCAGGGGATCGCGAGGACAACCGATTCACACCGTGACCGCCGGACGGTAGACGCCGAAGACCTCGCGGAGCGCACCGCACACTTCGCCGACCGTTGCCCGCGCCTCGAGCGCGACGCGCATCAAGGGCAGCAGGTTGTCGGTCCCCTGCGCCCCGGCACGCAGTGCATCCAGCGCTTTGTGCACCGCCTTTGCCGATCGAGCGGCGCGCATCGCCGTGAGCCGCTCGATCTGCGCTGCTTCCAGGGACGCGTCGACGTGGAGGATCGGCACCGCGGGCTGCGACGTCTCGGTGAAGCGATTGACACCGACGATGATCCGTTCGCCCGATTCCACGAGGCGCTGGTGACGATAGGCGGATTCCTGGATCTGCTGCTGGTAGAACCCCGCCTCGATGGCGGCGACGGCGCCTCCCTGCTGCTCGACACGTGTCATGAGCGCTCGCGATTCTTCCATCAGGTCGTGGGTCAGGGCTTCGACGAGGTACGCGCCGCCGACGGGATCGGTGACGGTGGCTGCGCCGGTCTCGTGCCCGATGACCTGCTGGGTGCGCAGGGCGATCTCGGCCGCCTGTTCCGACGGCAGCGCGAGTGCTTCGTCGTAACTGTTGGTGTGCAGCGATTGCGCGCCACCGCACACCGCGGCCAGCGCCTGCAGCGACACGCGCACCACGTTGTTGAGCGGCTGCTGCGCGGTCAGCGTCGCGCCACTGGTCTGGGCGTGGAAGCGCAGCTGCAGACTGCGTTCCCCGGTTGCGCCGAAACGGTCGCGCATGACCTCCGCCCAGAGCGCCCGAGCGGCTCGGAACTTGGCGATCTCCTCGAAGAAGTCGTTGCTGACGTTGAAGAAGAAGCTCAGTCGCGGAGCGAAGTCCTCGACATCGAGGCCGGCGTCGATCGCCGCCTGCACATACGCCATGCCGTTGCTGAGCGTGAACGCGATCTCCTGCGGTGCCGTCGCACCTGCCTCGCGAATGTGGTACCCGCTGATGCTGATGGTGTTCCAGCGCGGGAGCCGCTGCGCGCAGTACGCGAATGTGTCGGTGACGAGGCGCATGGACGGCCGCGGGGGAAAGATGTACGTCCCTCGCGCGGCGTACTCCTTGAGGATGTCGTTCTGGATCGTCCCCCCCAGTGTCGTTGCCGCGATCCCCTTGCGCTCGGCGGCGAGCTCATACAGCAGCAGCAGGACGGCTGCGGGCGCGTTGATGGTCATCGACGTCGTCACGCGATCCTGGGGGATGCCGCGCATGAGCAGCTCCATGTCGTCGAGCGAGTCGATGGCCACGCCGACCTTGCCGACCTCGCCGTGCGCGATGGGGTCGTCGCTGTCGTAGCCCATCTGGGTCGGGAGGTCGAAGGCCACCGACAGTCCGCTCTGCCCCGCGCGCAGCAGGTAACGGAAACGCTCGTTGGTCTGCTCAGCGCTCCCGAAGCCCGCGTACTGGCGCATCGTCCAGAGCCGCGAGCGGTACCCCTCGGCGCGGATGCCCCGGGTGTACGGGTACGCGCCAGGAGGCGGTGCACCGTCCGGGCGGTCGACGTAGAAGGGTTCGAGCGGAATGCCCGACTCGGTCTCGGGCTGAATGCTCGGTTCGGCGCCGGGGTGATCGCTCACGAGCGCGGCCCGGCGTTCTCCTGGTCGGGCTGGCACAGCTCGGTGAGCACCCCGCTCGCCGCCGAGGGATGGAGGAACGCGACCAGCCTGCCCGCGGCTCCGTGTCGAGGACAGGTGTCGAGGAGCTGGAGGCCGAGCGTCGCGAACTGATCGAGGCTCGCCTGAACGTCGTCGACGCCGTAGGCGACGTGGTGGAGACCGCTGCCGCGCCGGGTCAGGAACCCTGCGATCTTCGACTCGGGCCCCGTGCTGCCGAGCAGCTCGATGCGCGATTCGCCAACCTCGAACATGACCGCTTCGATGCCGTCGGAAGCCACCAGCTCACGATGCGTGGGGGCCGACCCGGTCAGACGCTCGTAGGCGGCCACCGCGAGCTCGAGGTCTGCGACGGCGATTCCAACGTGGTCGATACCGGTGAATGCGTTCGCCATCGTCGGCCGAGTATAGGAAGCAATACGGCAACGCGGCGTTCGCTTCCGCGAACTCGATGCTAGCGTCCAGACGCCGTGAGAACCCGTCGCGCGGTCGTCATCGCCACCGCCGTCAGCACCGTCCTTCTCGCGTACTACGCGATCTCCTGGGCCCAGGTGACCCCCGTACGTGAGCGCGGCACCGACTTCTCCGCCTCCTACGTTGCGGCCCTGATGCTGCGCAGTGGCGGTGGAGCCGAGCTGTACGACCAGCAGACCGAGCATTCCCGTCACCTGACGCTCCTCCCTGCCGGAACGGTCATCAACCTGCCGTTCATCACGCCTCCGACCACAGCGCTGCTCGCCCTGCCCTTCACGGTCCTGGACCCCGGAACCGCGTTCCGTGTCTGGTCGCTGGTCGAGCTGCTCCTCCTCGCGCTCGCCGTGTGGATCGCGATCCGTGCCGGCCCCTGGCCGTCCCGTCTTGGGCGGGCGCCGCGGGCCGCCACGTTCCTCGTCGCGGTCGCCGCGGGAGGAACCTACGCATTCCTCCTCCTCGGACAGATCGACGGCATCGCCGCGCTCGGGCTCGCCGCCGCGTACGCGTCCTGGCGGACCGATCGACCAGCCGCCGCCGGATTCTGGCTGGCGCTCGCTCTGGCGGCGACGAAGCCCCACCTGGCGATCGGACTCGGCATCTGGCTCATCGCCAGACGCGACTGGCGTGCGCTTGCGGGTGCGGCGGCGGGCTGTGCGCTTGCCGCCGCGGTGTCGCTGGCGCTGGTGGGCCCGAGCGGGATCGCCGGCTTCGTTTCTGCATTGAGCTTCGCGGTGAGCAACACGCCCGGTGCAACCACGCTGGGGCTCCCCGGGCTGGTTGCGTCATGGCTGGGAGGTGGCGGCATCCCGATGGCCATCGGCCTTGCCGGATCGCTGATCGCGCTCGCCGGATGTGGCGTGCTCGGGGCGCGCTCGCGCCGACGGCCCGGTGCGCTCGAGGCTTCGCTCGCCGGCGCGGCGGCCCTCTCGCTGGTCGCGTCGCCGCACCTCCTGCCCCACGACCTCGTCATCCTCGCGCCGGCATTCGCGTGGTGCGCGGCCCGCGCCGCGGCGGCGGAGACCGGCCCGTGGCCAGGGCTCGTGTCCGTCCGGGTGATCGCCGGGTGGTTGGTGCTGGGCGTGCTCACCCTGGTCGACACCGGGACCGCCGCACCTGCTCCACCAGGTAGGCTCGTGCCCCTGGGGCTGATCGGCATCGGTGTCGCCGCACTGATGATCCCGGCCCTGCCGGCTCGCGCGCCCAATGCTGGGCGGGTGGCTCTCGCTCAGTCCGGAAGCGGCAGTGGCACCGGCGGATCGACAGCGTAGTCGTAGAAGCCGCGACCGTTCTTGCGGCCGAGGCGGCCGGCGGCCACCATGCGTTCGAGAATCGCCACCGTCGCGATATCGCCGGGAGCACGGTCGCGCTCCATCCGGTCGCGCCTGATGGTGAGGACGGTGTCGAGACCCGAGAAGTCCGCGAGCTGGAACGGGCCCATCGGCCAGTTGAGACCCTTGCGCACCGCGATGTCGATGTCCTCGGCTGACGCCACCCCGCCCTTGAGGAGCGAAAAGGCCTCGCGCGATGCGGCCCCCAGGATGCGATTGACGATGAAGCCGTCGATCTCCTTCTCCACCACGATCGGTGTCCTGCCCATCCGCAGCGACCACGCCACGGCTCGAGCGCAGGTCTCGTCCGAGGTCTCGGGTCCGCGCACCACCTCGCAGAGGTCCATGACCAGGACGGGGTGGAAGAAGTGCATGTTGCAGCAGAGTTCCGGTCGCGCGGTCGCATCCGCCAGCCGGGACACCACGATGTTGCTCGAATTGGTGGCGATGCCCGCGCGCGCCGGGAGGTGAGCGTCCAGCGCCGCGAAGATCTCCCGCTTGACCGACGGCAGCTCCACCACCGCCTCGATTGCCCACGCGGACTCCGACGCGGCGCTGGCGAGGTCGGTCGTCGCCGTCACCCGGCTCGCGGCAGTGTCAGCCTCCGCAGGGTCGAGCTTTCCCTTCTCGACCCGCCGGTCCAGCTGCTGACGATTCGATGCCATGGCCCGCTTGAGATGCTCGGTGTCGACGTCCACGAGCGAGACGTCGATCCCGTGCAGGGCCGCCTGCTGGGCGATCTGCGCCCCCATGGTGCCGGCTCCCACGACCACCAGACGACCCTGGTCGCCGCCAACCGGCACCGATCGAGCCATTGGTCAGGCCTCGTCCGGCCACCTGACCGGTACCCGGGTGGTGCAGTTGGTCAGCTCCTGCGACGCTTTGGTGTAGCGAACGATCGTCGGGAAGTCGCCTTTCAGCTTGAGGCGGCCGAGCATGATGCCCTTGGTGGCGTCAAGCTCCTTCCGGGCCACCTGCTTCCAGCGTGAGTACGCGCCGGTGATCACGAACTTGGCCTGCTGAGCATCCTCTCGCGTCCCGACCCGCACGTCGCGTGCTTCTCCGTGCCAGAGATCGAGGAAGACTCCGCGATCATCGGGGAAGTTCTTGTCGGGTTCGGCGAGCACGACCAGCCCGACGGTTCCCTCCCAGCCCGCAGCCGCCTGCTTGTAGATCGACGACCTGTTGATCTCCGCCTTGAAGGCCTCCGCCCACTCGGGGCTGTACGCGTCGACGACGTCGGGTTCTGCCACTGCTCTGCCTCCATGGACCGGTGTTGCCGGAGCCGCCGGACCACCAAGTGTGCCCCGACCGCTCATCGGTGCGCCACCAGCCTCGACGTGGCATCCTCATCACATGGCTCACGAGCCGCGCGTGCCCTTCGACCCGCCCTGCGCGCGCTGTGACGGCACCCGGGTCATCCCGCTGACGTTCGGCGATCGTCAGACCGGGTACGAGCAGCCAGGATTCAAGTGCGCCGACTGCGGCACGCGCTTTCAAACGCTCCGCAACCAGCGGTTACCCCGCCCAATCTGAGCGCAGCCGCGCGTGCGGCACCCCTACGCCGGAGCCGACCCCGATGCGGGCTCCTTGAGCGCTCGCGCCACGTAGACGGCCACGTCGTCCACCGCGAGCGTCGCGCCGATCTGCTTCGCGGAGATGCCCTCGTCGAACATCGCAAGGCAGAAGGGACACGCGGTCGCGACCTTGGTGGCACGCGTGTCCACCGCCTGATCGACCCTGCGGTGGTTGACCCGAGGCTGACCCTCCTCCATCCACATCCTGCCGCCCCCGGCGCCGCAGCACATCCCCTCGCTCTTGCTCCGCGCCATCTCCACGACCTTGAGCCCGGGGATGCGTTCGAGGATCTCCCGGGGAGGCGCGAAGATGTCGTTCCAGCGTCCCAGGTAACACGAGTCGTGGTACGTGATGGTCTCCTCCTGCGCCTTGGCCGCGTCGAGGGTGATGCGACCCTCTTTCAGGAGGCGATCGATCAGCTGGGTGTGATGGATGACCTCGTAGTCGCCGCCGAAATCGCCGTACTCGTTGGCGAAGGTGTTGAAGCAGTGCGGACACGACGCGATGATCTTGCGAACGTTGTGCCGTTTGAGGACCTCGACGTTCTCCCTCGCGCGTTCCTGGAACAGGTATTCGTTGCCGATCCTTCGCGCCGGATCGCCGGTGCACTTCTCCTCGGTACCGAGAATGGCGAAATCCACCCCTGCCGCCTGAAGGATTTTGGAGAGAGCTGCCGCGATCGTCCTGGCGCGCTCGTCGAAGGATGCCGCGCAGCCGACCCAGTACAGGTATTCGGCGTCGGGCTTGTCGGCGATGAAGGCCACGCCGAGATCCTTCGCCCAATCCGCTCGTGACTGGTGCGAGAGCCCATATGGGTTGGCCACATTCTCGATATTGCGCAGCGCCGATTCAGCCTGCTTCGGCATGCGCGATTCGTCGAGGACGAGATGCCTGCGCATGTCCATGATCTTGGGAACGTGCTCGATCAGCACCGGACATTGATCCATGCACGCACCGCACGTGGTGCAGGACCAGAGTGTCTCCTCGAGGATGGTGCCCCCGAGCAGCGGCCGGGTCTCGCCGGCCGGGACGGCGGCGGCGACGTCTTCGGGTGACAGCCACGACGGTTGGAAATGCCCGGGAAGGTCGTGCACCGCTCCCGTCTGGTGATCGCCGCTGGTCCACATCACCGCACCATCACCGGCACCACCGCCGGGCTGCGCAACGTGGGCATCATGTTTCGTGGCGGCGTATCCACCCGCGAGGTTCTCGTACGCGTGATCTCGCAGGTCGGTGATCAACGTCTTCGGCGACAACGGTTTGCCGGTGTTGTAGGCGGGGCAGTGAGTCTGGCAGCGCCCGCACTCCGTGCACGTGTAGAGATCGAGCATGTCCTTCCATGAGAACTGCTCGAGCGCACCGGCGCCGAAGTGCTGGTCGGCTTCGTTCTCGGCGTTCATCACTGCTTCGATGTCGAGCGTGCGCAGTGCCCCCTTGGGCTGCTCGTTCTTGAAGAAGACGTTGGGAATTGACGTGATGATGTGGAGGTGCTTGCTGTAACCGAGGTAGACGAGGAATCCGAACACCAGCGTGAGGTGCGCCCAGAAGAAGATGCCGTGAAGGACGATCAGCGCCTCGCTACTCGACCCGAGCGGCCGGAAGATGCTCGCCAGCGCTGACGCGATCGGACGCCACTGGCCGAGCGCTTCCGGGACTCCTTCAGCGATGCGGGTGGCGTAGTTGAGCTCCATGCAGATGAGCAGGCCCGCGATCCACGCCAGGATGAGGATGGCGTCGCCCCGATGGCTTCCGCGAAATCGCGTGGGTTTGACGACCAGGCGGTTGAAGAGCGCCATGGCGATACCGCAGATCACCACGAGGAAGAACAGGTCCTGGAGGAACGCGATCGCACCGCTTCCGGGAAGCAGGTCGAAGCGGAATCCCTGCCAGAGTGCCTCGACGATCCCCTGGGCGATCGCGGTGAGGAGCACGACGAACCCCCAGAAGATGAAGGCGTGGAGCACTCCCGCGAACGGCCATCTGAGCAACCGTCCCTGCGCGACGACGTACACAAAGAAGGCACGAACCCGGGAGGCCGCGTGGTCGAGGCGACGCTCATGGCGCGCGCTCCGCCGCATCTCGCCGAGCAGCTTTCGCCATCGCAACCCGCTTGCCGCCAATGAGGCAGCGGCGATCACCACCAGCGCTATCGGGCTGAGGACCGCGGTGATGGCCGCGGACACTACCGTCCCTTCCACTCCGGCGGACGTTTCTGCAGGAAGGCCGCGATGCCTTCCTGCGCGTCCTCCGTGGAGAACAGCGCCACGAACTCGCTGCGCTCTGCCTTCAGCGCGTCCGCGATGGGAAGTTGCGCGCCGGCACGCATAGCCCTCTTGGTCGCGGCGAGCGCCAGCGGCGCCCGCGTCGCGAGAAGTTGGGCCCACCGTCGCGCCGCTGCGGGAAGCTCGTCAGGGTCGAACACTTCGGCAACCAACCCGATCGCCAGAGCGCGTTCCGCATCGATCGGATCACCGGTGAGCAGCAGCTCGGTGGCGCGCGCGGTACCGATCAGCCTGGGCAGTCGCTGGGTGCCGCCCCATCCCGGGATGATCCCGAGCTTGATCTCCGGCTGAGCGAAACGAGCGGTTCGGGCGGCGAGGCGCACGTCGCACGCCAGGGTCAGCTCACAACCGCCACCGAACGCGATGCCGTTGACCGCGGCGATCACCGGCAGACGCGAGGCTTCAAAGAGCAGGGTCAGGTCGGTCGCCTTGCCGATCGCGTCGGCACCAGCCCCGAAGCCGGTGATGTCGGCACCGGCGGAGAAGAACTTGGGTCCGCTCCCGGTGATCACCAGGGCTCGGCAGTCTTCGTCGGCTTCGGCATTCGCGAGCCCCTCGGCCAGACCGTTGACGACATCGCCATTGACCGCATTCGCCGGAGGGTGGTCGATGGTCAGCGTGACCACGGCGCCGTCGCGCTCGACGTGGATGACGTCATGGAGAACTTGAGCCACCAGCTGTGCCTCCCTCGGATGCGATGACGGTTGTGTTCGTGATACAGCAAATGGACGCGCGCGCGCCGGGATCCGGCTGCGGGCTGCGAGTAGAGTGCCGGGGGTGGAACTCCCCCCGCTCGGCGACCGGGTCGAGGCCGAGGCGCTGCGCGAGTTGACTGACCTCGACCTCGATGCACTGGGCGCTGCGCTGCAGGCGACCGAGCGCGCCACCATCGCGGCAATGGCCCCGTACGAGCAGCATCTCCGCGAGATCCGCACTCGTGCCACCGAGCTGGCCACCGAACGACGCCGGCGCGAACGCGCTCAGCAGGTGGCGCAACGAGCGGGCGTGCGCGAGGCCGCGAAATCCGGCGGCATGCCCAGCCTCGCCGCTGCGCTTGCGACGGGCGAGGATCTGTTTGACGCCGCATCGCCTCTCACCGACGTGCCGGCGTTTCTCAGCACCGGTGGCGCAGTCGGCTTCGGCTTCGCGACGCGACCTGGGACGATGACTTTCACCGACGGCCGGCAGCAACGCATGGCCCGCACATGGGGCGAGGCTCGCGAGTTGCACGCGCTGGGGTGGGATCCCGGTGCCCCGGGTGTACCGGGGGTGCGTGTCCACCTGGCCGGGAGCCGGGTCGAACGAGTCGTCCCGGCATCGGACGTGGTGCTCCAGTCGCCCGCCGCGTAGAGCTCGTCGGCCGGCGTTCGTCAGGCCCACGCGGGTTTCGGCCGATCAGCCGACCGGGGCACTCCCGTAGGGGCTCGCTTCGAAACCGCCGGCACTCCTCGCGGGCGGGAGCGAGACAGGTGCGGGCGCTGGAAGCCGCTGCACGATGGCGGTGGAAATGTCCCGTGACACCACAATTGCCGGGCGGGTGGCGTCGATGCGGAGGAAGCGGCGCGGGTGTTGCGCCGCCAGCTGTTCGAAAGCGGCCTCGACTGCAGCGTGGAATGTCTCCGGTGCGACCTCGAAACGATCGAGCGGCAGCTGCTGGGCGCGCTGGCGCTGTGCCGCGGTCGCCGCGGGGATCGCCAGGTAAAAGGTGAGGTCGGGCCAGACGTCGCCGCACGCGGCCGCGTGCAATCGCAGGAGATCAGCGGGCGGGATGCCCCTGCCACCGCCCTGATAGGCGATCGTCGAGTCGGCGTAGCGATCGGCGATGACCACGCTGCCGCGGCGCAGCGCGGGGAGGATCGTCTCGTGCAGCAACTGGACGCGCTCGGCGGTGAAGAGCAGCGCCTCGGTCCACGCCTCGAGCGCCGGGCCGCGCTGATGCTGCAGCACAAAGCTGTGCAGGATCTCGCCGAGATGCGACTCGTCTGGTCGCACCGTGACGACGTCATGCCCCTGCTGGCGCAGTGCGCCGGCCAGAGACGCAACCTGGGTGCTCTTGCCAGCGCCGTCAAGTCCTTCGAACGAGATGAAGAAACCGCGCCATGCGCTCATGTCAACCACTACTCCCCCGTCGTCGGGCCCCTCGCCCGAACGGCTCATTCCGACGATTTCAGTATGACGAGTCTGCGGTTGGGTTCGTCACCAGTGCTGCGCGCGCTCAGCGCATGCTCCTCGACGAGTTGATGCTGCAGCCTGCGCACGTATGCGTTCTGCGGCGTGAGCTCGACATCGTTACCGGTTCGTTGCATCTGCTCGATGCCCTCGAGCACATCCCGCATCGCCGGCTCGGTGTCCTCGGGTGTGTCCGCCGGCGCATCGACGCCGTACACCCGGGCGAGCGCACCCTTGATCTGGGCGACCGTGTTGCTGCGCAGCACGTGGATCGGAATGCCCGACGATTCGGCCGCGCGCACCGGCGAATCGTGGCGACGGTAGTAGTTCTTCAGGGTCAGCACGAGGTCGGCATCGTCGACGTGATGCTGGATGCGCACCGGAAGGCGCATCTCACGAAGCGATTGCTCGAGATAGCTGCGCGAGACTCCGTAGGGAAAGATCGACAGTGGCGGCCCCGGTCGCACCGCGGGCGCCGGCGGCTCCCAGTCGCGCTCGTGCCGCTGC
>JBAPOS010000068.1:0-1876 GCA_049279755.1 Candidatus Dormiibacterota bacterium | reverse complement strand
GTCGAGGACGGTCCGTGCTCCGGCGTCGCGTAGGAGCCGCGCCATCCCGGCGGCCATCTCTGCCTGGCCGGGCTCAACGGAGCAGACGAGGGCGTCGGCCGCGGGTCCGACTCCGGGAGCGGTGCCGAGGGCGCGGGCGACCATGAGGATCCGCTCGACACCGAGCGCGTACCCGGTGGCCGCCGTCGCCGGGAAGCCGAGCAGCTCGGCCAGGCCATCGTAACGGCCTCCCCCGCCGAGCGAGCTCTGCGCCCCCTGGAGGGTGTCGTGCCAGAACTCGAAGACGGTGTGGCTGTAGTAGTCGAGGCCGCGTACCAGGCGGTCATTGCGGATCGCGTCGATCCCGGCTGCCTCGAGGTCGCGCAGCACCGCAGTGAAGTGGTCCCGGCTCGCCGCGTCGAGCGAGTCCCACAGCAGCGGTGCACCCTCGACCAGTCCGGCGTCGCGCTTGCAATCGAGCAGCCGGAGCGGGTTGGTGTGCAGACGGCGACGGCAGTCGTCGTCGAGCGACGCCTCCAGCGGGGTGTAGTAATCGACGAGCGCCGCGCGGTAGCGGGCCCGGTCCTCGGGGCCGCCTAGCGAGTTGACCTGGAGACGGATGCCGGTGATCCCGAGCGCCTCGAACAACCGCCACGCCACCTCCACGATCTCCGCGTCCAACGCCGGCGATCCCTCACCGATGCACTCGATGCCGACCTGGGTGAACTGGTGCTGACGGCCGGCCTGGGGCCGTTCCGCACGGAAGAACGGGCCGGCGTAATGCACGCGAACCGGTCGCACCTCCTGGTCCAGGTGCGCGCTGAGCACCGCGCGAAGCGTTCCGGCGGTGCCCTCGGGCCGGAGGGTGAGCGAGCGCCCACCGCGGTCCTCGAAGGTGAACATCTGCTTTTCGACGATGTCGGTCTCGGTGCCCACCCCGCGGCTGAACAGCTCGGTGGCCTCGATGATCGGTGTCTCGATCGCGCGGTACCCAAACGATTCGGCGATCCTGCTATGGGTTTCGAGCAACCACCGGCGGGCGGTGAACTCGTCGGGCAGGACGTCGCGCGTTCCTTTGGGCGCTGCGATCTCGGGCATTGGCGTCCGAGTGTACGGGCTCGCGGCCGTTGGGCCCTGCGGGGGCGACCATCAGTGGAGCCATTCACGAAACCGTCTTGCGTTTGCGGGGTCTGCGAAGGCAAGTGTCGGTGTGAACTCTGTGGCGAGGCCGTACACCGTCCTGAGGGTGCGATCACAGCCTTCGGCCAGGGCACGCGGGCCGAACCTGCCGTCGCGGTTCAGCGAGGAAAGCGCCATCAGCATCGGCGAGCGACGCCCAACCGCGACAAGGACGCTGCACCCCATTGCGGTGATCACGATTGGCTCGCAGTCGAGTCCTCTGACTCCGAGCGCCAGCGACCCGTTGGTCTCGGATTCGAGCAACTCGGAGGTGGCGTGTGCCAGAAGGCGGATGCGCTCGAGTTGATCCATGCGCGCAGGTTGAGGTGCCGTTGCGACATACGGCTGTCGCGGGCTGGCGCGTGCGTGCCGGAACGTCTTCCGTGCAGTCGCGGCGCACCGAGACGGCGCCGTGACTGAGCTCATTGAGGGCCGCTGGCGGTGCCGTGTCGCTCCGTCTTCGGTGGCCGCGAACATATGTTCTATACTACAGGAATGTGTATTGCGGCAGCCGAAGCCACCCCCCTCGAGACCCTGGTCGGGGCGATCGAGCGCTTCGTCCAGCTGCCGACCCTCGAGCTGACCCCCGCCGAGCTCGGGGACTTCCTGGTCCGGCTTCGGCATGGCATCGATGTCCTCGAGCTCGGGTTTGCGACCTGCGCGGCGACCTTCGCGGCGACCGACGAGTACGACGCGCAGGGCTCGGTGACCGCGATCG
>JBAPOS010000067.1:0-12914 GCA_049279755.1 Candidatus Dormiibacterota bacterium | reverse complement strand
GGACGATATGGGCGATCCTTGCGGCCGTGGCTGCCGCGGGCTTTCTGGGATCGGTCGCACAGCCGGCCATGAGCGCGTGCATACCGCGCGTGACCTCCGCGCCGCGGCTCATGCGCGTCAACGCCCTTTACAGCGGTCTCTTTGAATCAAGCATCCTGGTTGCCCCGGTCATCGGCGCGCTCGCTCTGCCCTTTGTGCAGCCGCAGGTCCTGGTTGGCGCAGACGCGGCGTCTTTCGGCCTGGCCGGGTTGCTCGTGCTCTCACTCCGCGTCCGGCCGACGGACTCGGTGTCACCGTGGACGCACGACCGCGCGGGTGCGATAGCCACGGTGGCCCACGACCCGATGCTCCGCGCCCTGGCTGCGTCGTTCTTCTGCAGCGCCGCGGCCATCACCGCACTTCAGGCGGTGCTCGTGGTTGCCGCTGCCGAACGCTTCGGTCAGGCGACCGATGTCGGATGGCTCTATGCGGCGGTCGGCGCCGGTGGCGTCGCCGGGAGCGTCGTGCTGCTGCGCTGGACACCACGCACCATCGGCGCTCGGGGCATCGGACTTGGCTTTCTCGTCGAGGTGATCCCGCTCGGCCTCTTCGCTCTTGTCGGCGGCCTTCCCGCGGCACTTGGACTCCTCTTCGTCAGCACGGCGGCGGCTGCGCTCTATCAGACTCGCGGGCAGACCGCACTGCAGCAGCGAGTTCCCGCGGCGTTGCTCGGCCGGGTCAACGGCGTCATGCGCCTGCTGCTGTACACGGGCATGCTCGCCGGGGCCATCGCCGCGGTCGCGCTCGTGGAGCCGATTGGCTGGACGGCGCTGGTGATCGGAGCGGCCGCCGTCTCGCTCGTGGCCTTCATCCCGGCGACGATCCCCTATCGCCGCCGCACCCGGCGTCCCGACGAGGTCACCCTCGCCGGGACACCCATGGTGCTGGTGTCAGATCAGACCGCCACGGCCTCGCGGACTTCCTTCTCGATCGGCAGGCCCACCGAGTTTCCCCACTCGCTCCACGACCCGTCGTAGTTGCTCACCCGCGGGAAGCCGAGCAGGTAGCTCAGGACGAACCAGGTGTGCGAGGAGCGCTCACCGATCCGGCAGTACGTGATCACCGACTTGTCGCCGGTCACGCCCTGCGCGGCGTAGAGCTCGCGAAGCGCGTCGGCCTGCTTGAAGGTGTCGTCATCCTGGATGGCCTGCGCCCAGGGAATATTCGCTGCGCCGGGGATGTGCCCGCTGCGCTGCGCACCTTCGTTCGAGTACTCGGGTGGCGCCGAGATCTCTCCCTTGAACTCGGCCGGCGAACGCACGTCGACGAGCGCACGGCCCTCGACGCCCAGCGCCTTCTCGACGTCGCCGCGGAAGCTGCGAATCGAGGTGTCGGCTTCGGCCGCCCGGTACGAGGTCGGGGTGAAGGACGGCGTCTCCTCGGTGACCTCGCGTCCCTCGTCGATCCACTTGCGCCGGCCGCCGTTGAGCAGGCGGATGTCGGCGTGCCCGTAGATCCGGAAGGTCCAGAACGCGAACGCCGCGAACCAGTTCCGGAAGTCGCCGTAGAGGACGAGCGTGGTCTCGGGGGTCGCGCCGATCCGGGAGAGCAGGTGCTCGAACTGCTCCTTCGAGAGGATGTCGCGGCGCACGGTGTCATTGATGTCGCGCTTCCAGTCGACCAGCGCCGCGCCGGGGATGTGCCCCAGCTCGTACGAGGCCGACGGATCGTAGTCCACTTCGAGCACCCGCACCTGGGGGTCGGTGAGGTGACCGGCCAGCCACTCGGTGGTGACCAGGACCTCTGGATGGGCGTATTCGGTCATGAGGAAATGCTCCTGTTGCTACTGGTTGTTCCTGAACGGCAATTCGTCGCGCGATTGCGAGATGTCGGACGCGGGCGCTGCGCGCCGCGTCGCGGATTCACGAGCCTAGGCCGGACAGCTTGCCCTGTCAGACCGGCAGCGTCCCCAGTCGAGCCAGCGACGGCGCGTCAGCCGTGGTGTCTCGTCCATGCCAGCCGGATGGTATGGAATCCCATGCGCGGAAGTCAAGTTTCCAGCCCCACGCGAATCAGGTCGCGACGTGCTCCCCGGTACGCCGCGCCAGCACGTACCCGCGCGTGGTCTGCACCTCGACACCAGGGTAGGGCGCGCGCACCAGTCGCGCTTCCACCGCGAACCCGGCCGCGGCGATCTCGCTGACGAGCCATTCGAGATCAAAGAAGCGGAATTCCAGGTCGACCGGGACCCCGAGCATCTCGTCGGTGTGCACGGTGGCATCCCCTTCCTCCCCCAGGTGAACGGCCACCAGGAGCAGGCCCTGGTCAGTAAGTGTTCTGTGAAACTCGCCCAGCGCGGCCCGGATCTCCTCGTCGGTGGTGAGGTGGATGATCGAGTAGAAGGCGATCGCCCCCTGCCAGCGTCCGTCCGCAGCCTCGAGCGCAGTCATGCTGCCGACCGCGAACGACAGCTCCGGGTGCAGCGCCCTGGCCCGCGACACCATCGCCGGCGAGAGATCGATCCCGGTGACGGTCAGCCCCAGGCCGGCGAGGAACGCGGCAACGTGGCCGGGACCGCAGCCGGCATCGCAGACGGCCGCGCCGGTGCCGAACTGCTCCTGCAGCTGCTCGGCGAACGCATTCAGCAGCGCTCGGTCGAGTGGCTTGTGGATGAGTTCGTCGTGGACACGCTCGACATAGGCGTCGGTGACCGCGTCGTAGCTGTCCCGTACGCGCGCGTGGTGCTCCGGCACCGGATCGACCCCTGCTATCTTCGCGACGCCATGCGCCCCTGGACCGCTCGCGCCCTCGCCGCCGGCGTCGACGCGGTGTGCCTGGCGCTCTTCGTCGCCCTCGGTCGCGCGAGTCACGACATCTCCTCGGGGATCGCCTGGTACGTCACCGTGCTCTGGCCGTTTCTCGTCGGATGGTTCGTGGTCGCTCTCGCTCTTCGTCTGTACACGTCGCCGCTCGATCGCCGGCTGATGCTCGCCGGCACCTGGGTGGCCGGCATCGCTCTCGCGCTCGGTCTCCGAGCCGCGGTCACGCAGCGCAGCACCCCGATCAGCTTCATCATCGTGACCTACATCTTCATCGGCGTGACCACGTTCGGGTGGCGCCTCATCGTGCAGGGACTGTCGCGGGTCCGCGGCCGTGACGCGAGCACGCTGGGGTCAGCTGATCACCCGCCGTCTGAAGTTGCGCGTGCCCGTCCAGAGGAATAGCGCGCTGAACGCGAGCAGCACCGGGTAGACGACCCACAACGACATGTGCGGCGCGGTCGTCAGCGCTCCGCGCATTCCCTCGTTGATGTAGATCAACGGGTTGACGAGCACGAGCACCTGCAACCAGTGGAACCCGCCGACCGTCACCGGCGCGAGCGTCGTCCACGAGTAGTACGTGCCGCCGAGAAACGTGAGCGGCAGGATGATGATCCCGAACAGCAGCGGCACCGTCCGCGGGTCGAAGATCGTCCCGAATGTGAGGCCCAGCGATGAGCAGGTGATGCACGCCAGTGGGATGAGCGTGACCAGCTCGAGCCAGTGGACCTGGAGGTTGATGTGCACGCCGCTCGCATGCACGACGGCGGCGATCGGGAACACGATCGCGGCGGCGAGCAGACCCTGGATGGCTCCGAAAAGCACCTTCTCCATCGCCACGAGCGCGACCGGAAGCGGTGCGAGGACGCGATCCTCGATCTCCTTGGTGTAGCCGAACTCCTGGACCATCGGCAGCGCGACCGCCTGAATGCCCTGGAACATGATCGAGAGACCGACGACACCGGCAACCAGGATGGTCGCGAAGGCGGACTCCCCCGCCGCGCCGTGTCCGCCACCCACCCCCTGCCCGATCGTCGGAAACACATAGAGGAAGACGAAGCAGAGCAGGAACGGCTGGATCACCGTCCGGGGGATGAACTCGCGCAACCGCTTCCTCAACACCACCAGGTCGCGCAGGAGCAGCGCGCCGAACGCGATCCGCGACGACGTGAGCGACGATCGGAGCGCCGGCAGCGCCGGCGTCGTCGCGGGCTCAACCCGCGGGGCCGTGACGGTGGTCATTCGCGAAGCTCCTTGCCGGTGAGATTGATGAACACGGTCTCGAGGTTCGGCTCGGCGACCTGCACATCGCGGACGACAAAGCCAGCACGGTCGGCGCTGTCGATGACTCGCAGGAGGACGCGGTCGCCACCGCGCACGGCGAGCTGGACGGTTCCCTTGCGGGTCGCGGCCGACTCCACGCCGGTGACGTCCTGACGCAGGCGCGTCGCAAGCGAGTCGAGATCGCCGTCAGCGGTGATCGTCACCATGGTGTCCGCTCCGATCGTCTCCTTGAGGCGGGCCGGGGTGTCGAGGGCCAGGATCCGGCCGTGGTCCATGATCCCGATTCTGTGACACAGGCTGTCGGCCTCCTCCATGTTGTGGGTGGTGAGCAGCACCGTCTGCCCGCCGGTGTGCAGCTCACCGAGGATCTCCCAGAGCGCGATCCGGCTCTGCGGGTCGAGACCCGCGGTCGGCTCGTCGAGGAAGAGCACCGCCGGGTTGTGGAGGATCGCTCGCGCCACCATCAGGCGCTGGGCGAGCCCACCCGAGAGCGCCATCACCGGCGCCTTGGCCCGCTCGGTGAGCCGGAACTTCACGAGCATCTCGTCGGCTGCTTCGCGCGACGCGCGCGTCCCCATGCCGAAGAACTTGCCGTGGAAGTACAGGTTCTCCCAGACCGTGAGCGCACGGTCGAGCGTGTTGGTCTGCGGCACCACGCCGATCAACTGCTTGGCGATCGCCGGATGGGCAACCACGTCGACACCGCCGACAAACGCCTGGCCGTGGGTTGGGATGGTTCGGGTGGTGAGCATGCTCGCGGTGGTGGTCTTGCCCGCGCCGTTGGGCCCGAGCAGACCGAAGATCTCGCCCTGGAAGACGGTGAGGTTGAGCGTGTCGACCGCCCGGACCGTCCCCGAGTAGATCTTGGTCAGGTCGACGGTGCGGATCACCTCGTTGTCCGGCGTGCTCATTCGCTGGAACGATATATCGTCGAGACTTCGCGCCGTCTTCCCCCGGGCGGCGCGACGAGCGAGGCCTACACTCGACGCATGCCCGGCGTCGTCCTCCTGCTGGTTCTCGGCCTCGGTGCCGGCGCCCTGATCCTGTGGGGGATGCGGCTGCCGCCGACCCGCCCGCGCCCGGACAGCCGCTACCGCGGACGGACCTATATGTCGGTCCATCGCAAGCTCAAGGGCCGGAAACCACCCGACTGACGCAGCGGGTGCTACTCGCGAAGGAGAAAGGGCACCGAGGTCACCACCACCCCGGGCTGCCGGAGCAGGGCGAGCTTGAACGCCAGCTCGGACTGGTTGTGGAGGATCGACTGGTACCACGAGTGCGGAAGCACTTCGGGGAGGACGACGGTCACGGTGTGATCACCCTCGCGATGGCATGCCTCGATGAAGTCGATCACCGGGCTGATCAGCTCACGGTACGGCGATCTGATCACGCGCAGCTCCACGCTCGGTGCCCATCGCCGCCATCGTTCGGCAAGCGTGCTGTCACGCTCCTCATCCGCGTCGACGCGGACGTGCACCGCGGTGATCCGGTTCGCGGTGGTGATGCTGAGCGCGTACTCGACGGCGGCGGCGGTGGCCGCGTTGAGGTCGTTGATCGGAATGATCACCCGCTGCTTGCCGACGGCGTGGCGCTTGGGCACGGCGGCGAGCTCGGTCCGCGCCTCACGGTAGTGGCGGTGAATCGACCAGAAACCGAGTGCGAGCACTGGGATGAGCACCAGCACGATCCACGCTCCCTCGAGGAATTTCGTGCTCGCCACGATGATCGCGACGGCGCCCGTGGCCGCCGCACCGGCTGCGTTGATCGCCAGCTTCACGTGCCACCGGCGCTCGTGGTTGTGCACCCAATGGATCACCATCCCCGCCTGCGACAGCGTGAAGCAGATGAAGACCCCGACCGCGTACAGAGGAATCAGCGCATGGGTGACCCCGCCGAAGATGATCACCAGCGCGATCGCGAGCGCACCGATCACGATGATGCCGTTCGAGTACGCGAGCTTGAGACCGCGATGACTGAACTGATGCGGGAAGTAGTCGTCGCGTGACATCACCGCCGCGAGCCGAGGGAATCCGTTGAACGAGGTGTTGGCAGCCAGAAGGAGGATCGCCGCCGACGAGATCTGAACGATGTAGAAGAGCGGGCTGTTCGGCGCCGTTGCCTCCCCGATCTGGGCGATGACGTTGGACTGGTCGGTGGGAATCGCACCGATGCTCCGTCCGAGCAACGCCACACCAAGGAAGAGCGCGCCGAGCACGCATGCGAGGATGGTCAGGGTGCGCGCTGCGTTGCGCGACTCCGGCGGATCGAATGCCGGCACACCGTTGGCGATGGCCTCCACGCCGGTCATGGCGGTGCACCCGCCCGCGAACGCGCGCAGGATCAGGAAGAGACTCACTCCCTCGGTCGCGCTCGGCACCGTGTGGAGATGCTGGGGCGGATTGCCGGTCGCGATCCGGAACCCGGCCACCATGAGCAACGCGGCGAGCGAGAGGACGAAGACATACGTCGGCAGGATGAACGCGGCGCCGGCCTCGCGCACCCCGCGGAGATTGATGACCATGAGCGCCACGATTGCCAGCACGTCGATCACCACGCGGTAGGTGTTGAGCGCCGGCGCGAATGCGACCACAGCCGCCACCCCCGCGGTCACCGAGACCGCCACCGTGGTCAGGTAATCGATCATCAGGGCACCGGCGGCGACGAGCCCCGCGGTGCGACCGAGATTCCGGCTGGCCACCGTGAATGACCCGCCGCCGTTCGGATAGGCGTGAATCGTCTGCCGGTAGGAGATGACCACCACCGCGAGCAGCAGCGCGATCGCCATAGCGATCGGAAGGTCGAACGCAAGCCCGGCCGCGCCCGCGAGCAGCAGCACGTACAGGATCTCGTCCGGCCCGTAGGCGACCGAAGAGAGTGCGTCCAGGCCGAACGCGCCGATGGCAGCTGTCTTGGTCAGGCGTTCGTGCTGCTGCGCCGAAGTGGGAAGGGGCCGTCCGAGCAGGGCACGACCCAGGGCTCGCATCCGGCCTCCTTGTCAGGGCATTGGTATCCGCACGCCGATTGTGAGAGGTCGCGAGTCACGCCTCGCGACCTCTCCGGTCACTCAGTCGCTCGGTATGCCGTTTGCCGGTGGTGTTGACGGCGTACCCGTGAATGCCGTGATCGCGCCGGTCGGTGTGTCGTCGGTGATCTCGACGCCGCCGAGCGTCGTGAGCGTGCCGTCCGCTCCGACGGTGATCATCTGCACACCCGTGAACCCGTTGTGATCGCTGGACGAGTACGCATACGGTGTGAGTCCCGGGCCGTCAGTCCAGTGACTGCTCTGCACCGCGGCGACGATGCTCGCCCTGGTCGGGTTCTGCCCCGCCGCACGCAACGCCTGCACGAACGTGTACGCCTCCGCCATGCCGTACTCGACGTTGCCGTCCCACGGCAGCGAGGGCGCGTACTGGGCCTTGATGCTCTTGAAGAGGGTCACCCAGGGGTTGGAGGCGTCGGTCAGCAGGGGCAGATACGTGTCACTGATGGTGCCGGCGATCAGCGCTGCCGGGAGGGCCTTGCCGAGGGACCCACCGGTGAGGATCGTGGAGAGTGTCGGCGGATCGGATCCGACGTTGCTCACCACGAACTGGGGATGATAGTTGAGCCCTGCCGCGCTCGCCTCGGCGATCGCGGTGAAGAGCGGCACCGAGAAGCTCACGATCACCTGGACTCCCTGCGCCTGCAGGCCTGCGATCGCGGCGCCGACCGCCATCGCTCCGGCCGCGGTCGGTGTGTAGTACGCCGGCGTCGAATCAACGTTGAGTCCCTTGCCCTGCAGCGAGTCGGTCACTCCCATGAAGCCGTCTGTGCCGAACTCGTCGTTGGGTCCCTGCAGGAAGAAGCCGATCTTCTTGGTCGCGAAGTTCTGCACGATGTACTGCCCGAGGACCTTGCCCTCGATGGTGTAGTTGGGTTGCCACCCGAAGGTGTCCGGATACTGGGACGTGTTGTTCCAGCAGTTGCAACCCGACGCCACGAACAGGTCGGGCACATGTTCGGAGTTGAGGTAGCTCACCACCGACAGGTGGGTCGGCGTGCCGAGTGCCTGGAACATCGCGAAGACCTGCGTCTGCAGGACGAGCTTGCGCGTCTGCGTCGTGGTGCTGGTGGGGTTGTACTGGTCGTCCAGGTACGTGTAGGCGATCTTCCGTCCGTTGACCCCACCGTGGGCGTTCACGTACTTGAAGTACGCGTTGGACGCGGGGGCGATCTCCGAATATCCCGGCGCGGCCGGGCCGGTCAGCGGCTGGGTGCTGCCGATCGTCACCGTGGTCGCGGTCACCCCAGGAGCCGAGGCCGTGTTGGCCGTGGAGCTGGCGCTGCCGCAGGCCGCGGACAGCAGCACTGCCGCCCCACCCACGGCGGCAACCGCCCAGGTCCTCGATCTACTGATCTCTGGTCGCATGCGTGTGCTCCTTGTGTGTGTGGATTGCGGTTGCCGGTGTCATTGAGAAGGGGCCTCCGGTGCGGCGGGCAGCGGACCCGTGCCGCGGCTCGCACGCAGCGCCCGCGTCAGGCCGCGAGCGATCGACGCAACGCCTCCGGCGACTCCGCGCGGGAACACGAGGATCGCGACGATGAGCACGATGCCGTAGATGGCGAGGGGCACGTTGTTGGCCACGTTGCTCGAGAGGTTGAGACTGCTGGCAAAGCCTCCGGTCCACACCGGTAGGTAGACGAGGATGAACGAGCCGAGCACGGCACCGCTGAGGCTCCCGAGCCCGCCGATGACGATGGCGGTGAGCAGTGACAGGGACAGGTTGAGCGTGAACCCGCTCGGCGATGTCAGGGTCACCCAGTACGCGAACAGCGATCCCGCGAGGCCCGCGCACGCCGCGCTGACCACGAACGCGAGGACCTGCGTACGAGCAACATCGACGCCCGACAGTCGCGCGGCAACCTCGTTGTCGCGAACCATCCGGAACCGCTGCCCGGTGGCGCTGCGCACGAGGTTCGCCAGCACGAAGAACGTGATCAGCGCCGCCGCCAGGGTGATCCATGCCAACCACTGCTCGGGAGAGAAGTTACCCAGGAACGCGGGAGGCGCCGGCGCCACAATGGTCAGTCCCTGGTTGCCACCGAAGACGCTTGCGAAATGGGATGGCACCTGGGGAAGCGCAACCGCCAGTGCGAGGGTCGCGCCGGCGAGATACGGCCCGCGAAGCCGCGCTCCCGCGAGCCCGACGATCGCGCCGGCGATTCCGGTGGTCGCCACCGACGCGACAAGCATGAGGATGAGCGGCAGGTCGGGATACCGGGTGAGCAACACCGACGTGGTGTACGCGCCGATCATCATCAGGGCGCCATGCCCGAGCGAGACCTGCCCGTTGATCCCGGTGAGGACGGTGAGTCCGGCCGCCGAGATGGCATAGATCGCAACCTCGGTCACGTTGTAGTTGGTATACGAATCGAAAACGAAGGAGGTCAGCAGCAGAAGCACGACGGCCAGTCCGAGAAACACGAGTCCATGGCGCGCGAGTGTCGAGCGTCGGAACACGGTGCTCATACCTGGCGCTGACGCCGGAAGCTGAACAGCCCCTGCGGACGGAGCATGAGCACCACGATCAGGATCGCGAACCCACCGAGCGGCGCCAGGTCGGCGCCGGCGTAGCCGCTGACGTAGCTGAGCGCGAGCCCAACACCCACAGCACCGGTCACCGCGCCGACGGGGCTCTCGAGACCGCCGATGATGGCGCCGGTGAAACCGAAGACGAGGACCTCATCCATGTTGCTCGGGTACACGTACACGGCGGGTGCGGCCAGCATGCCGGCGAGCGCGCCGAGCAGCGCCGCCAGTCCCCATCCGAGGGTGAGCATCCTGCCGACCCGAATGCCGAGGATGCGAGAGATCTCGGGATTGAATGCGGCGGCGCGCATGCGCAGCCCCAGCGTGGTGCGCTGGAAGATGAGGTAGAGCAGCAGCATCGCGATCAGGACGGCGGCGATGGTGAAGAGATCGAATGGTGAGATGTCGAGCTGTGTCGTCCCGGCAACCAGGTCGATGTTCGACACCGGCACCGGAAACGACTGCGTCTGACCGCCGAACAGCATGGGCGCGACGGCCTCGAGCAGGATGAGCACGCCGAGGCTCAGGATCACCGCGTTGAGCGGGGATCGCGACTCCACCGGGCGCACCAGCACCCGCTCGGTCACCGCGCCAAGCACCATCCCCGTCGCCAGCGCAATCACGAACCCGAGCCAGTACGGGGCGCCGTGTCGGATCACGACGAGTGCGATGTACGTCGTGAACATCGCCATCGCGCCCTGCGCGTAGTTGATGATCCGGGTCGCGCGCCAGATCATCACGAGCGCCAGCGCCACCGCGGCGTAGACCATGCCGTTGGTGATCCCGGTGACCGTGTAGATCACGAAGAGGTGCATGGTCAGAAGCCCAGGTACGCGTGGCGCAGCGCATCGTCGCCCGCGAGCCGCCCGGCGCTGTCGCGCAGTTCCACCTTCCCCAGCGACAGCACGACGGCCCGGTCCGCGACCGACAGGGCGGAGCGCGCGTTCTGCTCGATGAGCAGCACGGACAGGTTTCGCTCGGACACGAGCGCGACCAGCCGCTGCATGATCTGGGCGAGCAGGCCGCCCGCAAGCCCGAGCGACGGCTCATCGAGGAGCAGCACCGCCGGGCGCGCGACCATCGCGCGGCCGATCGAGAGCATCTGACGCTCGCCGCCGCTGAGGTTCGACGCATGCACGCTGCGACGAACCCGGAGTGGCGGGAACAGTTCGTAGGCCTCCTCGATCGCGACTCGCTGGTCGGCGCGATCGCGGCGCCAGAGGCCGCCGAGGCGGAGGTTCTCGTCGACGGTGAGCTCGCTGACGATGCCGTGGCCCTCGGGGACGTGGCCGACACCGAGGCGAGCGATCGCCTCCGGGGACCTGCCCACCAATTGCTGGTCGCCCAGCATCACCGAGCCCTGACGGGGTTTGACGAGCCCGGAGATGGTTCTGACCAGCGTGGTCTTGCCCGCGCCGTTCGCCCCCAGCACGGCGGTGATGCTGCCCTCGGGAACCGAGATCGAGACCTTGTCGAGCGCGATGACGCCGCCGTACGCGACCGTCAGGTCGCTGATCTCAAGCATGCGCGACCGCCTGCCCGAGGTACGCGTTGGCGACGTCGGTGTTGGCGCGGATGTCGGCCGGTGAGCCCGACGCGATCACCTGCCCGAGGTTGAGCACGGTGATGCTGTCGCTCACCGCCATCACCATGTCGACGTGGTGCTCGACGAGCGCGATCGCCATGCGCGTGCGCAGCGAGCGCAGGAGGTCGACGAGCTCGTTGACGTCCGATGTGGAGAGCCCGCTGGCAGGCTCGTCGAGGAGCAGCAGCGACGGCCGGGCCATCAGCGCGCGGGCGATGATCACCCGCTTCTGGATGCCGTGAGGAAGCACGCCCGGGAGCGCAGCGGCGCGGTCGGCGACGCCGAGCTCGGTGAGGTTCGCCATCGCCTCCTCACGGAGAATCGCGGCGCGGCGGTCGGAGCTGGGCCACGCCAGGAGATCCGCCGCCAATCGAGTGCGGGAGGGTGCACCCGCGACCACGTTCTCGAGGACCGTGAGCGCCGGCCACAAACCGAGCCCCTGGAGTGTTCGCGCGATGCCCATGTGCGCCAATCGCCATGCTGGGAGACCGATCAGGGATCGCCCCTGGTACGTGATTGTTCCGGAAGCCGGCGTGACGAATCTCGAGACCGCGTTGAACAGCGTCGTTTTGCCGGCGCCGTTGGGTCCGATCACGCCGACGATCTGATTGGCGCGCACCGTCAGCGACACGCCGTCGAGAGCGACCACGCCTTCGAAGCGCACATCGATCCCGGCAACGTCGAGCACGACAGGAGCCGCGTCCGGTGTCGGTGAGGACACCTACGGCGACCCGTTCAACCCCATATGTGCCCGCAGGGTACAGCGATCCCGGTGCCTCTGCCAGGCCCCTTCAGGGTGAGATTTACGAGGCGCTGAGCTGTGGCATCAGGGTTGGTGTTGGTCACCCTGCGATCAGCGGATCGCCACCAGGACGCGATTGGCGAGGTGCTGCCACAGCGTACCCACCTCGACGAACCCGGCCGAGAACAGCGCGGACCGGTGGAACTCGTAGCTGTGCGCCTCGTCCTCATGGGGATGTGTGTGCCATCGCCGCTCGCGCTCAGCGACCTCTGCCGCGAGCCCGGGCTCGGCGACGGCGGCCGCCCACCATGCGTCGTAATCCTCGGCACCGTCGGGGGCATCCGGCCACTCCGGCCGCACCTCGCGTGCTCCTGCGGCGATGGCTCGCTGATCGTGGTCGAAGTCGAGCCGGTCGCCGTCGAGGAACACCGCTCCTGGGCGGAGCACCCCTGCCAGGACGTGGTAGAGGTGGATCAGCTGCTCGAGCGTCAGCCAGTGCAGGGCCGTGGTCGAGACCGCGGCGTCGTACGGGCCTGGCGACGGGAGACGGCTCACCCAGTCAGCGCGGAGATCGGCGTCAACGAACTCCAACTGATGACCTTCATCGAGGGCGCCACGCCCGATGGCAAGCAGGACGGGGTCGGCGTCGATGGCGACGACGCTGGCGCCGGGGATGCGGTCAAGGACGCGCGCACTCAGCGATCCGGGCCCGCAGCCGAGGTCGAGCACGCGTGGCTCCGGTCCGGCGAATGCAGCGACGGCATCGACCATGGCGGTGAAGCGTTCCTCACGGTCCGGAATGTGGCGTTGCTGCTGCGCGTCCCAGCGCGCCAGCCAGCCGGCAAAGTCGGTTGCGACGTGCTGCGTGCTCATGCCCGGCGGTACCTGTACCACATCACGGTGCACCGGCCGCGGGGAGCGTGAGCGTGATCGCAG
>JBAPOS010000066.1:0-11435 GCA_049279755.1 Candidatus Dormiibacterota bacterium | reverse complement strand
GACGTGGACATGGGGCGAGCTCCGCGCAGCCGGGCGGCCCCGCCGGGGAGAATGCGGGTGTGCCCGCGCCCCCGGATGAGCAGCCGACCATCACGCCGATCGCGACCGGGGATGCTCCGGAGGCCTGACTGGCGTGAGCGACACGGTCACGGTCTTCGTCCGCCCAGGGGATCCCGCCTCGGAAGCGACCCTACGGTACCTGGATCAGCGCGGGATCACGTACACCAAACGGGATGTCCTCTCCGACCCTTCGGCGACCGCGATCCTGTTCGGCCGGCTGGGCCGGGTCGTCGTTCCCGTTGTCCAGGTGGGTGAGCGACTCCTCGTCGGCCACGATCCGGTGCAGCTGGCTCGCTTCCTGCCTCGCGAGGACAGCGAGGAGCAGCACGTGTCGTTCGGAGCGTCCGTCCGGACGGTCACCGGCGAGATCGCGGCCGCGAAACAGCTGCCCGCCGCGTATGGGGTCGAGGTCGGCCAGGTCAAGCCCGGATCGCCGGCGGAAGCTGCTGGGATCCTTCCGGGCGACGTGATCACGGGCATCGGCCCGTACACCGTGAATGGCGGCGCCGACCAGTTTCGCCGGGCGGTGTCGCTGCGCCAGCCGGGCGACACCATGCTCCTGACCATCTGGCGCGAGGGAGACATCTCCGAGGTCGCGGTGGCGTTTCCGGCGGAGGCGCCCGTCGAGGTTCCGGCTGAGGAAGCACCTCCGGCCTGACCACCGCAGGCGGCTCACATTCGCGCAGCCACCGCCGTTTGGTATGCAGTGACCACCGTGAAGTCGACAGCGCTGCCCCCCTTCCAACGCGTGTTCGAAGAGCACGCGCAGGCGGTCCTGACCTTCCTGGTCGGTGCTGTGGGTGTGTCGGAGGCCGAGGACTGCTTTCAGGACACGATGCTCAGTGCCCTGCGCGCGTATCCGCGGCTCGGCGACGCGTCCAATCTGCGCGGCTGGCTGTTCACCATCGCGCGGCGGAAAGCCATCGACGCGCATCGCGGGCGAGCGCGCCGGCCGACTCCGGTCGCCGATCCCGATCCGGGACCCACATCCGATGCACACCCAGACATCGACGAAGGTGTCTGGGATCACGTTCGCAGCCTCCCGAGCAAGCAGCGCAAGGCCGTTGTGCTCCGTTTCGCCGGCGATCGAAGCTACCCGGAGATCGCCGCGGCGATGTCGACGACACAGGACTCGGCGCGCCAGAGCGTGCACGAAGGATTGAAAAAGCTCAGGAGGGAACTCCGATGACCGTCAACCACGCGCTGACCGACCGCTTTCTCGAACGCGCCGAGGCCACAGGACTGGTCGACGTGGCGGTGGCGACCATGGACAGTCCGATCGGCACCCTGCTGCTGATGGCCACTCCCAAGGGCCTGGTTCGCATCGCGTTCGAGAGCGAGAACCGTGACGAGGTGTTCGGCGAGGTGGCCGAGCGGCTGTCACCCCGCATCCTTGATGCGCCGCGACGTCTCGACCCGGTGCGACGCGAGCTGGACAGGTACTTTGGCGGCAAGCTCCGCGATTTCGACGTGCCCCTCGACTGGTCGCTCACCGGCACGTTCGCTCGCAAGGTGCTCCGCCGCACCGCACGGATTCCGTACGGCTCGGTGGCGAGCTACGGTGAGGTCGCCGTCGGCGTCGGCACACCGCGCGGCTACCGGGCGGTGGGCAATGCGCTTGGATCGAACCCGATCCCGGTGGTGGTGCCGTGCCACCGCGTGGTGCGCACCGGCGGTGCCATCGGCGGATATGGCGGCGGCTTGCCGCGCAAGCGGTGGCTGCTCGATCTGGAAGCCGGCTGAGCGGCTACCAGCCCGGAGGCGGCTCGGACCTGTTGAGCAGCCGGACGAAGTCCTCGGCTCTCGCGACAGCTTCCCACCGGCGCGAGAAGAAGTCCTGGGTGATCATCCGATTGTCCGCCAGAGAGGTCACCGTGACCGCCCACTGGTTGAGAGCGCGCGAGACCTCGACCTCATGGGTGGCGGCTTCGTTGCGCATGACAACACCGCTGGCCGCCGGACGGCGCCCACGGTCGTTGCGTCGAGAGGACGCCATAGCCATCGCAAAGACCTCCAATTCATCCCGGCGGGCATACGCCTCACCGCCCGAACCATTGTCCCCCAAATGGGTGCCTCAGAGCGAGAGGGTCAGCTGGTTCCCGCTTTCGCGCTCGACCCTCCCACCGTCGGGCTGGCGACTCGGCGGCGGGGCCACCGGCACTGACGTCTCCACCCATTCAGGGGGTCGTCCATCGCGTTCCGCGAGCGTCTGGATGACCGCCTCTGGTGGCCGGGGCAGCCCGAGCCCGAGCATCGCTCCGAAATCGAAGGCGTTGACCACGGCGTAGTTGCTCCTGTTGTTGTTCAGGAGGACGTGGAGCGGAACACCGGAATCGCTCGCAGCGCGCATTGCCGGGACCCACTCGGCCAGCTCTGCGGCCGTGTAGAGGTAATTGAATCGATCCCCGCTGGTGGGTCCTCCCGAGTACCAGGTGTCCCGGTTGCGACCGTGAAACCTCGCAATGCACAGTCGCGGCGAGGTGATCGCGAGCAGCGGCGGCGCCGTCCCACTGCCGATCTGGGGCGCATCGACGCCGACGTACACGCATTCCAGCTCTCGGAGCAGATCCTCGGTCGCGGGCCAGGCGTCGTGGTCAAACCATGATCGGTGCCGGAACTCGATGGCAAGCAGATCATCGGGGTGGCGGTCTCGCGCGGCGAGCAGCCACTCGCGCGCCTCCGGTCGGTTGGTCAACCATGGCGGGAACTGATAGTGCACCGCGACCAGCTTGCCGCTCGATCGCAGCGGCGCGAGCGCGGCCATGAAGTCCCGCTCCTCTTCTGCCGTGGGCTTACGCGGAATCCTGTCCTCGCGCTCGTGTCCGGTGAGGCTTCGATACGCCTTGATGTTGAAGCGAAACTGCTCCGGGGTTCGCTCGACCCACGACTCCACAACCGGTGGTCGGGGGATGCCGTAGAAGGTCGTGTCGATCTCGACGAGCGGGAAGTACTGCGCATAGAAGGACAGCTTCTCCTTCTGGCGGTTGCCATGCTCCAGCTCGGGAGGATAGAAGTCGGTGTGGTCGGCCCAATTGCAGGTCCCGACCGCAATCGGCGCGCCCATATGTGCAAACAGTAACGAAGCTGTCACCGAAGCTGACGAGATCGGCGCCGCAACTGGCCATACGATCCCGGCGGTGGAGAGTAAGGCGGAGTTTTCCGAGCAGCGATGACGCCCTTGCTGCGCCATCTCAGCGCCGGCTGGAACCGGCGGTCGCGCATCGATCGGCGACTCTGGATTCTGGCCGCCGTCATGGTCGCGGTGGCGGTCGCGCTCTGGGTCGGGTACGCCGGGTCCCTGACAGTGTTCTCGGCGCCACAGCTGCCCTGGTGGGCGTTCGCGCTCGGCTTCTTCGCGACCTCACGCCTGGCGTCGATCGACAGTCCTCGCCGCGGTGTCCAGGCGATCACCCTGGCCGCCGCACCCTTCGTGGTCGGACTCTTCCACGCGACCCCGATCGACCTGCTGCTCGGCTACGCGGTGGGCGCCGTGCTCGCGGCCGCAACCAGACGGCCGCGCGCGGTGGCGCAGACCGCATTTGACGTCCTCCGATTCGCCGTCTTCGGAGCCATCGGGATCTGGGCATTCCGCGCGATCGCGGGAGCCCCGACTCTCCCGGTGTGGCACAGCGCGGTTGCGGCCATCGCCGCGACCGCGATCACCGTGCTGCGGCGGGCCATCTCCGAGAGCGTCGTGCTCCGTCCGCGCGAACGAGACACGTGGATCGGCGTCGCGAACCACCTTCGCGCCGCATACGTGGCCGCCGCGGCGTCGATGTGTATCGGGCTCATCGCCGTGCGCTTGATTCCCATAGACCGCCTCGCGCTGGTGCCGCTCACCGTGGTCACCATCGCGGTGTTCCTGACCCACCGCGCGTGGGTACGCGAGCGCTATGACCATGAGGCCGCCCAGTTCCTGATCGGGGCCGTCGACGCTCTGGCCGGGCGGCAGCTCGAGCCGTCGATCGTGCTGCTCCTCAATCGCGCGCGCGACATCTTCCATGCCGAGATGGCACAGCTGACCGTCTTCCCGTCGCAGCCGGCCGAGAAGGCGTTTCGCACCACCGTGCGTCACGGCCAACCCGACCAGGTGATGGTGTCTCTCGGTCTCGGCGAGCTCGACGACGTCCTCGAGGCGGAGACCGCCGGCGTCATCGTGCGTGCCGGGATCACCGACGATCCCAGCTCCCAGATGCTGGCCAATCGAGGCGTCGGTGAGGCGATGGTGGCGCTGCTGCGGGGTGAATCGCGGATGATCGGCAGCCTGATGGTGGGCGGCCATCTCGACGCTCGCACCTTCGACACACGCGACCTGCGTCTCTTCCGAACCCTCGCCACCCGGACGACGGCCATCCTCGAGAACAGCCGGATGGAGCGGTCGATCGCGCGGCTCACAGAGCTGCAGGAGCAGCTGACGCATCAGGCGTATCACGATTCGCTGACCGACCTCGCCAACCGTTCGCTGTTCGGGAAGCACATCGACCAGGCGCTGCGGCGAAGCGCGGAAGGCACCGCCGGTGTCGCCGTGATCTTCCTCGACATCGACGACTTCAAGGGTGTCAACGACACCCTGGGTCATGCCGCGGGCGATGCGCTGCTGGTCGAGGTCGCGGCGCGAATCCGCGCGTGCCTGCGTCGTCCCGACACCGCCGCGCGCCTCGGCGGCGATGAGTTCGCGCTGCTTATCGAGGGCGTGGACAGCGCGGTCGAAGCCGAGCACGTCGCGCGGCGCGTCCTCGGCGTCCTTCGCGAGCCGTTCACGGTCTCGGGCACGTCGGTCATCGTGCGCGCGTCGCTCGGCATCGCTGTTGCAGACAAGGATGACGCGAACGCCACCAGCCTGATGCGTCAGGCCGACGTCGCCATGTATGTCGCCAAGGGTGCGGGGAGAAACCGTTACGTGCTCTTCGCGCCAGGCATGGAGAATGACGTGGTTCACAGGCGCAAGCTGCGCGGCGAGCTCGAGAACGCCATGGAGCTGAACCAGTTCATCCTCCACTATCAGCCGGTTGTCAACCTGATCACCGGGGAGATCACCGCCGTCGAAGCCTTGGTGCGCTGGCACCATCCGCTGCGCGGCATCGTCCCTCCGGGTGAGTTCATCGCGGTCGCCGAGGAGAGCGGTCTGATCATGCAGCTCGGAGAATTCGTGCTGCGCACCGCGTGTGCGACGACGCTCGAGTTCCAGCGCCTGCAGTCGACACCGCTGGCGGTGTGCGTGAACGTGTCGGTGGTGCAGTTGAACGCTCCGACGTTCGTCGAGGACGTTCTCGCCATCGTGGAGGAGACCGGGCTCGCACCCGACACGCTGATTCTCGAGCTGACCGAGTCCATGTTCGTCGAGGACACGGCGATCGTGACCGCCAAGCTCGAGGCGCTGCGCACCGCCGGGATTCGCGTCGCGATCGACGATTTCGGCACGGGCTATTCGTCGTTGAGCTATCTGCGCAGGCTCCCCGTCGACATCCTCAAGATCGCCAAGCCGTTCGTCGACGATCTCGTCGACGGTGCGGAGGAGGACTTCACGCGGGCCATCGTCACCATCGCGGATGCGCTGCAGCTGCACGTGATCGCCGAGGGGATCGAGGCGGCATCGCAGGTGACCCGCCTGCTGAGCCTCGGGTGCCTCGCCGGTCAGGGATATCACCTCTGCCACCCGCTCCCCGCCGTGGAGATCGAGCAGCTGCTCCGCAATGGTGGGATCGACCGCGCCCGCCTCGAATCCACGCCCGGTCCGTCGGAGCACCTCGTGCTGCGGTTGCTGGGCTAGCCGGCATGTCCTGGGTCGCCGTCCTGGCGCTCGCGGTGGTGGCTCTCCTCATCGCCGCCGTCTCGTGGGCGGCCGTCCGTCGCGAGAAGGCACGGCTCGGATTCCTGCACACCACCTCGCTGGCGCTCCTCGAATCCAGGGACCTCAACGCCGCGTCGGTGGACGTGCTCCGTCGCGCGAGCCTTCGCTTCGGAGCGGATTGCGCCGAGCTGACCCTGATCCCGGAGACGGGCACCGCCACGGCGTTCCGGACAATGGTGCGCGGTGGTGAGGCGGTCGGGGTCATGCGGTCCACCGACCTCGAGGACGACGAAGACGGCGCCTTGACGCCGCCCATCTTCGGCGTGGTGCACATCGCGCAGGCGACCGGCGACCCCTGGGTCGCACGACTGTGCAGCCGTCTCGCGATTTCGCGCGGCCTCGCGGTGACGCTTCGTCACGGATCCCGCACCGTCGGCTACCTGGCTCTGGGGATGCGCTCGTCGGGTCGTCGCGAGTCACCCGGCCTCGATCGGCATCTCCAGGAGCTGGCGGCAGTCGTCGCCATGACCATCGAGCGAAGCCGCCTGCACGAGGGGCTGCTCAGGCTCGCCGCTCTTCAGAGCGAGCTTGCCGATCGCGCGTTTCACGACCCGCTCACCAAGCTCGCCAACCGCGTGCTGTTCATCGACCGCATCGAGCGAGCGCTCGCCGAGAGAGATCGGCAGCGCCACGTGGTGAGCGTGATCTCGGTGGAACTCGAGGACTTCAGGGGAATCAACGCCGAGCATGGACACGCGACCGGCGATGCGGTCCTCGTCGAGGTCGCCAGACGGTTGGACGAGTGCCTGCGCCGCACCGACACGGCCGCTCGACTTGGCGGCCATGAATTCGCGCTCCTCCTCCCCGAGGTGCTCGAGGCTCGTGAAGGCGAGCTGATCGCGCAGCGCGTGGTCGAGGCACTCGCCGCTCCGATCGCGGTCGAAGGCACGACGGTGTCGATCCGTGCCTCGGTCGGGCTCGCCTGTGCCAGCCCCGAGGAAAGCTCCGCGCCTTCGCTGCTAAGGCACGCGACCAGCGCCGCGCAGGACGCGCGCGAAGCGGGCTCGGCCGCCTACCGCGTCCACTGTGGGTCGCCCGCCGGGTCGGCCGGCCCCGACGTTGCGGATGAGCTCGAGTCGGCCCTGAGCAAGGGGGAGCTCGTCCTCCACTACCAGCCGATCGTGGAGCTGCGAACCGGAAAGATCCTCGGTGCCGAGGCGCTGGTCCGCTGGCAGCATCCCGTCCGCGGACTGATCGCGCCCGAGCAGTTCCTGCCGGTGGCGGTGGAATGCGGCCTGATGGAACGCATCGATGAGTACGTGATACGCACCGCGTGCGAGCAGTTGCGGCGCTGGCAGGTCGCATTCCCGGCCACTCCGGAGCTGGCGATGTCGGTCAACGTCGCCGCCGGCGAGCTCACTCGCGGAACTCTCGTCGATCGCGTCACCAGGTGCCTTGCGAGGGCCGAGGTCGATCCGGCCTGCATGATCCTCGAGCTCACCGAGAACGCGGTGCTCGAGAATCTCCACGCGTCCATCGCCACCTTTGGCGCCCTGCAGCGGGCCGGCGTCCACGTGGCCGTCGATGACGTCGGGACCGGATACACGTCGCTCGCATACCTTCGGCGCCTGCCGATCGACATCCTCAAGATCGCCCCATCGCTGGTCGCCGAGCTCGGCGACCCCAGTTCGAGCGGTGAGCCGGCACGAACCGTCGTCCGTCACGGTGAGGCGCTGCGCCTCGCACTGGTCGCCGAGGGGGTCGAATCGCCGCTCCAGGTCAGGCGGCTCAACGAACTCGGCTGTGGCATGGCCCAGGGATTCCACCTCGCGCGCCCCTGCGAGGCGGATGCGATGGAGGCGCTGCTCAGCAGGGGTGGCCTCGACCCGGGGCTCTTCGCAAGCAGTGCTCCGGCACCTCGAGCATCGCCAAAGCGCAAGCCGTCCCGCTCGCGGCGCGTACCCTCGCCGGGTGCACCAGCGCGAAACTCTGCGTGAGCTCGCCGTCGCCGCCGCCGCTGCGGCGGGTGCGTTGGTCGCCGAGGCCCACGCGCGGCCCGGAACCCTGACCGCAGAGATCAAGAGCCCCGGCGACTACGTCACCGAGGTGGATCGTGCCGCAGAGCAGGCGGCGATCCGAGTGCTTCGCGACCGCGCACCCGACATCCCGATCCTCGCCGAGGAGTCCGGAGGCGCTCGTCACGAGCGCATGTGGGTGATCGATCCGTTGGACGGGACCACCAATTTCCTGCGCGGGTTTCCCGTGGTGGGCGTCAGCGTGGCCCTCGTGGAGGAGGGGCGACCAGTGGTCGGTGCGGTGATCGCGCCGCTCCTCGGCGAGGCGTGGAGCGCGGCCGAAGGACAAGGCGCCGTGGACGCGGAGGGACGCCGCCTCTCGGTGTCGACACACCCGGGTTCGGGTGTCGCTGCCACCGGGTTCCCGTTTCGTCGCAAGGACCGGCTGGCGAGATACCTGCCGGTGATGAGCGCGGCGCTGCAGCGCTTCGAGGACCTTCGCCGCGCCGGCGCCGCAAGCCTCGACCTCGCCTACGTGGGCGCCGGCGTGTTCGACGGGTTCTTCGAGCTGGGCCTGGGTCTCTGGGACATCGCCGCGGGCGCGCTGCTGGTTCGCGAGGCGGGCGGAGTCGTGACCGATTGGGCCGGCGATCCCGATGCCGTGTTCGTGAGCGGCGACATCCTGGCGGGGACTCCGGCGTGGCACGCGGCCATGCTGGAGATCGTTGCGGCGTAACTGCGCATGCCCGTCCGAGCCTTATAAGGTACGTCGCCTGTGAGCACCCAGAATCCGTCGACCCCGGCATCAGGCCTGCTGCGCGGCAGGCGTGTGGTCGTCACCGGCGTCCTTACCCCGAGGAGCATCGCGTTCGCGATCGCGGCCGCGGCTCAGGCGGCGGGTGCGGCGGTGCTGCTGACCTCATTCGGGCGGGCGATGAGCCTGACCCGGAAGAGTGCGCAGCGCCTGAGCCCGGTGCCCGATGTGCTCGAGATGGATGTGACCGACGTCGCCCAGGTGCAGGCGGTCGCCGAGCACGTACGCGGGAGCTGGGGCGGCGTGGACGGCGTCGTCCACGCGATCGGGTTCGCCCCCGCCGACTGCCTCGGAGGTGGCTTCCTCGAGGCACCCTGGAGCTCGGTTAGCACGGCGTTCCACGTGAGCAGCTACTCGCTGCAGACGCTCGCGGCGGCCTTCGCGCCGTTGATGCCGGAGAGCGGCGGATCGATCGTCACGCTCACGTTCGACGCGCGGGTCGCCTGGCCGGTGTACGACTGGATGGGTCCGGCAAAGGCGGCGCTCGAGGCCATCGTCAGGTACCTCGCCCGCGAGCTCGGACCCCGTGGGATCCGCGTGAACACCATCTCGGCAGGTCCTCTCGAGACCATCGCGGCGCGCTCGATCCCCGGGTTCGAGAGCCTGAAGGCGTCATGGGGCCGGCACTCGCCGCTCGGATGGGACAGTTCGGACAGCGGACCGGTCGCCGATACGGCAGCGTTCCTGCTCAGCGACCTTTCCCGCGCCATCACCGGCGAGATGATTCATGTCGACGGTGGCTACCACTCGCAGGGCGCACCGATCATCGACACCGCCGAGGCGAAAACATGAGCGGCAGCAACGGCAGCCCGCGGGTGGCCATCACCGGCATCGGAGCCGTGAGCCCACTGGGGCTCGACGCCGAGTCCACCTGGCAGTCATGCCGCGCCGGCCGGGGAGGCATCGCGCCGATCACGGCCTTCGACTCCTCCCACCTCACCACCCAGATCGCCGGCGAGGTCAAGGGCTTCGACCCCGAGGCCGTGCTCGGGAAGAAGGAGGCGCGGCGCACCAGCCGGTGCACGCAGTTCGCGCTCTTCGCAGCCCGTCAGGCGATCGAGGACTCGGGATTGGACATACGGCCGATCGCCGAGGACGTCGGCGTGCTCGTCGCCTCGGGGGTTGGCGGCATCGAGGTGATCGAACGCAACGTCCTCGCCCTGTACAACCAGGGCCCGCGCCGGGTGTCGCCGTTCACGGTGCCGTCGATGATCATCGACATGCCGGCGGGAGCGATCGCCATCGACTGCGGGGCCAAAGGCGTCAATTACGCCATCGTCAGCGCCTGCTCGTCGTCGGGGCACGCGATCGGCGAGGCCGCCGAGTGGATCCGGCGCGGCGAGGCGATGGCGATCATCACCGGTGGCACCGAGGCCTCGATCACCAACATCAGCGTCGCCGCCTTCGACGCCATGCAGGCGCTGTCGACACGCAACGACGAGCCCGAGCGCGCATCTCGACCCTTCGACAGGGACCGCGACGGCTTCGTGATGGGCGAGGGCGCCGGAATGTTCGTGGTCGAGGAATGGGGGCATGCGATCGCACGAGGGGCCCACATCTACGGTGAGGTTGCGGGCTACGGAGCCACCGCCGATGCCTTCCACATCACCCAGCCGGACGAGCAGGGCGATGGCGCGCGTCGCTGCATCCTGCGTTCGCTCAAACGGGCCGGCCGCGATCCCGACGAGGTCGACTACATCAACGCGCACGGAACGTCCACGCAGATGAACGATGCTGCCGAAACCCGTGCGGTCAAAGCCGCCTTCGGCCCGCAGGCAAGCACCATTCCCATGTCGTCGACCAAATCGATGCACGGGCACCTGCTTGGCGCCGCCGGTGCCGTCGAGGCGGTGATCACTGTTCTGGCCATTCGTGACCAATTCGTGCCACCCACGATCAACCTCGACGAACCCGACCCCGAGTGCGACCTCGACTACGTCCCCAACCAGGGTCGTGACGCTCGCATCGACTTCGCGCTCAGCACCTCGTACGGGTTTGGTGGCCACAACGTCTGTCTGGCGCTGGCGCGTCCGGATGGAACCTGAGCGGCTCACCCGCAGGGTCGGCGACGGCCGGATCACGCTCCGGCGCGCCGACATCACCACCCTGGAGGTCGATGCGGTGGTCAACGCCGCCAACGCCTCGCTGGCTGGCGGAGGTGGCGTCGACGGGGCGATGCATCGCGCAGCCGGACCTGACCTCATGCGCGAGTTGCACGAGCGTTATCGAGGATGCCCGACCGGATCGGCGGTGATCACCGGCGCGGGCCGCCTGCGGGCGCGCCACGTTATCCATGCGGTCGGACCGCGGTGGCGCGACGGAGAGCACGAAGAGCCCGCGCTGCTCGCATCCGCGTACCGGAGCGCGTTCGCGATGGCGTCCGAGCATGCCTGCGCCACGGTGGCTGCGCCGTCGATCAGCACCGGGATCTACGGGTTCCCGATCGAGCTCGCCGCGCCGATCGCCATCGGCGCGGCTGATGAGGCGCTCGCGCACCCCGGCACCACACTCCGAGAGATCACCTTCGCCCTCTTCTCCGATGCCGATCTCGAGGTCTTTGCGAGGGCCCTGTGACGCCCGCTTGACGGTGGCGTGGGGCGCGTGGCCATAGAGTGGGCAGCGCCTTGTCCGAACGTCCGCGGTGGTTCGCCGCCGCTCTCATCGCTGTCGCCTCGATCGTCCTTGCACACTACGCGCAGGTCTGGACTGTGGTGCCCGGTTCGCTGGCGGCCACGAGCGACTACGCCGGAACGTA
>JBAPOS010000065.1:0-2755 GCA_049279755.1 Candidatus Dormiibacterota bacterium | reverse complement strand
CTGCAGCTGGCCCTGCGAGCACTCGAGCTCCCTCCTGGCTCGCGCGTGCTCACACCCTCGATGACCTTCGCGGGAGCGGTGCACGCGATTCTCCAGGCCGGGTTCCAGCCGGTTCTGGTCGACATCGATCCCGTGACCCTGATGCCGGCACCGGAACACGTCGCGGCAGCCGCGGCACGCGGTCCGCGGCCGGACGCGATGGTGGTGCTGCACTACGGCGGAGCGCCGGCGGACATCTTCGCTCTCGCCGACGCGGCGGGTCTGCCCATGGAGCGTGTGGTCGAGGACGCCGCGCACGCGCTCTGGACTCGTATCCCGGGGGGGCGCGACGTCGGCACGCTGTCGGCGGCAACCTGTTTCAGCTTCTACGCGACCAAGAACCTGCCGCTCGGTGAGGGCGGCATGATCACCACCGAGAACGACCTCATCGCCTCGCACCTGCGCCGTGCCCGGCTGCACGGGATGAGCAAGGACGCGTGGCGGCGGTATCTGCCGGGGGGCACCTGGCGGTATGACATCGAGGTCGCCGGAATCAAGGCGAACATGACGGATGTCGTCGCCGCCATGGGCCGGGCTCAGCTGTGCCATCTGCCTGCGTGGCAGCGCCGGCGCGAGCAGATCGCAGCGCGCTACCGGCGCGCACTCGCCGATGTCCCCGGCATTCGGCTCCCCGGCGAGCCGGACGGAGGCCGTCATGCCTGGCATCTGTTCGTCATTCAGATCGAGCCCGAACGCGATGTCAACCGCGACGTCGTCGCGGCACACCTCGAGGAGATGGAGATCGGCTGCTCGGTGCACTTCATCCCGGTGCATCAACTGCGCTATTTCCGCGACTTGCTCGGTGATCACGCCGGGCTGTTGCCGGGAACGGACGAGGCGGCGGATCGCGTGCTGTCGCTGCCGATGCATCCCCGACTCAGCGACGCGGATGTCGACCGGGTGTGTGAGGCCGTCGCCGACTCGGTGATGGTGCCGCGATGATCGAGGTCAAGCCCCCGGCTGCGCCCGCAACGCGCATTCGCGCGGCCGGCCTTCGCTCCCTGTTGATCGGTGCCGGCGAGGCCGGGCGGGCGATGGCCCAGGCGTTGCGGCGCGTGCCCGAATACGGCTTGACGCCGATCGGCTTTCTCGACGACAACCCGGTACGGCGGCAGGTTGCGGGCCTCCCGGTTCTCGGGAGCATCAGCGACATGGCCGAGGTGGCGGTGGCGAACGATGTGGATGTCGCGCTGGTCACGATCCCCTCACTGGCGCCTCACCGCATCACTGCGATCGCCGCGCGCGCGCATTCGGTTGGTGTGATGGTTCGCTTCCTGCCGTCTTTCGTCGCCGCACTCGAGCGCGACGTGCGCATCTCCGACCTGCGCAGCGTTCGCATCGACACGCTGCTCGGGCGCGACGAGGTGCACGTCATCCGCTCGACGTCGCGCTCGGTGATCGCCGGACGGCGCGTGCTGGTGACCGGAGCCGGCGGATCCATCGGCAGCGAGCTGTGCCGTCAGATCGACGCCTTCTGTCCTGCCGCGCTGTACATGCTCGATCACGATGAATCCAACCTGCACCGGTTGCAGCTCGAGCTCCGCGGCCACGGCCTGCTCGACTCGGACGACATCATCATCGCGGACATCCGCGACCGCGGACGCCTGCAGCAGCTGTTCAGCGAGCTGCGACCGGAGGTCGTCTTCCACGCGGCCGCGCACAAGCACCTGCCGCTGCTGGAACGTCATCCGTGCGAGGGCGTCAAGTCGAATGTCGCGGGCACCGCCAACCTCATCGAGTGCGCGATCGCGACCGGTGCCGAGCGCGTCATCCTCATCTCGACCGACAAGGCCGCCGATCCCAGCTCGGTGCTCGGGGCGACCAAGCGGCTTGCTGAGATGATCATGCGCAGCTACGCGGGAGGGGACACGCGAATCGCATCGGTCCGATTCGGCAACGTGCTCGGCAGCCGGGGCTCGCTGCTGTCGGTGCTGGACTCGCAGATCGAACGAGGTGAGGTGGTCACCATCACGCACCCGGATGTGACGCGCTTCTTCATGACCGTCGAAGAGGCAGTCGGGCTGGTGCTGGAGGCTGCGGTGATGGCGTGCGCCGGTGAGGTCTTCGTGCTCGACATGGGCGAGCCGGTGCGCATCGTCGATCTTGTCCGCAACTACGCGGATCAGCTGCACGGCAACAGCCGCGACGTGGTGATCCGCTTCACCGGCCTGCGTCCCGGTGAGAAGCTCGACGAGACGCTGGTGAGCGCGAACGAGGAACGCACCCTCACGACCCACCCCAAGATCTGGAACTCGCGGTCCGGCGTCGGACTCCCTCCGGACTTCGACTGCCTGCTGGAGCAGCTCTACGCGGCGAGCACGGTCAACAACGCGCCGGAGGTGCGCCGCCTCCTGGCCGTTCTGGTCCCCGGCTACGTGCCCAGCGCGGGCGACCCGGCGGTGGTGGTCGCCCCGTACCCGGACGACTGGTAGATGCGCGGCTCCGTCAGCACGGCCGGTACGCAGGTCGGCGTCGAATGCGAATTGCCATGGGTGGATCAGCTGCTGGCCGAGTGCTGCGGCGATGCGCTCGTGCTCGATCAGCCCGCGGCCATCGACACCGCGCAGCTGCGCATCCGCATCGAGCGTTCGCGTGATCCCTTCGACGTCGGCGGACTGGCGCCGCTGACGCGCGCCGCGTGGGCGGGGCCGGGCGAGCTGGTGATGCTCGACGTGTGCACCTCCGGGTTCGACCTGCGCCTGCGACTGGACAGGGG
>JBAPOS010000064.1:0-1572 GCA_049279755.1 Candidatus Dormiibacterota bacterium | reverse complement strand
GGATCGCTGGTTCGTTCGGTCATCTTCTCGCCTCCCATGGCTGGGTCTCCACGCGAACTCCTGCGGCGGTCAGCGCCGGCCGGCTGGTTCGCTGCCTGAGTCGTGCCCACCGCACAAGCTGGGCCTAGATTAAGGCCCGTGTTCTTAAACTCACCGTGATCCGGTGACGTCTCCTAACCTGCCTGACGGCGAGTCTGGTGCTGGCGCGGCTCCCGGCGAGTCAAAGGAAAGAGAACACGATGAGGGCAGTCAGGTACGCCGAGTTCGGCGGGATCGACGTGTTGCGGGTCGAGAAGCTGGAACACCCGGTGCCCAGGGACGGGCAGGTCCTGGTACGGGTGAAGACGGCTGGCATCAACCCCAGTGAGGCGGTCATCCGCACGGGGGCGGTGGCGGAGCTGTTCCCGTCCACGTTCCCGTCCGGGCAGGGCAGCGACCTCGCCGGGGTCGTCGAGGAGGCCGGCGCCGGGGCCGGCGGATTCTCCCCCGGCGACGAGGTGATCGGGTTCACGAACAACCGGGCTTCCCAGGCCGATCTGGTCCTGGTCGAGGCTGGCGACCTCACGCGCAAGCCAGAGAAGGTCTCATGGGAGGTGGCCGGCGGCCTGTACGTCGCGGGCGTGACCGCGTGGGGGGCGGTCCACGCCGTCCAGCTCAAAGAGGGCGAGACCGTCGTCATCTCCGGAGCCGCCGGGGGGGTCGGCTCGATCGCCGTCCAGCTCGCGCGCCGTACCGGGGCCACGGTCATCGGCCTGGCGAGCGAGAGCAACCACCAGTGGCTGAAGAGCCACGGCGTGATCCCGGTCGCGTACGGTGACGGTGTCGCGGACCGGATCAGGGCCGCCGCGCCCACCGGCGTGGACGCCTTCATCGACACCCACGGCAACGGGTACGTCGAGCTGGCCTTCGCCCTCGGCGTCGCGGCCGACCGGATCGACACCATCGCCGATTACCCGGCCGCCGCCAAGCACGGGGTGAAGACCGACGGAGGGGCAGAGGCCTGGCCGGGCGCCAGGGTGCTCGCCGAGCTGGCCGGCCTGATCGCCGACGGGTACCTCGAGGTGCCGATCGCGAACGTCTACCGGCTGGCGCAGGTCCGCGAGGCCTACACCGAGCTCGAACGCCGCCACACCCACGGCAAGATCGTCCTCAGGCCCTAGCCCCGCTTGACCACAGGAGGAGCCAGATGGAAAGCCCGATCGAGATGGTGCGCAGGTTTTGCGCCGCGTGGTCCGACAACATGGGAGCAGCCGAGCTGGCCGCATTCTTCACCGAGGACGCCGTTTACCACAACATCCCGCAGGAGCCGGTCACCGGCAGGGAGAACATCGCCAACACGATCGCCTCAGTCCTGCGCCCTGGCCCGCCAGGCATCGAGAGCATCGATTTCCGCGTCATCAACATCGCAGCCAATGGTCCGGTCGTGATGACAGAGCGGGTGGACGTCTTCACGCTCCCCGGCAAGTCGTTGAGCTGCCGGTCATGGGCACCTTCGAGGTCAACGGCGGCAAGATCAACGCCTGGCGGGACTATTTCGACATGAACCAGTTCACGAGCCGGATGGGATAAGGC
>JBAPOS010000063.1:0-21378 GCA_049279755.1 Candidatus Dormiibacterota bacterium | reverse complement strand
TTGGTCCGGTCCGCCTGGAGCAGGATCGCGCATGCTGGTCCGGGTCGCTCCGAGCCCGATTGCTATGATCGGGTGCTTCGCGGCCCCGTGGTGTAGCCTGGTCTAACACGCCACCCTGTCAAGGTGGAGATCGTCGGTTCAAATCCGATCGGGGTCGCCATGCGAGGCCGGAGCGAGCATGAGGCCACGAGAGAATGAAGCCTCATGGACTTCCATCCTCCCGACGAGATGCGCGGCAGAGTCGTGTCGCTGCGTCGTTATCGACGCGAGGATTGCGGCGCAGTCAAGAGTGCGATCGCCGCGAGCCTCGACAGCCTCCGTGCGTGGATGCCGTGGGCGCAGTCGGCGCCGACCGACGAATCCGTGATGGGCTTCCTCGAGCCTTCGATCGAGCGCTTCGGTGGGGATGTGGCCGCCAACTACGCGATCACGCTGTGGGAATCCGGCGAGTTCGTCGGCGGATGCGGGTTGATGCCACGCGTCGGGCCTGCGGCGCTGGAGATCGGCTACTGGGTGCACGCGGGATACCACCGCCGCGGTATCGCGACCGAGGCCGCGCGCCTGCTCACCAATGCCGCCCTCGCGATTCCGGGCGTTCTCAGCGTCGAAATCCATTGCGATGCAGGCAACGTCGCGAGCGCGAGCGTGGCGCGAACCCTCGGCTTCCGGTTGGACAGAGTCGTGCCCGACGCACTCGATACACCGGCCAAGACCGGTCACTCGTTGGTCTGGATCAGCGAACGACCGGTCTGACAGCGCGTGTCAGGTGATCTTGATACCGGCGAGGTCGGGTGGGTCGGGGTACTTCGGCTCCATCTCGGTGAGCGTCTCGATGAGCAACCGGCTCACCGCCCAGTTGCGGAACCACTTGTGATCCGAGGGAATCACGTACCACGGCGCACTCTTTGTCGACGTGCGCTCGATCGCCTCTGAATACGCGGCCTGATACTGCTTCCAGAGCGCGCGATCCTCGATGTCGCCGCGCTGGAACTTCCAGCGTTTCTGCGGATCCTTGAGGCGTTCTTGAAAGCGGCGCCGCTGTTCATCCTTGGAGATGAGCAGGCAGCATTTGATCAGGGTCATGCCACCTTGCGTGAGCAACGACTCAAACGCGGTGATGTCGTCGTAGCGCTTCTTCCACACCTGCTTGGGGACGAGCTTGCGCACGCGCGCGACCAGCACGTCCTCGTAGTGGGAGCGATTGAAGATGCCAATCTCTCCCGCGCGCGGCGTCGCCCGATGCACCCGCCAGAGAAAGTCATGCGCCAGCTCTTCGGCGGTCGGCGGCTTGAACGACGTGACCCTGGTGCCCTGCGGATTGACGCCGCTGAAAACGTGCGCAATCGTGCCGTCCTTCCCCGACGCATCGGTCCCCTGGAGGACGAGGAGCACCGATCGCCGGCCCTCCGCCCACAGACGCGTCTGCCATTCGACGAGCGCAGGCACATCGCCGACGAGGGCGGCGTCTGCGGCCTCACGTCCGCCACGCAGCGGGCTGGTGTCGGCGGGATCGATGGTGGCGATATCGACCTTCGACCCGGGTTTGACCGACCACACCTCGCGCATCGCTGCTGAACTCTAGTCCTCGGCTGCCGCGACCCGTACACCGAAATGTGACCGCAGCCAGGCGGTGAGGTCGCCGAGCACCTGGTCGCGCTCGGGCTCGTTGAAGATCTCGTGCCAGAGGCCGTCGTACATCTTCAGCGTCTTGTCGCGCGATCCCGCACGATCGTAGACGTGCGGGCCACATCCCGGATCGACGAGACCGTCCGCCGTGCCCTGCATCACCAGCAGCGGTACGCGCAGCGAGGGCAGTCCGGCGTCGACCCGCACCATCGCGTCGAGCCACTCCGCCCCAAGACGCGCGCGGATCGGCGTGCGAAACACGAGCGGGTCGTTGTTGTACGCGGCCACCACGGCAGGGTCGCGGCTGATGCGGTTGAGCGGCAGACGCAGGACACCGATGTTGGGCGCGACACGCGACAGGGCTCGGCCCACGGCGAGCGTGAATCTCGACATCTCGCGCGGACACGCTGCCGGAGCGGAGAGCGCAAGTCCATCGATCGCGCCTCCGGGTCGCACGGCGAGGTCGAGCGCGATGAGACCGCCCATGCTGTGACCGAGCAGCACCACACGCAGCGATGGCCAGCGTGCGCGCGCCTGCGCGATCACGGTCGTCAGGTCGTCGACGTAGTCGTCGAAGCTCACCACGCTGGTCCGTTTCCCCTCGCTGCGGCCGTGTCCTCGGTGATCGGCGGCGCGAACCACGATCCCGCCGGCGACCAGCCGGGCAGCCACCGCCGCGTACCTGCCGGCGTGCTCGGCGAATCCGTGGGCAATCACCACGACACCGATCGGCGAGCGGGCGGGAACCCACGTCCGCGCGTGGATGCGGAGTCCGCGGGCGCCGACGAAGGAGTCCTCCTCAGCGAGTACGTCGGACACGTCTTCGGTCACCTTCGCGGCGCGACCCTGGCACCGCAATCCAGGTCGCGACCCAGTTTGGCTAACTCACCCGAACCCGCGGATCGAGGACGGCGTAGAGGGCGTCGACGACGATATTCGCAGCCACGACGAAGAAGGACGCGACCAGCACGATGCCGATGACCACGGGAAGGTTCTCCACCTCGATCGCTTGGACCACGGATAGCCCAAGCCCGGGCAAGCCGAAGATGCTCTCGGTGATGATGGCGCCGCCGAGCACGGTGGCCAGGTCTATGCCAAATTGGGTGACAATCGGCGTCAGGGAGCTGCGCAGCCCGTGACGGTAGACCACACGCCGCTCGCTCAACCCCTTCGCTCGGGCCGTCCTGATGTAGTCCTCTCCAAGTGTCTCCAGCAGCGAACTTCGAGTAAGTCGTGAGTAGGTTGCAGCAGTGATGAGGGCGAGCGTTATCCATGGTAAGAGGAGGTCGTGCGCCCACTCGAGGGGATTCTGGGTGAACGGAGTCCAGCTCCCAGGTTTGGGGAATATGGCGATGCCGTGAATGGTCAGGAGGTAGTAAAGGACATACAGGAGCAGCAGTCCGAGGATGAACGTCGGCATTGAGACACCGGTCAGCACGAACACGGTTGCCCCGCGGTCCCACAGACTGCGTGGCCGTCGCGCGGCGAGCACCCCGACGCTGATGCCGAGCACCATCCACAAGATCGCCGACCCTACGGCGAGTGAGATGTCAATGGGCACAGCCTGAGCAATGATGGTCGTCACCGGGAGCCGGTTGACGTTCGATGTGCCCAGGTTGAACTGACCGGGGATAGGTACCAGACGCTTCAGATAGTTCCAGTACTGCACGATTACGGGGAGGTTGAACCCGTATTCCTTATTGATATTTTCGAGTAGAGCGGGGGTCACTGCTCGCCCGGCGAGTTCTCGTGCCGGATCGACGCCCGGGCGTGCGTAGTAGAGGATGAAGACCAACGTGATGATGACCCACAGCGTGATGAGTCCGAAGACAATCCGACGGATCAGGAATCGGGTCATGCCGCCGCCTTCTTCTTCCTACGGCCCGCGAAAATGCGCTCGGTTCGGGGATCGAGCGCGTCACGGACCGCGTCACCGAGCAGGTTGAACGCGAGCGTCGTGAGGAGCAGAAACACCATCGGGAAGATGTAGAACCACCATGCTTGGAATCCAACGCCTTCGGCGTCCGAGAGCATGTTGCCCCACGATGGCGTGGGCGGCGTCACACCGAGCCCGAGGAAAGAGAGCGTCGCCTCGAAGATGATCGCGGTGGGTATGAGTAGCGTCGCAAGCACGATGACGGGCGCGACCAAGTTAGGAAGGATGTCCACAAACATGATTCGCAGGTTGCCGGCTCCCAGCGAATGCGCCGCTTCCACGTATTCCTTCTCGCGTTGCGACAGCGCCTGCCCGCGCACGATCCTGCCGATGGCCGCAAAGGAGAAGAAGGCGATAACGAGGATCACCAGCGGCAGGCTGGAGCCGAAGACGGAAACCAGAACGATGGCGAAGAGGACATAAGGGAACGAGAGGACCACGTCCATGATCCGGGCGAGGATGCCGTCGAGCCAGCCGCCAAAGTAACCGGCGAAGAGGCCAACGACAACCCCGACTATCGTTGCGATCGCAGTGGCAAGCACACCGACGAGCAGAGAGACTCGCGCGCCGTATGCAATTCGCACAAGGATGTCGCGGCCAAGGTTGTCGGTCCCAAGCAGGTAACCGGCGCTACCGGGCGGCAGCGGTTGGCCGCTGGCATCGGTGCCGGTGTCGACGTTGGCGTCGGTTGCGCCGTGCCCGGTGATACCGGCGATCAGCGGTGCCGCGATCGCGAGGATAATTATGAGCAGGATCACCACGATGGAGACGATCGCCACCCGGTCGGTGCGGAGCCGCGCCACCACCAGTTGGAGCGGCGTTCGACCTTGGATGCCCTTGGCTGCAGGATCCTCAGGCGGGACGTCACTCGATATCGCCTCGACTGTGGACAGGCTCATGTCGGCGCCTCCGCTAGAAAACCTTCGACCGCGTGCAGGATTGTTGCCTTTTCACTGGCGAGTTTCTCACCCTCGGCGACGGGAAAGTGGCAGGCAGTAACGTGGCCTGGGGGGTCGCCTACGCCGCTCTTCAGCAGCGGCTCCTCCGTGGAGCAAATCGGTTGTGCCTTCGGACACCGTGTGTGGAAGCGGCACCCTGACGGCGGATTGATGGGCGACGGCACGTCTCCGGTGAGAATGATCCGGTCGCGAGTTCTTGCTTTGTCCGGGTCGGCCACAACCGACGCTGAGAGCAGCGCATTGGTGTACGGATGATGTGGTGTGCTGTACAGGTCCTTGACGTCGGCCACCTCGACGATCTTGCCGAGGTACATAACGGCCACGCGGTCGCTGACGTGCTGCACGACAGCGAGGTCGTGGGCGATGAAGACGTACGTGAGCCCGAATTCGCCCTGCAGGTCCTCGAGCAGGTTGATGATCTGCGCCTGGATGGAGACGTCGAGCGCTGACACAGGCTCGTCGCAAACGATGAGCTTGGGATGCAGGGCCAGCGCTCGAGCGACGCCGATGCGCTGGCGCTGGCCTCCGGAGAATTCGGCTGGAAATCGGTTGTAGTGCTCCGGGTTGAGCCCGACAACCTCCATGAGCCCCTGCACCTGCTTCCGGCGCTCCGCGCCGCTGGCGATGTTGTGAATGGCCAGCGGGTCGCCGATGATCGATCCCACCCGGCGCCGGGAGTTGAGCGAACCGTAGGGATCCTGGAAGACCATCTGCATGCCGCGCCGGTAGGGCCGCATCTCCGACCTGGACAGGGTGCTCAGATCGGCTCCGTCGAAGATGAGACGCCCGGAGGTCAGGGGGAAGAGCCGCATGATGCACCGGGCCAGGGTCGACTTTCCGCACCCGGTCTCGCCGACGAGACCGAGCGTTTCCCCGCGGCGCACCTGGAGGCTGACCCCGTCGACGGCCTTGACACTCCCGACCTGGTGCTTGAAGAAGATGCCTTCCTTGATGGGGAAGTGCTTGACGATCTCTTCGGCGCGGACGAGGACGTCCCCGCCTTCGGCTGGGTCAGGCATAGATCGCGGCCCCCTCGACGGCGGCGATGACACCCGGGAGCTTCGCCGACCGCACGCCTCGGTGCGTGCTCGCGTAGCGCTGGCGCGCCGTGTCCATGGCGATGCCGACGCCGGTCATGTCCGTCGGGAGCCAGCATGCGGAGGTATGGTTGGGTCCGGCCGGGATCGGCACGAGGTCCGGCTGGTCGTCTACGCACGTCTCCATGGCGAACGGGCAACGCGGATGGAAACCGCACCCCGAGGGAACGTTGATCAGGCTCGGGGGCGAGCCCACGATCGGCGTGAGCCTGCTTCCGACGATACCGGTCGCGGACGGCACCGACCCCAGCAGGCCCCGGGTGTACGGGTGGTGCGGGGAGAAGAAGGTGGTCCGCGCGTCGGCACGCTCGGCGGCCCGGCCGGCGTACATCACCAGGACCTCGTCGGCAACTGACGCGATCACACCGAGGTCGTGGGTGATGATGATCATCGCCATCCCAACCTCGTTCTGCATCTGGGTCAGGAGTTCCATGAGCTGGGCTTGCACGGTCGCGTCGAGCGCGGTGGTCGGCTCGTCAGCGATGAGCAGCTTGGGCTTTAGCGCAAGCGCCATCGCGATCATCACGCGCTGGCGCATTCCCCCCGACATCTCGTGGGGATAGGCTTCGACGCGGCGCTCGGGCTGCGGAATGTTCACCAGCCGGAGGAGCTCGACGGCCTCCCGCATGGCTTCCTTCTTGTTGACGTCGGTGTGCGCCTGGATCGCCTCGGCGATCTGCCATCCCACCCGAAAGTGGGGATGGAGGCTCGAGAGGGGATCCTGGAAGATCATCGCGATGTCAGCCCCGCGGATCTTGCGCAGGTCCTGCTGACTCATCGTGAGCAGCTCCTTGCCATTGAAGACCGCAGAGCCGGTGATGTCCGCACCGGGGTTGAGACCGAGCATCGTGAGCGCGCTCACACTCTTGCCGGAGCCCGACTCGCCGACCACTCCTAGGGTCTTGCCGGCTTCGACCGAAAATGAGAGGCCGCGCACAGCCCGCACCGTCCCGTCCGCCGTTGGAAACGAGACGGTCAGATTGTCGACGGCGAGCAGCGTCATGTGCGTCTGGATGGTACTGAATGAAGATGCCCGCTGCATATGCAGCGGGCATCTTCCGTCGTTGGACTAAAGGCTAATGGGCTACGACGACAGCCAGAGTTGCGTGTAGTCGTATGACTGGGAAAGAGGCATGAAGATGGCGTTGTGGACACGCGTCGACCGATAGATCGCGAACACCTGAGTCTGGAAAGGAATAAACGGGGCATCGGCCATCACTTTCTCGTCGGCCTGATGCCAGAAGCTTGCCGCTGCCGAGATCGTGGTCGCCGCCTCCGCCTTCGTCACGAGGGCGTCAACCGCCGGGTCGTCGTAGCCTCCCCAGTCGGCGCCCGGGAAGCTGAGAGCGCCGTCGAGAATGTCAGGAAGGATGGATCGACCGTTCGTCGGGCTGTACCAGTCGGGACCCCAACCGGGCTCGGTGATGTCCCACTTGCCCGCCGCAAGGCCGCTCGCCGAGCCGACTCCAATACCCGCGGGCCCATAGTAGCCCTGGGCGATCGGAACGCCGACCACCGTCACGCCGCACTTGGCGAAGTCCGACTGCACCTCCTGGAATACCGCCGGGTGGTTGCCGTTGTTGCGGTAGTAGTCAGTGAGTTTGAAGCCGTTCGGGTAGCCGGCGGCCTTCAACTTTGACTTGCACGTGCTTGGGTCGCCCTGATTGTTCTTCGTCGGGTAGTCGTTGAACTGGACGTAGCCCTGGGCGCCTGGGCCGAAGACCTGGTTGAGCGGTTGGTTGAGGCTCGGGCCTCCATAGATCTTCCCGATCGCCACCTTGTCGATGGCGTACTCGAGCGCCTGACGGACCGCGACTTTGCCCAAGGCACCGCCGTTGTTCCCGCTCAGCACGTTGAAGACGAGGTATGGGTTGGTATCGCCCGGCTCGGGGAAGGTCCCGAATTGGGGGTTCCACGTGGGCGTCTCGAGCCCGGTGATGTCGGCTGTCGGGACGACTGTGTTCCATGCGAGGTCCGCAGTGCCGGCCTGCATGTCCTGCTGCACCTCGGTGGCGGCCGCAGAGCCCGCGAGGTCGAGCTTGATGTCGATCTCATTGACGTAGTCGTGACGGAGGGGATCGACGCTCTGGCTCCACGTCGGATTGTGGTTGAGAATGATCTCGTGCGTCACGTTGTAGGTGCTGATGTAGTAGGGGCCGTCGGAAATCAGGACGTTCCCAGGGGCCAACGGCATGTACTTGAGATACTCAACCGGCGCGGCCGACGCGAAGGGGAGCGCGAGGATGCTGGTGAAGTCAACAGCCGGCTCGGTGAGGGTGAACACGATTGTTGAGCTGTCCGGGGTTGTGATACCCGAGACGCTTGTCATCCCGCCGTTGATGAAGGCCGCCCGAGCGGCCGGGCTCTCGGACGGGCTTGACGCTTCGAAAGCAGAGCAGAATGCCTTGAAGCCGGCGATCGTCGAGCTGTAGTACCCAGGGTTGCCGTTGGGCGCGAGGGTCGGATCGCAGTTGCGGAGGATGCCTCGCTGGAAGTCTTGTGACGTGACCGGACGCGGCGGGCTCGTGTTCCACATGAGGCCGCTGCGCAGGTGGAACGTGTAGGTGAGGCCGTCAGAGCTCACCGTGGGCAGGGCCGACGCCGCGTCCGGGACGAGGGACGTGGCGGTGCTGAATGTGGGTGACGAGGGATATGAGATCAACTGGCGCGCATATGTGCGTTCGAGCGCGTAGCCTAAGGTCTCGTACTCACTCTGAGGGTCCCCCAACTCGCTGAGGTCCGTGCTTCCTTCGATCTTCAGGGTTCCGCCCATCACGGGCGTGCCGCCCGCATTCAAGTTCCCGCTGAGCCACGGGACGGTCGAGGTGTCGAAGTTGGTCGGATTGAAGTAATCAGGAGCCGACTTCGTGCCTGAGGGTGAAGTTGAGCTGCCGCAGGCGACGACCATCATCGCGGCGACGCCGACGAAGCTGACTCGCTTTGTAATTCCGCGCGGCGTTTTTCCCACGCCCCGGGCCAGTACGTTTCCCACAGTCATCGATACCTCCTTGTGGCCCCTGCTCCTCGGGCGTCCATGAACGCGCCAGAGGCCCGGACCGGGGCCGGCACGACCGCATCATATTCGCCCTGCGCGGCGATGTGCCTCCCCCTAAGGGGTGATCTTTCCTATGACCAATGCCAGTTTTCGGGGTAGATCACCAGCAGTGGGTCGAGCGGACCGGTCCCTTTGAGAGCTTTGTTGATCTCCGCGAGAGCATAGTCGGGAACCGGAACCCAGAGGACCGGGAGGGTTTTGGCGACATAGGTCTCGTAACTGTCCATCGCCTGGATCGCGCCGCCGGACTCGGTGGCGGCGATGTCGGCCTCGGTTTGCGGGTCGCAGTAGCCGCCGACGTTGGAGCCCGCATAGACCGGGCTCGCCGCCGAGCCGGTGCAGGCCCAGAGCTGATCTCCCGACGGGTAGTAGTCCGGCGAATAGATCCAGGGGGTGTCCCAGTAGGCCAGGTCCCAGGTGCAACTCGAGCCCGGCGCACACGGGACCGCCGAGCCGAGGACCGCGTCATACGAGGCCTGGGACAGCTTGAGCTGGATCCCGGCGAGTGCGAAGTCGGACGCGAGCTGGTCCATCTCCGCGGTCACCCTCGGGGACCCGCTGACGTATTGCAGGCTGAGCGAGGCCTGCTGACCCTGCTTGACGCCGGCGCCGCAGTCGCCGGTTGCCGTCCCCGGCTTCGCGCAGGTGCTCACGCCGCCCGATCTGACCGTCCAGCCGTTGGCCTGGAGCAGTGCCTGAGCCGACGTCGGGTTGTATGCGTAGGGGTTGGCTTGCTCGTAGGCGTCGACGAACTGCGAGGCGGGCGTCACCGGCACTGGGCCGTAGGTCGGGGCCGCATATCCGAGGAACACCTTGTCGATGAGACGGCGTTGGTCGACAAGATCCTGCATCGCCTGCCGGAAATACAGCTGGCTGAAGATCGGCCCGCTGGTGCTGTTGGTGAAGTTCACGCCGATGTAGTTGATCGACCAGGTGCTCCACGGGTCGAGGTTGTAGACACCGCTCAGCGAGCCTTTCAGCGCCGCGTCGTCGGGGGGAAGGTAGCCGACGTCCACGGCGGTGCTGGCGACCGAGCTCGCGGCTCTGAGCCGGTTGAACTCCACGGTTTCCTGGCTGAAGGGGACCTCGTCGAACTCTTTGAGGGTGGGTTTGACCGGTCCACCGTAGGCGGGGTTCGGCACCATCCTCACGTTCCCCAGCGTGTCCATGGACTTCAGCCTCCAGGGGCCGGAGACCACCTGCCAGAGGGGATTGGTGTCGTACGTGCCGACGCTGCGTGACTGCGAATCGAGGAACGCGTACACCGCCTTGGCGCCGGCCGGGGTCTGGTCATAGTTCCCGACCGGCCCGTTCGCCGACTCCTTGTCCCAGACGTGCTGAGGCAGCGGCGTGATCTGGCTGAGCTCGTTGTAGGTGAAGAAGTACGAGCCGTACGCCTGGTCGAGGGTGAAGGTGATCTGGAGGGGATTCGCAGCGCTGATCGTCGAGGTCAGGACGTTGTCCGGATACTCGCCCGGCACGTAGGCCGGCCAGTACGCCTTGTTGGCGGCGACGAGGTTCTGCCAGAACTGCACGTCGCGGGCGGTGATCGGGAGCCCGTCGGACCACCTCCAGCCCTTGAGGGTGACCGTGACCGATTTGCCCCCGTTCGAGTAGACGGGTGGGTCAGCGAGGCTCAGGCTGCTGTTGAGCTGGACATGACCATTGCTGCCGAACGAGTAGAGCGGCCGGTACAGCAGGTACTGGAACTGGAATACGTTGGCGGCGCTGTAGAACTGACCCGGGGCGAGGGGAAAGATGTAATTGGGGATCGCTCCCGGCTGCTCGGCGAAGGTCACCGAGGTCCTGGTGACGTGGGTGATCGGCGTCGAGCTGTTGCCACAGGCCGCGAGCAGCACCCCTCCCACGAGGAACGGCGTAATCGAGGCCGTGAAACGCCGGCGTGAGCTGGCCATGGTCAGGCGGCGCGCGAGTCGGGCCAGCGTCCCTCCGATCTTGCCAGGGCCAGGTCGTACACCGGCGAGATCCGCAGCCGGCGCGGCAGGGCGGGGTTCGCGAGGCGCATCGAGCGGGTCAGGGCGCTGAACGCGGCCACATGGGCGGGCGTCCAGGCGAGACCGTAGCCGCGACGCAACTCGGGCGGCAGCAACCCCGTCGCGATGAATGCCAGCGTGTCCGTGCCGGGCCGCATGAGAGCCGATCGCACCGGCGGGTGCAGCACGGTTTCCGCGACCTCCAGCGAGCCGGCGCCGGGAAGCGCCTGCCCGCGCCGCACCTGCTTGTCGACGTACCTGCGCAGCGCCGCGCTGTCGCGCCAGCACCGGTTTCGCGACAGCCCCATCAGCCGCGCCACCACATCCCATTCGCGCACGAACGCATCGCGCTCAGCCGTGCTCAGACCGCCGACCAGTTCGTCGTGCGCGACCAGCATGGTGTCGACGAATGTGGCGTGGACCCAGCGCAGCAACGACGGGTCATTCGCCGAATAGCGTGTCCCAGCCGGAACTCTGGAGGTCGCGTTGGCCTCGGGCAGCGTGCCCGATACGGGTCGATGCAGCCCGTTCACGCGCCCGGAGACTCGCTCCGCCTCCTGGCGGGTTCCAAAGCAGACGACCGTGACCCACCGAACGGTCCGCTCCAGGCGGCCGTAGGGGTCCGACCTGTAGGTGCTGTGCTCGATCGCGCCCTGGGCCACCAGTGGGTTCGCCGCCTGCAGGAGCAGCGCCCGGCCGGCGGCGAGCAGGAGCCGGGGCTCGCGCATCACCACCCAGGTCACGGAGCCCGGGCCAAACAGCCCGGGGTCCGGGGTTGGATCGCGCAGGGGGAGCGGACGCGACGGAGCCGGACGGCGAAGCAGGCCGAGAGCCATGCTCCGAGTGTCGCATGGGGTGGCGGGGCTCCGGCGTCCGCTTTGGCTACCATCCTCGACGTGTCAGACATCGACGGAATCGAACGTGTCCTGGTGGTCGTCGCCCATCCCGACGACTGCGACTTCGGCAATGCGGGCACGACTGCAAAATGGACCGATGCAGGCGTGACGGTCTCCTACTGCATCGTCACCGACGGAGACGCGGGCGGATCGGATCGCACTGTCACGCGCGAGCAGATGGCCGGGTTGCGGCGAATCGAGCAGACCGCCGCCGCCGCCGAGGTCGGGGTCACCGACCTCACGTTCCTCGGATACCCGGATGGACGGCTCACCCCGAGTATCGAGCTGCGACGAGACATTTCGCGGGTGATCCGCGTGAAGCAGCCGCAGCGGGTGATCACGCAATCGCCGGTGCGCAACTTCACACGCATCTTCGCAAGCCATCCGGATCATCTGGCGGCGGGTGAGGCAACCCTCTGCGCGGTGTACCCCGACGCTCGCAACCCGTTTGCGCACCGCGAGCTGCTCGAGGTCGAAGGGCTCGAACCGTATTCGGTGGCCGAGGTCTGGATGAGCGCGGTTCCGGGAGCGAGCCAGGATGTGCGCGTCGTCGACGTCACCGACACCGCCGACCGCAAGCTCGCGGCGCTGCGCTGTCATCGCAGCCAGTACACCGACTGGGACGCGCTGGAGCAACGCGTCCGCGGCTGGCTCGAGGCCACCGCGAAGATGAACGGACTGGAGGCCGGGCGCCTCGCGGAGCAGTTCGTCGTCGTTCCAACCGCATGACCCTGCGTGACAGGGAGAACGACACACCGGCGTCCGTCTGGCCATCTCCGATCACAGCGCAGCGCGCGGCAGCCGGCCGGACCCGGCTGCTCGACGTGCAGCTGAGTGACGGTGATGCGTATTGGATCGAGGGCCGTCCGCTGGAGCGGGGCCGCTGCATCATCGTGCGTGAGCACGACTCGGTGATCAGCGACCTGATCGAGGCGCCGTATTCCGCGCGCAGCAGGGTGCATGAATACGGAGGCGCGGCGATGCTCGCGCACCGGGGCGCGGTGTATTTCTCCAACGCAGTTGACGGTCGAGTACACATGCTGGTCCCGGGCGCCACACCGGAACCGCTGACCCCGGTCGACGCCGACCTTCGCTACGCGGACTTCGAAGTCGACTCGCGGCGAGACCGGCTGCTCTGCGTCGTCGAGGATCATCGGGGCGCATCGGTCGTGAACGATCTTCGGACGATCCCGCTGCAGGGTGGCGAGCCGGTTTCACTGGTGTCCGGCAACGACTTCTACTCGACACCCCGGGTGAGCCCGGATGGTCACAGCCTGCTCTGGCTCACCTGGAACCAGCCGAACATGCCCTGGGACGGTTGCGAGCTCTGGGTTGCCCGCCTCGACGACTCCGGGAGGCCTCGCGATGCACGGCTGGTTGCGGGCGGAGCGGAGGAGTCGATCTTTCAGCCGTCCTGGTCTCCGGAATCGGTCGTGCATTTCACGTCGGACAGGACGGGGTGGTGGAACCTCTACCGGTGGGACGGTGCGACGGTCGATGCGCTCGCGCCGATGCAGGCCGAATGCGGCGCTGCACAGTGGGTGTTCGGGCTGTCGACGTATGCCTTCTGTGGCAACGGCCGCATTGTTCTATGGGCTCGCCGCGAAAGCGGATGGGACTTCTTCGCCCTTGAAGCCTCAGGCAGGCTGACCCGCCTGGATGTGCCGTACACGGAGTTCGCGCTCTACGTCAGCGCCAGCGGCGACGACATCATCTTTGATGCCGGAAACCCGGATACGCCACTCGGTGTCGTGCGCTTCAACGTTGCAACCGGGGTGAGCCGAACCGTCCGATCCGAAAGCGGCGCGATGGCGATCGATGCATCGATGATCTCGGCACCGCGCCATCTGACATTTCCGGGATATGAAGGCGAGATATCGCATGCCTGGTACTACGCGCCGCGAAACGACGGCGTCGTGCCGGAGCCCGGTCGCAAGCCGCCGCTGCTGCTTCGCGCGCATGGTGGTCCGACGTCGTCCACCAGCTTCGCGCTGGATCCCACCGTGCAGTTCTGGACCAGCCGTGGCTTTGCGTACCTCGACGTCGACTACGGTGGCAGCACCGGGTACGGTCGCGACTACCGGGACCGCCTCAACGAGCAGTGGGGCGTGGTCGATGTCGGTGATTGCCTGGCGGGCGCGCGCCATCTGGTCGACAGCGGTCAGGTCGACCCCGACCGTCTGTTCATCCATGGCGGCAGTGCAGGCGGATACGTCGTGCTGTGCGCCATGACGTTCCACGATGTCTTCCAGGCGGGCGCGAGCCTCTTTGGGATCGCCGATCTCGAAGCACTGTTCGCCATGGCGGGACACAAGTTCGAGGCCCGCTACGACGCGCCGCTGCCGAAGGGTCGGGGTATGTACGACCGTTCGCCCGTGCACTTCATCGATCAGGTGCGCGGCGCGGTGCTGCTCCTGCAGGGGCTCGATGACCCGGTCGTGCCGCCCGACCAGGCGGAGATGATGTTCGCGGCCCTCAAGCAGGCAGGAGTCCCCTGTGCCTACATCGGATATCCGGGCGAGCAGCACGGATTCCGCGATGCCGCGAACATCGCCCGGACCCTCGAGGCCGAGGTGTATTTCTTTGCCACGGTGACCGGCATGACTCTCGGCGAGGACATCGAGCCGGTCGACATCCTCAACCTCTGACGCGGCGCGGCCGGAGCTGCCAAACGGACACGGGGATCACGATGATCATGGTGCCCGCGATCAGCAGGGCTGGGAAGAGCAGGTCGGCCGGGTCGGACGTCACCGGGATCGCGGCGGTGGCGCCGAGAACTGCCGCCGGCGCGCCGAACGACGTGAGCCGGATGACGTTGTTGGCTCCAACCCCGAGGTCGTAGGTGACCTGTGCGCCGGGGGCGTTCAGGGTGAGGTAGGTGAGCCACCCGCTCGCCGGCACCCACGACATGTTCCTGTCGATGGAGAGATCGTGGTGCAGGCTGGTGTTCATCGGCTCAGCGCCCGACAGGTTGAAGCCCGGCGTGCTGTCGAGGGTGCCTTGAGTCTGCCTGGACGTCACGAGCACGCCGCCGTCGGTGCGCAGGGGCTGGGAGGTGAGCAGGAACAGATCGGCATTGACCGGGGCTCCCGGCGTTGCGAGGATCTCGAGCGGCACCCAGAGGTGGGGCGTGCGCATGGTGATCAACAGGGGCACGCCGTCGCCCGCCTGCTGATGACGCTCCAGCGCGAGTGACGTGTTGTATTTCGCGGCCATGAAGATGGGGCTGGAGGTCGCGTAGCGGAGCAGGTGGTCCTTGATCTCCGGCGACACGAGGAAGCCGTTGTGCGCGCACCAGTCGACGACCGCCTGACCGCTCCCCTTCAGGACGGTGACGTCGAGGGCCTCGACCTGCACCTGCTCGATGACCGTCGCTGGAGCTGGAGCCCCGGCGGAAGCCGCGAAATCCAACTGAAGTCCTGGAAACACCGGTGCGAACTCACGCTCGAGACGCTGCAGAGTCCATGCGCCCGCTTCCTTGATCGAGGTCGGGACCGCGGGGAGCGGGACGATCCATCCCACATCGGTCACCGCGCCCGTGAAGGCGAAGCTCGTGACGTAGTGCTCGATGCCCCCCGACCAGGCGATGAAGGTCGTCGCCTTGGCGAGGCGGACGTCACCGTCGGGCGCGACCAGGCCGCCGCATGCGAAGACCTGCCCCGCCTGGGCGACGATCGCCGCGGCAACGCCAATGCCGGCGAACACCAACTTGCGCATCTGCGGGTCCTCCAAACGGGTTCACATCGTGCGGAGACGGAGACGCCGGGGACCGTCACCGGGTTCCCGATGGGTGTTTTCGTGGGGTTGCAAGGAAATTAGTTAGGTTATATAATCAATTCAGCCCATGACAGACACCGCCATCAAGCCCGTCGACATCGCCAACCAGCTGAGGCCGGTGCTGCTCCACCTGAACCGCCACCTGCGGCGCGAGGTCCACACGTCCGGCGTTTCGCCCGGGCAGCTCTCTCTGCTCGGTCTCATCGAGGGAAACCGCGGGATCGGGGTCGCGGAGCTGGCCGCTCGCGAAGGAACGTCGATGCCGTCGGTGTGCAGCCACATCGATCGCCTCGAGGCGTCCGGGCTGGTCACGCGACGCCAGGCCGAACGTGACCGGCGCAGGGTGGATCTCGAAGTCACCCCCGAAGGCCTGCGCGTCCTCAAGGCGATCCGCTCGAAGCGCACCGCCTGGCTGTCAGCACGGCTCAGCCGGCTCGCCGACTCCGACCTCGCCGCCGTCTCCGCCGCCATCGCGCCGCTCGAGGCGCTGCTGGAACAGGCGGAATGACCCTGGGAATCCGCAACGCCACCGCGCGGACCTTCATGAGCCTGCGCCGCCACTACAACTACCGCCTGTATTTCTTCGGACAGGTCGTGTCCATCAGCGGCACGTGGATGCAGAGCGTCGCGCAGGCGTGGTTCGTCGTGCAGAACACACACTCGCCGCTCGCGGTCGGCCTGCTTGCGGTTTGCCAGTTCGGTCCCTACGGGCTGTTCGGACTGTTCGGTGGCGCATTTGCGGACCGGTTCGATCAGCGCAAGGTGTTGATCGGCACGCAGGCGGCTTTCATGGTCACGGCTGCGCTCCTCGCCGGACTCACGCTCACCGGTCACGCCACCGTTTGGGAGGTGTACGTCATCGCCGGCGTCACCGGAATGATCACGGTGCTCGACAATCCGGTCCGGCAGGCGTTCACCATCCAGATGGTCGGGCGCGACGAGTTGCCCAACGCCGTGGCGTTGAACTCCAGTCTCTTCAACGCCTCACGCATCGTCGGCCCCGCCATCGCGGGCGGACTCATCGCCGTGGCCGGCGTCGGCATCTGCTTCCTCATCAACGCCCTGAGCTATTTCGCCGTCCTGGCCGCGCTGTGGCTGATGCGCGTGGACCGGCTGTTTCCAGTTCGCAAGGATCAGCGCAACCACAACGTGCTGCGCGGCTCGCTCGAGGGGCTGAAGTTCGCGTGGCGCATGCCGGTGATCCGCTCGGTGCTTGTGATGATGCTGGTGATCGCGACGATCAGCATCAACTTCAACGTGCTCCTTCCCGTCCTTGCTTCAAGAACCCTCAACAGTGGCCCGGAGATCTTCGGCATCCTCTCCGCACTCTTCGGCTTTGGAGCGCTGGTCGGTGCCCTGTTCTCCGCATCGCTCGGACGTGCAAGCCGGCGCACGATGCTGGTCGGCGCCGCGCTGTTCTCGGTGTCGGAGATCACGCTCGCTCCGCTGCATGTCGTCTGGGCGGCGGGGCTCGCGCTGGTCGTGACCGGCATCGCATTCACCCTGTACTCGTCACAGGCGAACGCATCGCTGCAGCTCGCGGTCACCGATCAGATGCGCGGACGCATCCTGGGCATCTACGGGTACGTGTTCTTCGGCACGGCACCTCTGGGAGGTCTGCTCGCCGGCTGGCTCGCCGAGGTTGGCGGCACCGAGCTTGCCTTCTTCGTCGCCGGTGTCATCGCGCTCGCCGCCACCATCTACGGGTGGGCTGACACGGGCCGCGCGGCGCGCAAATCAGCGCCGTCGATGATCCAGGTGGCGTAGGCAAACCTGCTTCGCGCATTCTTTCGGTCAGCGGGACCGCCGACCAGGAGGTACGGGACGTGGAGCAGCGGAAGCTGGGGACGCAGGGGCTGGAGGTCTCCGCGCTGGGGCTCGGCTGCATGGGGATGTCGGATTTCTACGGCACTGCCGAGGAGCGTGACGAGCGCGAGGCGATCGCGACCATCGATCGTGCCGCCGAGCTCGGCGTGACCATGCTCGACACCGCCGACATGTACGGGCCGTTCACCAACGAGCAGCTGATCGGCAAGGCGCTGACCGGACGTCGTGATCAATACGTTGTGGCAACCAAGTTCGGGTTCGAGCGACAGGCGGACGGATCCCAGGTCATCAACGGACGCCCGGAGCACGTGCACCGGGCATGCGACGCGTCGCTCCAGCGCCTCGACATCGACGTCATCGACCTCTACTACCAGCACCGGCTCGATCGCTCGGTCCCGATCGAGGAGACCGTCGGCGCGATGGCGGAGCTGGTCGAAGCGGGGAAGGTCCGGTTTCTCGGGCTGAGCGAGGCAGGGCCGGCCACGATGCGCCGCGCCCACGCGGTGCATCCGATCTCCGCCGTGCAATCGGAATACTCGCTGTTCTCGCGTGACGTCGAGGAGTCGGTTCTGCCGGCGATTCGCGAGCTGGGCATCGGCTTCGTGGCGTACAGCCCGCTGGGCCGAGGAATCCTCACCGGCACGGTCACCTCCGGCACGCTCGCCGCGTCGGACACCCGCCGCAGCCGGTTCCCGCGCTTCGCCGACGGCAACCTCGATGCCAACGTGGCGATCGCCTCGCGCCTCGGCGACATCGCGGCGGAGAAAGGCGTCACCGCGGCGCAGCTGGCGCTTGCCTGGCTGCTCCATCGAGGACCCGATATCGTTCCCATCCCGGGGACGAAGCGGCGGGTTCGCCTCGAGGAGAACGCCGCGGCGGCTGACATTGCCCTCGAGCCGGCCGACATCGCTCGGCTCGAGGCGGTGGTCAGTCCCGAGAGCGTACGCGGGGACCGTCACTGGGACATGGCCTCGATCGACCGCTGACCACGCGCTATGGTCACCGGGCCATGAGCAGCAGCGACTCGCGTTTCGCGTGGACGCCGACGGCGGAGCAGGCGGGCGGATCGCGGCTCAGACATTTCATCGACGCACTCGGCGCGGTCGATCTCGACGGTGTCGCGCGGCTCGCACGCGACGACGCGCAGCGGTTCTGGGCGGCGGTGGTCGATGACGTCGGGGTTGAGTGGAACCGCCGATTCGACGTCGCGATGGACACCTCCCCCGGATTGCCCTGGACGCGCTTCTGGGCCGGCGGCAAGCTCAATCTCGCGCACAACGCGGTGACGCGCTGGGCGCAACGCGTGCCCGAGCGGACCGCCGTCCTGTGGGAGGGCGATGACGGCAGCACACGCGAATGGACGTATGACGTGCTCCGGCGTCAGACGGCGTATGCGGCGGCGACGCTCGCCAACCTCGGTGTCGGGTCCGGTGACAGCGTCGGCCTGTGTCTTCCGATGATCCCCGAGACGGTCTCGCTCTTCCTCGCGTGCGCATGGCTCGGAGCCGTGGTGGTGCCGCTCTTCAGCGGGTACGGCGCGGGCGCCATCGTGTCGAGGCTGCGCGACTGCGATGCCAAGGTTCTGGTCATTGTTGACGGGTTCAAACGGCGCGGCGGGATCGTCGCCATGAAGGCGGTCGCCGACGAGGCCACGGCGCAGCTGCCGTCGCTCGAGCACATCCTGGTGGTGCCGCAGCTCGGCGACGCGAACCCCGCGATGCAAGTGGGTCGAGACGTCATGTACGAGGCGATGCCCGACGGCTGGAGCGGCGGACCGCCGATAGCCGCCACCGACGCCGATTCGACGTTCATGATCATCTACACGAGCGGGACCACGGGCCGGCCGAAGGGCACGGTGCACGTGCATGGCGGTTTCCCGGTCAAGGCCATGCAGGACATGGCCCACTGCTTCGACATCGGCGAACACGACCGTCTGCTCTGGTTCACCGACATCGGCTGGATGATGGGTCCATGGGCAATCTGCGGCGCGCTGAGCATCGGCGCAACCCTGGTGCTCTTCGATGGCGTGCCCGACCACCCCGGCCCCGATCGTCTCTGGGCGGTGGTGGAGCGACATCGAGTCTCGGTGCTGGGGATCGCGCCGACGGTGATTCGAGCGTTGATGCGCCACGGCGACGAGCCGGTCGCCGCCCACGATCTCTCCTCGCTCCGCGTGCTCGGGTCCACCGGCGAGCCGTGGAACACCGACCCCTGGCTCTGGTATCAGCAGAAGATCGGCGGAGGCACCCTCCCGGTGATCAACTACTCGGGCGGGACCGAGATCTCTGGCGGCATCCTCGCCGGCAACATGCTCACCCCGCTGCAGCCGTGCTCCTTCGCCGGCCCGTGTCCGGGCATGGCCGCCGATGTCGTCGATGAGCAGGGTGCGAGCGTTCGCGGACGGGTGGGAGAGCTGGTGATCCGCGCTCCCTGGCCGGGGATGACCCGCGGTTTCTGGCACGATCGCGAGCGCTATCTCGACACCTACTGGTCCCGCTGGCCCGATGTGTGGGTGCACGGTGACTGGGTCGAGGTGGACACCGACGGGCTCTGGTACGTGCGCGGGCGCAGCGACGACACCATCAAGGTTGCGGGCAAGCGCCTCGGGCCCGCCGAGGTCGAGTCAGCGCTGGTCGCGCATCAAGCGGTCGCCGAGGCGGCCGCGATCGGTGTCCCGGATCCGGTCAAGGGCGAGGCGCTGGTCGTCTTCGTGGTGCTCAAGCCGGGGGTCACCGATTCACCGGAGCTGCGTGTGGCACTCGCCCGCCGTGTCGCCGAGGACCTCGGCAAGGCGCTCGCGCCGCACGCCGTTGAGATCGTGTCAGAACTGCCCAAAACGCGAAACGCCAAGGTGCTCCGCCGCGTGGTCCGCTCCGTCTACCTGGGCACGGATCCCGGCGACCTGTCGTCGCTCGACAACCACAGCGCCATCGAGGCCATCGGGCGGGCCCGCACCACCGTCTGACACCGTCCGGCGTCGCATCCGGACGTCCTTGGGATGTCCGTTCCCCCACTCGATGATGGGCGGCTCCGCGTCGGGATGCAGCGCCGTCGCAACGGCGGCGTCCGCCCGATGTCCTCGAGAGGGGGCCGACCATGCCCGACTCCGTTGCGCTGCGCGGCAGCGCCTATCACCCCGCCGGCGGGACCCGCCCAGGCCACCGGCGTCTCAGGAAGCTCGACGAAGCGGAGTTGCAGGCCGGCGCCGGCGTCACGCTCATGCTTCGCGAGCGCATCGCCGGGCCCACCACGGCGCAGAGCCTCGCCTGGATGGAGTCGCTCCCGGACCCGAGCACGCGCCATATGGACATCAACCAGCTGACCGCGCGCCACGGCTTCGACCCCACCGACCGGGATCGCGTGGCGCGCTGGGCCACCGCAGCCGGCCTGGAGGTGACCGGCGAGGACGCCGCGACCCGGCGGGTGATGCTTCGGGGCAGCGCCGCGCAGCTCTCCAGCGCCTTCGAGGTCGACCTCGAGCGATTCGGGTGGCAGCTGCCCGACGGGCGCAACGTCGAGTACCGCGGACACGCCGGCCCGGTGCATCTCCCCGCCCATCTCGATCGCGTCGTCGAAGGTGTCTTCGGCCTCGACGACCGGCCCCTGGCACGCTCGCACGTGCGTGGGCTCGACGACGGTCGGTCCGCGGTGCTCGCGTATGACCCACCCCAGCTCGCGTCGCTCTACGACTACCCGCGCCTTGCCAACGGCGGCGAGGGCGTCGAACTGGTTGCGGCGATGATCGAGCTCGGCGGGGTCGTGCATCCCTTCGACCTCGCGGCGGCGTTCGCGCGCCTCGGATTGCCCGCGCCGGACATCACCAACGTCTGGCTTGATGGTGCCACCCCGACCCCGGATCCGAACGGCGCCGACGTCGAGGTCGCGCTCGACTACCAGGTGATCGGAGGCATGGTCGCCGCGATGGCCCCGAAAGCACATCTCACCATCGTCAGCTACAACGCGCCCAACAGCGAACGCGGATTCATCGACGCAACGGCTACCGCCGCGAGCGACGCCATGCGACGCCCGGCCGCGGTCTCGATCAGCTGGGGTGCACCCGAGGATCACTGGTCGCCGCAGGGCATGCGGGGTCTTGATGCAGCCTTCGCCGCCGGGGCGCTCCACGGCGTCACCTTCAGCGCCGCTGCGGGCGACGCCGGGTCGACCAACGCCGAGGTCGACGGATACCAGCACCCGGAGTTCCCGGCATC
>JBAPOS010000062.1:0-14604 GCA_049279755.1 Candidatus Dormiibacterota bacterium | reverse complement strand
GACGTCGCCGACAGTGTGGTGCCTCTCGGGGGTTATCGCCATCTCCGGCAATAACACCCACACCCCGCAGCGCACTCGGATGCCCGACCCCGGCTACTCTGCCCCCGCGGCAGCCTCCACCGGAGCGTGGACCCCGTTGGCTCCCTCGGCCTCGCGCACCTGTGCGAGATACTCGTCGACGAGCTGGCGTCCGCGTTCCGGGTCGGTGACACTCGCGACCACGTGATACGCCGGCTCGTCGGGATCCGGACGGACGAGCACGAAACCGTCGTCGACATAGACCTTGATCCCGTCGACGAGATCCACGGAGTCGGTGCGATGGCGATCGAGCAGGATTCGCATCACCCGTCCCTTCGCCTCCCAGGGGCAGAACTCGGTGGCGGTGACGTAGGCGACCTGCGGCAGCGCCTCGCGCGCCCTGCTGAGCGGGATGCCGATCTTCGCGCGCAGCTCCAGCAACTTGACCAGCGTGTACATGGCGTCAAATGCGCCCAGGTGTCCCGGCCAGGCGAATCCGCCCTCGCCGTCCGAGGCGATGCTGGTCCCCGCCAGCGCCGACGCGCGGAGCACCGATGCGGGGTCTCCCGGAGTCGCGCTCAACGTGCCGCCCTCCTTGCGCACGAGGTCGCCGATCCACATCGGCGTGGCGGCGGGGGCGAGCACCGTGCCGGGATTGGAGCGCACCCACCACGTGGCCAGTATCGCGAGGCACTCGTGCGGGGTGAGCACCACGCCCTTCTCATCGATGATGGTGATGCGTTCGCCCGTCGGGCTGATCATGCATCCGACATCGGCCCTCACTGTCTTGCTGATCAGCGCCGTCTCGTCCGGCACCGTGCGATGGTGTCCACCCTCGCGCATGCCGGCGTTGAGTGGAATGGTGGTCACCCCGAGCTCGTTGAGAATCGCCGGGAGCACCGCCGACGCGTCGCTGTAGTCGTAGTCGATGAGCACCCGGAACAGCGCGTTGCGGATGATGTCTCCGTCGACGGACTTGAAGAGGTGGGCGGTGTAGCCGGCGATGGGTTCGCCGTACTCGATATCGCCCATCTCATAGAACCCCGCGCGACGGAAGTCCTCGCGGAACAGCAGGTTCTCGAGCTTGCGCTCGGCGCGCTTGTCGATCTGCAGACCGTCGGAGTCGAAGAAGCGTATGTCCGCGCTGCGCTGGTCGAGCGGCGACACCAGCACGTGGATGCCGGCGGCACAGTCGGCGTCGAGGGTCGCCCACTGCGTGACCGGAACCGGCAGCTCGCGCACGTCCCGCGCCTTTGCGCCGGCGCTGACGATGCCGCTGACGATCGCCCGCTTGATCATCCGCGACGATCGCGCATGATCCTGGCCGACCACGACGCACGCGCCCTTCGCCAGGGTGGCGCCGAAGGCGGCTCCAAGCCGCGCGCAGAACTCCGGGGTGAGCTCCACGTTGATGAGACCGCCAAGGCCGTACGAGGAGAAGAGGCCGCTGCGCCACTCACCGGCCCAGATCACCGACTCGTTCACCGTCGAACCCGGCTCCACGGTCTTGCTCGGCCAGATCTTCACTCCGGCGCGGATCTGCGAGCCTCTCCCGAGGACGCACTCATCGGCGATGACCGAGTTCTCCTCGAGGAGCGAGTCGTTCTTGATGGTCACGTTGCGGCAGACGATCGCCTGGCGCAGCCGGCAGCGCTCGCCGATGTACGAATGGGGCCACACCACGCTGTTGCTGACCTTGGTGTTGTCGTCGATGACGCTGTAGCGGTCGATGACCCCGTGCTCGTTGATGTGCGCGCCGGCCTTGAGCTTGACCTCGTCGCCAATGAACGCGGGCCCGTCGAGCTGGACACCGATGCCGATCTCCACGCCCTCACCCATCCAGACGTTGCCCTCGCGGTGTCCGGTGATGTGGCAGTGAACCTTGCCGTCGAGCGCGTCCCAGTTCGCCTGCATATACGACTGAATCGACCCGATGTCACACCAGTAGTCGTCGACGACGATGCCGTGGAGCGGTTCGTGACGGCGGAGCATGGTCGGGAACACGTCCTGCGACCAGTCGGCGTTGGCGCCCTCCTTGATGTGGTCGAGCACCTTCGGCTCGATGACGTAGATCCCGGTGTTGGCGTGGTCACTGAAGACCTCGCCCCATGAGGGTTTCTCAAGGAAGCGCTTGATGTTTCCCTCGTCGTCGGTGACGACGACCCCGTACTCGAGCGGGTTGGGCACGGAGTGGAGCACGATGGTCGCGTGCGATCCGCGCTCCGCATGAGAGCGCATGACCGTGGTGAGGTCGATGTCGGTGAGCGCATCGCCGCTGATCACCAGGAACGTGTCGTCGAGGAGATGGGCGGCGTTGCGCACGCTCCCCGCCGTGCCGAGGGGGCGATCCTCCACGACGTACTCGATCTCCATGTCGAGCTCGGCGCCATCGCCGAGGCGGTTGCGGATCTCCGCGCCGAGGTACGCGAGCGTCACCACGACCTGGGTGATCCCGTGCTCCTTGAGCAGCCGGAGGATGTGCTCGAGCACCGGGGTGCCGACGACCGGCACGAGCGGCTTGGGAAGTCGGCTGGTCAGCGGACGCAGTCGGGCGCCTTCACCCCCCGCCATGACCACTGCCTTCACACGACCACCTCCTCGGCACCGGTCTGCCGATTCAGATCATATGGCGCGTTGCGAGGAATTACGCGCTCGGAGATGGACCGCCGGCCGGGAGCACCACCCGCTGGTGCACGCACATGAAGCGAAGCCGCTCCAGCAACCCGGCGATGACGATCGGCCAGGCAAAGTCGGCCGCGTCCAAACGCGCCGCCACGCGCAGCCGTTCGCCCAGCGCCGGCTGCTCGACGAGACCACGCAGCGCGCTGGCGATCTCGGCGGGATCGTCGGTCTCGACCACGATGGCGTTGCCGTAAGGGCGGGCGTACTCCTCGCCGGTCGCTCCCACCATGGCGACCCCGCCGGCCGCCATGGCCTCGAGTCCGACGAGACCGAAGGGCTCGTGCCCGGAGTTGGCGAGCACCGCGGTGGCACCCACGTTGATCTCGGTGATCACCTGGTCGGGGAGGAATCGACGGAGGTGCACGATCGGCGCGCTGTCGGTCTCGGTGAGCGCGCGCACGATGCCGCCCGCGTCCTCGACCGGCTCGTACCAGTCGGTCACCGCAAGCCCGCACTCGGCGGCGAACGCGAGCACCGTGGCGCCGTAGGGCTCCATGCCGCCGCGCATGAGCATGCGTCCCGGCATGCCCTCGGCCCGAAGCTCCGCGAGCGCGGCGACGGCCTGGTTCCAGCGTTTGTCCGGGCTGAAGCGGCCGATCTTGAACGCGAGGCACGGTGACCCGGCAGCGGCATGGATCGCGCGTGCCGCCGTCCCATCCACCGGGGTCAGCGCGCTCTCGGGAATGCCGTTGGGAATCACCACCGGGTTGACGCCATACGGCCACATGAGGTGCTTCATGTACTTGCTGACCGTGGTGATCGATGCGACGAAGTCGAGCACCGGCCAGTCGATGGCCTCGAAGCCGAAGAGGTTGTTGGCATTCCAGAGGAGCACGGCGCTCTGGCGCAGCCCGAGGGTGTGGAGCCGGTCGCTCAGCGCCTTGCAAAACCAGGCGGTGTGCCACTCCTCGCAGAGCACCGCGGTGATCCTCCCTGCCTCGGCGGCCGGACGGAGGATGCTGTCGATGAGCGCGTCCGGCAGCGTCGCGGTCAGGTCTCGAATCTTCGCCAGCTCACCCTCGTAGACGCCGGAGCGGTACCGATCACTGATCTGCTGGCACCAGCGGACCAGCTGCACCCCCTGGTCGAGCTCGACACCAGGCTTGTCCGGGTCGCCGACGAAGACGAGTGTGGTCCGGTAGCCGAGCGCCGCGAAGGCCCTGCAGAGCTCGCGGGCGCGCACGCCGAGACCGCCCGCCTGGCTGTACTGGTCGGGTCCCTCGAAGGACACCATGACCACGTCGAGCGTTTCAGGAGTGAACATCGACCCACAGTGTGCGAAACCGGCAACCACAGGTGCCGGCTTCGTCGTGCGCCCGGTCCCTCATCGGAGCGTCCGTTGCGACCACGGACGGGGGCCGAAGCCCCCAATCCTGGTCACGAAAGAGGCGAAGGACCGGCTGGCGGGCGCCGGTTTCTCCGCCCGAAGAAAGTGTCGCAAAGTGCCCGAACGTTGCCTCCGATGCTGAGACACAGATTCGTAACGAGAGGGGCACGTTGTCACAGACCAAGCAGCTGTGCCGCATTGCCGCCCATCACGAGGGCCCGCTCCGCAGCGGTCAAATCCGCCTGCGCAAACGCATCGATGTAGCGCCGTGCGGGAAGGAGCGGGTGGTCCGAGCCGAAGAGCAGGCGGTCGGCACCACAGAGGTCGGCGACCGCGCGGTACGCCGTCGGGGCGAAGAGAAACGGACCGGCCGCGGTATCGAACCACAGCCGGCGGCACAGCTCGGCCACCTCCGGCATGTGCGCGAAGAACGGAAGTCCGCCGCCGAGATGCGCGCAGACCAGACGCAGGCCGGGGTGACGCAGCGCAAACGCGGCGAGGGGTCCCGGTGTCGCCGTGCCCTTCCCTGGGTAGTCATGACCGACCGGCTCACTGCAGTGCAGCACCAGAGGGATCTCCAGGTCGCTACACGCCGCGGCCACGTCGTCGATCGCCTGCGACCCGAGATCGAACCCCTGGGCGTCCGCGTTGAGCTCGCCGGCACCGCGCAGACCCTCGCCGGCGCAGCGTCGCAGCTCGGCGACGGCGCCCGGCCTTGCCGGGCTCACGGTTGCGAAGCAGGTGAGCCGGTCCGGATGTTCGCGCTGCACCGCGATGAGGTGATCGTTGACCTCGGCGCAGTGTTCCGGGTCGGCGAACGGCCAGCCGAAGCACACCGAACGATCGATCCCCGACGCATCCATCGACGCCAGCAGCTCGTCCGCGGTGACGATCAAGCGCCCGCCGCGATGACACACGTCGAACCATGGATCGAGCGCCGCCAGGTGATCCCGCGCGTCGCGCATGCTCGCCGGCAGGATGTGGACGTGGCTGTCGATGATCATCCGAGCCAGCGCCCCTGAGCAAAGATCCAGGTGCCGGCGCACATGAGGATGGCGCTCGCGCCCAGCATCGCCGGCCGCGCGCGCGGAAATCGCTGGGTGAGATCGGATACGAGCAGCACCGCCGGGAAGAGCGCGAGGCTGTAGCGGGGCTGGGAGCGCCAGAAGGGCAGTGACGCGGTCATCAACCAGGCGATGGTGCAGTACAGCGCCAGTGATCGGGGGATTCGCGGCGATACCCACATCCCGGCGCAGAGCACCAGTCCGAGCAGACCGAACGCGACCTCGCGGGCGAAGATCGACCGCGTCTCTCCGTCGGTGGTGCTGACCAGCGTGTGCCACGTGGTCGCGAATCCGTTCCACGGCGGCGTGGGTTGCAGGCCGAACGAGGGCAGACGGTCGGCGTGGAGGACCGCCAGGGCATCACCGATATGGATCTGCATGTACAGACCGTAGATCGCAAGCGGGACTGCTGCGAGCATGACCGCAAGCAGTTTCGGGCGAGGCCGCCATCCGCTTCTCCGCAGTTGCTCGATGGCGAGCGCCGGAATCAGCGCGAGCCCGGTGAGCCGGAACGCGCACGCAAGCGCTGCGGCGGCCACCGCCTTGCCCGGCTGACCGGCGCGAGCGTAGTAGAGGCTCGCCGCGGCCGACGCGATGAAGCAGCTCTCACTGAATGGAGCGATGAGAAAGAGCGCCGTGGGCGCGAGCGCGAGCAGCCACACCGAGAACCCTGCGGACGACCGATCGCGCTCGCCGAGCACCAGGCGGCCGAGGTACCAGAGCGCGATCGTCTCGGCGACGGCGTTGACCAGCCACGCGGCGGTCACGTCGTCGCGGGTCACGATCGCCAGCACGCGCACCAGCAGGGGAAACCCTGGAAGGAACGCGTCGCGATAGTCGAGGTGCGCCGGGTAGCCATGGACGGCGATCGAGAGGTAGCTGATCGCGTCCCACGAGACCAGATGCGCGCGCAGGCCGGACAGCAGGGGCGTGGACCCGAAATCGATGGCCAGCACGGCGACGAACACGCCCAGCCAGAGCAGCCGCGACAGCGCAACCGCCGCAAGCGCGTTGCCCCACGACGACGTTGTCGCCCGCCGGATCACGCGGGCGGGTCGAGTCCGTCGAGCAGAGCGGGGTGGTTGCGCAGCTGCCAGAGCTCGCGGAACGCGCGCAGGACGACCCCGATGTAGGCGCCGGTCGCGCGACCGGTGGTGCGCGGGTAGTGGTGAACGCCAATGTCCATGAGGAGGTAACCACTCCGCCGGGCGCGCACCAGCAGCTCGGTCGACACCAGCGCTCCGTCGGCGTGCAGCCCCCTGCCGACCGCACGAGGAAAGAGCTTGAAGGCACAGTTGACATCGCGCACCGTCGGCCCGAATCCGAGCCGCACGAGACCGAAGAACGCCTTGTGATAGAACCGCCGCGCCCACGTGTCCTTGCGCCGGATGCGATGCCCGCAGACCACGCGGTCGCGCCCGTAGAGAGCAAGGAGCCTGGAGATCTCAGTCGGGTCGAACTGACCGTCGCTGTCCATCAGAAAGACCGCGTCACATGTGGCGGCTTCAAACCCGGTGCGCAGCGCCGCGCCGTATCCCCGGTTGCGGTGATGGGACACGACGCGGACGCGCGGGTCCGAAACCAGCGCAGTCGACGCGCGAGCCGCGGTTGCATCGCTGCTGCCGTCATCGACGACGAGAATCTCGAACTCGGCGATGCCGAGATCGGTGAGCGCCGCCGCGGTGCGCCGGACGGTCTCGGCGATCACCGCCTCCTCGTTGTAGGCCGGAAGCACGGCGCTGATCGAGGGGAGGAAACGCGACGGCGGCACCTGCACAGTCACATCAGCCCCTCCCACGAACGTCGTAGATCGTGATGTGGTCGGAGTGCGCCACGACTGGGAGACCTTGGCCCGCCCACCATGTGAGGCTCGCCCTGGAATCGATCGCGCCTGGGTCGGTAAGCCGGTCGTCGATCTCGACGTAGCTGATGCCATATTTGCGCAGGAGACTGAACACCGGGCAGGTAGCCGCATCGGCGGCGCAGCCGTTGTACATGGCCTGGACGTCCTCGTAGCGGGTCTCGAAGCTGATGCCGTAGCTCCAGAGCCAGCCGCCGTACCCCATCACCCCGATGCGTCCGGCGACTGCGAGCACGGGATCGTTGGGGCGGCCGAAGGTGAGGAACACAGCGCCCTTCTGGGTCACGCGGTCGATTGTCGAGGCAAGCTGCACTTCCTGCGCGGTCGCGATCGTGTATGGACCTGTGATCGCGTCCTCCGGGGGCGTCCACGGCAACAGCCTGACCACGACGAGCGCGCCGGTGAGCAGCACCGGAGCCACCAGCAGCAGCGCGGCCACCCGAGGCCAGACGCGCTTCCACCAGTGCGTGGCGAGCGCGCCGATGAGCAGGGCGATGACGAGATACCAGTACACGAGCAGCTTGGTGTTGTCCCAGTTCCAGGACTGGAAGACCACGAGGTTGCAGGCCGCGAAGATGATCAGCGCTCCGAGCGCGAGCTCGAGCAGCGGCACTGGAAACGCCGCGGTCATCACGCGTCCGGCCTGCAGGCCGGTGAGCCGAGCGACGGCGGCGATCGCCACGACCGCGAGCAATGGCACCGCAATTCCGAGGTTGGCGAACCAGAATCCCCACCACTGCGGGGTGCTGAGCATCGCCACTGCCTGGATGGCGCCCGTGAACACGTTGCCGATCGACAACGGGAGCCGCCCGCTCGGGTTCGCAGCGGTGCCGGCGTTGGCCAGCCATCCGGGCTCGAGCCACGGGTACACATTGGTGCCGTAGGGAGTCACCGATGCGCCGTGCTGTGAGAGCGCGAGCTGTGCGAGCCGGACGCCGCCGAGCAGCACGGCGATCCCGAGCAGCGCGAACCACTCGCGCCGTCGCCTGCGCCAGAGCAGCACGAAGAGCAATATCGAAAGTGCGATCAGGGTCTGGACATGGACGATCGGCAGCAGACCGATCAGCACTCCGGCCAGCGCAAACGGTTCCCAGCTCGGACCGTGCGACGACGCACCGGCGAACACGAGCAGGAGCACCGAGATCGCCGCGGCGAACCCGAAGAGCAGCGTGCGCTGCGGCAGCCACCACGCCATGAGCGGCGTGTACCACTGCATATCGGGGAGCGGTGGCGGGCCGCCGTCGGACGGTAACCCGTCGTAGGCACGGTGCTGCGCGACGATGCTGCCGGGAAGGTCGTGCAGCGTCCACCCCACTATCGACACTCCAGTGCCGGGATGGGTGACGACGTACTGCAACGTGCACTGGGATGCGGTGAATCCGTGGCTCACGCACGCGTCGGAGAAAAGGCCGATGAACCCGAGGCCACCACCGATGAAGCAGATGAGCACTGCCACCACGCCTGCCCCGATCCCGAGGCCGAGGCGGCGGCCCAGCGCGACCACGAGCAGGGCGATGACCATCACCAGGACTCCGCCGGGAATCGCCAGGGCCAGCCCCGGGGCGAGACCGAGCGTCATCAGTGTCGCCGCATGAAAGTCGGGCAGGAACGGGTAGAGCAGCGTGGTGCCGCTGAACAGCGGGTTGACCGGCGGGATGTTGCCGCCTGACGCGAAGCTCGCCGCGGTGGTGAGGTGCTGCGACCAGTCCGCCCACACCGTTGGGTATCCGGCCTCGAGGCCACCCGAATCCGAAAAGACGGTGTGCGCGAAGATCGCCACGATCGCTCCTGCGCCGCCGACGAATGCCGCGATCGAGAACCACGGGATGCGTTGCACCCAGCGGTCTCTCGACTCCACCCAGGACGCATGCCAGGTCGCGCGTGGATTGACCGTCAGCAACGACACCGCAACGGCGCCGCCCAGAGTGAGGGCCGGTCCCCCGAGCGCCGTCGCGGTGTTGAGTCCGGCGAGCAGGGAAAGTCCATAGGTCGCGGCAGTACCGACCAGCATCCCGCTGGTCACGCCGATCGCGACACGCTCGACGAGGGTGAGGTGAGTCCTGACGAGTCCGGACAGCGCTGCACCGGCCGCGAGCGTCAGCGCGGCATCGAGAACGACAAGCACGGCGGTCACCCGACGTCGACCCAGATCCTCATCTGTTGGTCGGCGGAGCTCTGCGGCATGGCCGTCCAGATCGGGTAGAAGAAGATGAAGGCCGCGAGCACGCTGCCGATCAACGCGTAGGCGACCGGTGCCAGGGTCATCTGCCTGCCGCCCACGCGGAATCGGATGCCCCGGATCGCCGTCAGGGCATACGCGAGCGCGAGCGCGGTGAAGAGCAGGATGCCGAGCGCGTGGTAGAAGAACAGCACACGGCGCTCATTCCCGGGCACCCACATCATCCACGACGCGATGTACCCGAGGACGATGAACGCGGGAACGAATCGGCGCGAGATCACCGCCGAGATGGTGACCAGCGCGGCGAAGACGACCATCCCGGCAAACGCCACGACAAACCAGAACCCGGGAGAGGTGCGCGAGATCTGATACTGGGACGACGGTTGTTGATGGAACAGTGCCGTGAACTGAGCACCCGTGTACGACGTGTTGAAGTTGTTGGGGTTGTGATAGCGGACGGCGGCCTGGTACAGGATGATCATCGCGACCAGGGAGCCGAGTCCGATGAGCGCAACCAGCACACGCCATGCGTTCGGCCCGCGCGTCATGCGCCACACGCAGAACAGCAGCGCGAGAATCCCGAGCCACCAGACCGCCGGGTTGCCCATGTCGGTGATCTCGGCGACCGGGCCGTTGTTGGGCTGGGAGGTGGCGTAAAAGAGTACGGGGTGCTCCATGATCGGCCACGTGAGCCACAGCGATGAGTACGGGTGGCTGTGACATTCCTCGGCGTGATATCGCAGCGACGCCGCGGTGATCTGGACGATGTTGTCGATTGCCTCGACCGGGTTCGGCACCGTCAGCGATCCGACTCGCGTGACCGGTACGTTGAGCGTCTTCGGCGTCCCCGGCAGACCCGAGACCGCGGGATCGCAACCCGTGAAGAAGTAGACGTCCTGGTGCTGGATCGTCTCGTAGCGCGAGAAGGAGGCACCGAAGATGGCGAGCGCGATCAGCCCTGCGACGACGTAGTGCAGGAGCGCGCGCGGGCCTGCGGCGTGTCGCCACATGATCGCCTCGGCGCGCCCCGGGCCCGCGATGCGCCGCAACCAGGGTATGAATCCGGCGAGATAGGGGGCAATGCCGCGGATGACGATCAGGCCGCCGGCGACCACCAACGGAGCCAGCGCGGTGAGCTTCGCGGCAAAGGCGAGCCCGGCCACACCGGCCATGACGTACAACGTGGTTCGCCACTGAGCGCGCGTCCGCGCCTGCCAGTGCAGCAGGAACGCGTAATAAAAGAGTGCGACGAAGAAGATCGCGATGATGTCGATCACACCGGTCCGCGACTCGACGAACGCGAGTCCGTCGAAGCAGATGAACAGCGCGGTCGCGAGAGCGAAGAAGCGGTCGCGCCGGAGACGCAGTGCCACCAGGTACATCAGCCCGACCAGCAGGCTGCCGAAGATGGTCGTGCTCAGCCGCCACGTCCAGCTGTTGAAGCCGAAGATGGCGATCGGTGGCGCCATCAGCAGCTTGGCCAGGGGCGGCTCGGGGTCAAAGTAGGACTCGGCCGGTTGGCGCAGGTCCTTCGCAGCGTCGACCGGGAAGTAGACCTCGTCGAAGACGTAGCCGCACACGCTCACGTCGGTGTGGCTGACCTTCACCCCGCCGACCAGACCCGGGGGGCCCACCGGCACCGTCGTGCACTCGGCGCTCGATCCAACCGTGGTGGGGTACCCGACCCCGAGCGCGCTGATGGTCCCGCCACCGCTCAGGAAATCCGGGAGGATCGGGCTCGCGATGCGCAGAACAAACGCCACGAGCACGAGGGTGATCACCGCGATCACGTCGAAGCGACCCAGGTCCAGGAACCCGCGCAGGCCTGCACGGACGAGCGGGGCGCCCCCATCCAGCTCGGGTTTGGTAGGCTCTGAGGTCAGCACTTCGGTTGACATCTATTTACAAGAATTGGAGGTTCCTTTACTGCTATCCTGAGAATCGAGGGGTACAGTCAAGGCCGCAGCCCGCAGGCTGCCCACGTGTGAAACTCATTCCCTTCCTGAAAGGCCGGAGGGTTCCCCCTCCGGTCTTTTTTTGCCCAACGGCGCTCATGGAAGGCGGCACGCCGCCGGCGCGAGACGAGGGGGTTCGCTCACGCGAGGGATGCTGACATAGGCGTCAGCCCCGCGGACGCGCGGATGCTCAGGCTGCTGTCGAGATCCGGGGAACGCCGGTCGGAGCGATCGCGAGCATCCGGTCGATGGCGCCTCTGGCCTGGGCGGCGATCGCCGGGTCGACCGTCACTCGCGGACTCATCCGTTCCAGCGACAGCGCGACCTTCTCGAGCGTGATCTTCTTCATATACGGGCACACCGCCGCCTCCGACGCGGCGAGGAACCGCTTGCCGGGGGACTGCTCCTGCATGCGGTGGAGGATGCCGATCTCGGTGGCGACGATGAACGTCGAGGCCGGGGAATCGGCGGCGCGCCGGACCATGCCCTCCGTGGAGGTCACCACGGTCGCCGGGCCGGCGACGTCCCCGGAGGACATGCGATAGAGGGTGGACGAGGTGCAGCCGCATTCGGGGTGGATGAGCAATTCAGCGTCCGGGTGCTCGCGCCGCATCGCATCGAGGCGCTCCGGGACGATGCCCGCGTGGACGTGACACTCCCCCATCCAGACGTGCAGCTTGCGACCGATGACCCGCTCCAGGTGGGCTCCGAGGAACATGTCCGGGCAGAACAGGATCTCGCGCTCGGCCGGGATCGAGCGGATCACCGCCTCGGCGTTGGATGACGTGCAGCAGTAGTCCGAGAGCGCCTTCACCTCCGCGGTGGTGTTGACGTACGACACGACCACCGCGCCGGGGTGCTGGGCTCGCCAGACGCGCAGCTGATCGGCGTCGATGGTGGCGGCGAGTGAGCAGCCGGCCTCGAGATCGGGGAGGAGCACGGTCTTCGCCGGCGACAGGATCGCCGCCGTCTCGGCCATGAAGTGGACACCGCAGAAAACGATCACCGAGGCGTCGGTTTCGGCCGCCTGTTGCGAGAGACCCAGCGAGTCGCCGACAAAATCGGCGATATCCTGAACCTCGGGGCGCTGATAGTTGTGCGCCAGGATCACCGCGTTGCGATCGTCCCGCAACCGCTCGATCCGGTCGAGCAGCGTGGCCCGGCCGTCCGTCGCAACGTCCCGCTCTACTGTGATCATCCCGCCATCTGTCCGCGGTTTCATGGGGATCCCTGGATTTAGGTCAGATTGACCTAAGCTAGTATACCAGCATCGGACACCACTCTCCGGCGGAGGTTCACGACGCCGATCCTTCGTCTACCGTGATCCCCGTGACGGTGATCGGGGTGTTGGTGCGGCCGAGAAGCACGTTCGCCACACTTGCGGGCTCACCGCGTCTCCTGCCCGGCTTCGCCGCTGTCGTGGGGAGCGGCATCGTGGCCCTCGCGCTCGGGCTGCTCGCCAACCAGATCGGAGGCGGCGGCGGGCCGGGAACCGTGGCGTCGCTGCTGCTGCCCATCCTGTTTCTCGTGTACTGGGGCGCGGCTGCGCTGATCATCGATGCCGCCGCGGGGCTGTCACGCCGATCCGGACGTTGGCGTCCGTACCTCGCGGTGAGCGGGTTCACGTTCATCCCCTGGATCGCCTACGGCGTTCTCGCCGTGCTCGAGGCCGCCGCAGGCACCGGCACCGTGGCCGAGTCGCTGATCGCATGGCTGACGCTGCCGCTGCTGGGATGGTTCCTCTACCTGACCGCGCTCGCCGTGCACACCGTGTTCGAGGTGACGCCGTTTGTCGCCGCAGCGCTGGCGATGCTGCCGGACGCCGTGCTCCTTTTCCTCCTGGTCGTCCTGCTCGTCGCGGCCAACCTGTAAGTGGTTCTCGCGACGGCGCTTTCATGAGCTGGAGCGTCCCGGTGTGCCACCGGTGACCACGCGCCTCCGATCGAGTGACGGTTGGTGACCGGGTCGGGGATTCACGCCTATCCTTTGCCGGTGACCCCCGAACGACCGCGCGGCGGCGCACCAGTCGTCAGCCTCGTCATTCCCACCCGCAACGAGGCGAACAACGTGCAGCCCCTGGTGAAGAGGGTCACCACCGCCCTGGCCGCGACGCCGTTCGAAATCTGCTTCGTCGACGACAGCGACGACACCACCGGGGATCTGCTGCTCGACCTCGCTCAGACCAACCCGTCGGTCCGTTGCGTGCTGCGCCAGGGCGCCGATCGCAGGGGAGGTCTGAGCACCGCCGTGGTCGCCGGCCTGCACATGGCTCGCGGGCTGTACGTCTGCGTCATGGATGCCGACCTGCAGCACCCCCCGGAGCTGATCCCGCAGCTCCTCGGCGAGGCGGAACTCGGCGCTGACCTCGTGGTCGCGAGCAGGTATGCGCCCGGCGGAAGTCACGAAGGCCTCGGCACGCCGGTGCGCCGTCTGGTGAGCCGCGAAGCCACAGTTGTCGCGCGACTGCTCTTCAAGGAAGCGCGCCAGAGCTCCGATCCCCTCTCCGGCTACTTCCTCTGCCGCCGCGCCCTGATCGACGGGATCGAGTTCCGGCCGGTCGGCTTCAAGATCCTGCTCGAGCTGCTCGTCTGCGTGCCCGATCTGCGCGTGGTCGACGTCCCGGTCACCCAGGCCCCGCGCGCCGAAGGGGTGAGCAAGGCGACGGCCCGGCAGGGGCTCCTCTACCTGCGCCACCTCCGTTCCCTCTTCTTCGATGTTCCCGGCTCCGCACGGGTGTGGAAGTTCGGGCTCGTCGGGCTCAGCGGGCTTTGCGTCTTTCTGCCCGTGCTCGCGATCCTCAGCGGCATCGCGGATCTGAACCCGCTCGTCGCCTTCGTCCCCGCCTTCGGGCTCAGCGCCGCGTGGAACACGGCCATGAACTGGCGACTCACCTTCGGCGACCAGCGCCGTGGTGGCGCCGGACCTCGGCACTACCTGGAGTTCGCGCTCCTCAGTGGCTGCGTCATGTTCTGCGTCTTCGCCGTGCTCATCGACATCGGCCTGCCCAGCGTCCTCGCCGGCCTGGCCGCGGCGCTCGTGGCGATGCTGCTCAACGGCCTGGTCAACCGCGCGCACCTCCACCACAGCCCGTCGATGTGGGCGTCGGTGGCGATCGACCATGGCGTGCAGGGCGGTCTCGCACGCCTCGCGGACGAGGTGGGCGCGGATCGCGCGTACCTTCTGCCAGCGCGGGGGGACTCGTCCTCGGGCCTGCCCGAGGGTCTGCTCGCACACGTGATCACCCACCGGCATCCGGTCCTGCTCACCGAGGCGGCGTCGTACCGCGCCCAGCGGCGATCCAACATCGAGACGGCCTCGCGCATGCTGATTCCGGTGGTGCGCGACGACCAGGTCGCCGCCGTGGTGGTCTGCGAGCGATTCGCTCCCGGGGGATTCGAGGCCGCAGCGCTGGAAACCGCAACCCTGGCGGTGGCCGCGATCGAACCGCTGCTGAGCGCCGCCTCGAGCGACCAGCCGGAACGGCCCGAGGTAGCGCCGGCGCGAGCCGCGCCCGGGCC
>JBAPOS010000061.1:0-3130 GCA_049279755.1 Candidatus Dormiibacterota bacterium | reverse complement strand
GCCGGAGTCGGTGGCCTGGTCCTCGGATCCTGATCCACAATCAGGCTAGGCGATCACGAGGGTCCGATCTGGGCGAGGCGCGGGACCACATCCTTGAGCTTTCTGGCCATCGCGACCGGGTCGGGTGAGGTATTCCGGACGCCGACCATGGCGATCCCGAGCTTCGCGTACTCCTCCATGTCCCGAAGGAACCCATCCAGGTCCTTGGTGGGGTCGGCTGCACCCTGGATCGTCTTCTTGATGGTCGCTATGTCGCGGCCCTCGGCCTCGCAGTGCCGGGCAAGGATGTCGAGCTTGCGCTTGACCTCGGGCGGTCCGAGGGCGAAGAGGTTGCACGCGTCGGCGTAGCGGGCCACGAGCTTGAGGGTCTTGCGTTCGCCACCGCCACCGATGAGGATCTTCGGGCGAGGCTGCTGAACGGGCTTCGGATGGCAGATGGTTTCGGCGAGGTGGTAGTGCTTGCCCTCATACGGACCGTCGTTGTCGCTCCACATCTGATTGCAGATCTGGAGCGTCTCCTCGAGCCGCTCGAAGCGTTCAGCGATCGGCGGGAAGGGCACGCCGAGGGCGAGGTGCTCGCGCTCGTACCATGCAGCGCCGAGGCCGAGCATCGCGCGCCCGCCGGAGACGACGTCCAGCGTCGTCACGATCTTGGCGAGCAGGCCCGGATGCCGGTAGGTCACCCCGGTGACCATCAGCGAGAGGGTGATCCGCTCCGTCTTGCCCGCCACAAAACCCAGTGACGTATAGCCCTCGAGCATCGGGTCCTGGGCTGTGGCGAATCCCTCCATCTGGAACCAGTGGTCCATCATCGTGAGGGTCGAACAGCCGGCTTCCTCGGCGGCCTGCGCGGTCGCCGCGAGGGTCGGGCCAAGGGCCTCACTCCCGCCCGGGAGGGTGAAGTTCATGAAATGCAGAGCTAGTTCCATTGGGTGGCTCCTGCCTCGGTGTGGGTGCTGTGGTGGACTCGACGTCCAGGTATGGAAGGCTAGTGGACCCGGGCAAAACGGCGTCGGACCTCGGTGGCCACGCCGCCCGCGGGCCTCAGCGCCGCAAGGTGTTGAGCGCAGTACGGCTGACGTCCCGTAGGCTACCCAGGAGCCGTGAGGGCATCAAAAGAGGATCGACTGTGAATCATTTCGAGGGCCGGACGATACTGCTGACCGGAGGAACGGGGTCCTTCGGACAGCATTTCACGCGCACCGCGCTCGCGAAGTGGAAGCCGGCGGCCATCCGCATATTCAGCCGGGATGAACTCAAGCAGACGGAGATGGAGCGCAAGTTCGCCGATCCCCGGCTGCGCTTCTTCATTGGAGACGTTCGCGATCGCGACCGCCTGCGCCGTGCCATCGAGGGCGCTGACGTCGTCATCCACGCCGCCGCCCTGAAGCACGTCCCGGTCTGCGAGTACAACCCGTTCGAGGCAATCAAGACCAACATCCTCGGCGCCCAGAACGTTGCCGAGGTGTGCCTTGACGCCGGAGTACCCCAGGCAATCGCGCTCAGCACCGACAAAGCGGTCAGCCCGGCAAACCTCTACGGCGCGACCAAGCTGTGTGCGGAGAAGCTCTTCGTGCAGGCCAACGTCTACGCAGGCAAGCAGGCGACGCGCCTCTGTTGCGTCCGCTACGGCAACGTCGTCGGCTCCCGGGGAAGCGTCGTCCCCCTGTTCCGCGATCAGTCGAAGTCAGGTGAGCTCACCGTGACCGACGAGAGAATGACCCGCTTCTGGATCACCCTCGACCAGGCCGTGCAGTTCGTCGCTGACTGTTTTGTCGCCATGTCTGGAGGCGAGGTGTTCGTGCCCAAGATCCCGAGCACGCGCGTACTCGACCTCGCGGAGGCGATCGCTCCCGGTCTGCCGATCCGCTACACGGGCATCCGGCCTGGGGAGAAGCTCCACGAATCGCTGATCACCGCCGAGGAGGCGCGGCACACCATGGACCAGGGCTGGTGTTACGTCGTCGAACCGGAACATGCCTTCTGGGGGACGCGCGGAGCCCCGGATGGAAGTCCGGTCGACGAGGACTTTGTCTATAGCAGCGACCGAAACACGCAGTGGCTCGACATCACCCAACTCCGCGAGCTGCTCGCAACCGTGCCGCACTCGGCGACGGCGGTGACGGCACCGGTCGGATGAGCGTTACAAGTCCTCCGGCAATCGCCGGAGGCACGCCGATCCGCGTGCGGCCACTCCCTTACGGACGCCACCAACTCGATGATGCCGACGTCGCCGCGGTGGTCGCCGCCCTGCGTTCGGGCACCCTCACCGGCGGCGCGCTCATCGCTGATTTCGAGCACGCCCTTGCCGCCAAGTGCATGGCGGGACACGCGATAGCTGTCGCGAACGGGAGCGTTGCGCTCGATCTCGCCGTGCTCGCGCTGGGGATCGGACCGGGCGACGAGGTCATCACCACGCCGCTGACCTTCGTGGCAACCGCAAATGCGGTGCTCCGCGCCGGCGCGACGCCTGTGTTCGCCGATATCGGTGACGATCGATGCCTCGACCCGGAGTCCGTCGCACAGGAAGTGACGCCGCGGACGAAGGCTGTGATCACCGTCGATTACTCGGGCCTGCCGTCGGACGTCGCACAGCTGAAGGCGGCACTTCCGCGACCGCTCCCGGTGATCGCCGACAGTGCGCATTCGCTCGGCGCCTCTCACAACGGGCGGCAGGTGGGGTCGCTGGCGGACGTTACGACGCTCAGCTTCCATCCAGTGAAGCAGATCACCACCGGTGAAGGTGGCGCGTGCCTCACGTCTGACGGCGAGGTTGCGGATTGCATTCGCAAGCTGCGCAATCACGGGATGACCACCACCGCCGACGAGCGAACGGGCGCGCTCTGGAGATACGACGTCACCATGCTCGGTGACAACCACCGCATGACGACCCCGCAGGCGGCACTGGGCATCTCGCAGTTGCGCCGCCTCGGCACCGTCGTCGCGGAGCGCAGCGAGATTGCTGACCGGTACGACGCTCTCCTCGCCGACATCCCAGGGATCGGCCTCCCGCCTCGACCGATCGGACGTCGCAGCGCCTGGCACCTCTACCCCATCCAGATCGACTCCGACGCATTCGGGTGTGAGCGCGACACCGTCATCGACGCGCTGCGCGCCGAGGGGATCGAGG
>JBAPOS010000060.1:0-9246 GCA_049279755.1 Candidatus Dormiibacterota bacterium | reverse complement strand
TATGGCCCAGGCCTCGCTCAGGGGGCAGGGCAGGGACGGTGCCGCCCCTGCCTCTGGGGTCGTCGGTAGTAGTTCTATGACCTCGTGGGTGTGCCGCTTTCTGCGGCGGCCCACCAGGGATCGACGTCGCCGCGCCATGATGCATCGCGATGGTGCGCGCGCACAACAGTCTTGATGTTGCCGCGGACGTTGAAGTCTCCCACCACCTCGCAGTATCGAGGTTCGAGGAGTGCCACCAGGTCGGCGAGAATGACGTTGACGACGTCCTCATGGTAGACGTTCCGATCGCGATAGCCGTTGATGTACAGCTTCAGCGATTTCAGCTCCACGCAGCGCGGTCCGGGTACGTAGCGGACGTGCAGCGTTGCGAAGTCGGGGAATCCTGAAATCGGGCAGAGGCACGTGAATTCCGGGATGGTGAACTGGACGGTGTAGTCGCGGTGCGGGGTGCGGTTATCGAAAGCATCGAGCTTCGCCTCGCGGATCGCTCGCGTTCCGTAGAGTTCCTCGCTCACTGCTCAGCGCCTCGCAGTCGCGCGCGCAGCGAGGCGAGCGGGATCGGTGCGAACTTCGTGTCGCGGTCGTAGGTGTCCACCCCTTCGATCCGCTTGAGGACGGTGACCAGCGCATAGGTGATCGGCGTTGCGATCACCTCATACAGCACCTTGACGACCCACACGTCGCGAATGATGACGACGAGCACCGACCAGGGCTGGAGGCCGGCAAACGCGAGTGAGATGAACACCGCGCTGTCGACCCCCTGGCCGATGAGCGTCGACCCGATGGTTCGTATCCAGAGAAAGCGGCCCGCGGTCGCGACCTTCAACCGGGCGAGCACGAAGGCGTTGAGGAATTCTCCCAGCAGATACGCCGTCAGGGACGCGAGCACGAGGCGCGGGCTTTCGCCGAGCACGCGCGCGTACGCGGCTTGGTCCGTGTAGTGCGGATCGGCGGGAATGGCGATCGCCGCCGCGATGAACACCACCACGACGATGTTCGCGAGGAACCCGGTCCAGATCACCGTGCGCGCGACCCGATATCCCCACACCTCGGTGAGCACGTCCCCGAAGAGATACGCGAGCGGAAAGATGACGATCGCTGCGGGTACCGAGAACGGTCCCACGGCTGCGATCTTGACGGCGAGAATGTTGGATGCCACGAGGGTTGCGACGAACAGCGATGAGATCGCGAGCAGCAGGGGGCTCGGGGCGCGGGGCGCGGCGGGCTGCGTCATGAGGGGTGGCACAGCGTAGAAGATCTCGCCGTGAGCAGACGCGGCCTGGCGCTCTTCGTGGCGATGTGCGTGATCTGGGGGATCCCCTACCTGCTGATCAAGGTGTCGCTGGAGGGCCTCGGTCCGGTCGACCTCGTGTTCGTCCGGTTTGCCCTCGGGGCGGTGCTGCTCGTCCCGATTGCGCTCACCCGCGTCGAGGTCCGACCGATCCTTCGGCGGTGGGGCTGGATCATCGCGTACACCATCATCGAGATGGGGGTCCCGTGGGTGCTCCTCTCCGACGCGGAGCTGCGCATCTCGAGCTCACTCTCCGGGTTGCTGGTGTCGACGGTGCCGCTCATCGGTGTCGTGATCGGAATTCTGACGCGCAGCGGCGAGCACCACGGGTGGCGCCGCATCCTCGGCCTGATGATCGGTCTCGTGGGGGTCGGAGTGCTCGTCGGATTCGACGTCTCGTCGTCCAACTTCGGAGCGATCGCGGAGGTCATCGTCGTGGCGATCTGCTATGCGACCGGCCCGTACATCATCAACCGGAAGTTGAGCGACCTTCCGTCGCTCGGGGTGATCGCGAGCTCCCTGCTCCTGGCGGCGCTCGCCTACGCCCCCGCCGCGCTCGTCCAGCTCCCCCACGCCTGGCCGTCGGGACGCGTGATCGCCGCGGTGGTCACGCTCGGCGTGGTCTGCACCGCGCTCGCGTTCCTGCTCTTCTTCGCGCTCATCCGCGAGATCGGGCCCGTTCGCGCAACCGTGATCACGTACGTGAATCCAGCGGTTGCGGTGGCGCTCGGCGTGCTCCTGCTCAACGAGCGGCTCACGGTCGCGATCGCAGTGGGGTTCGCGCTCATCCTCAGCGGGTCGGTGCTCGCCGCGAGGGCTGCTCCGTCGCGTACCTGACCGAGGTCAGACGCCGGCTGTTTCCGCGAGCGCGTCGGCCGGCCTCGGCTCACCGCGAGCGATCGTGATCTGGCCATCCCTGGCGTCAACTTCGACGCTGTCGCCCTCGTTGAACCTGCCTTCGAGGATCGCCATGGCAATCGGGTCCTGCAGGCGGCGCTGGATCACCCGCTTGAGCGGACGGGCGCCGTAGGTCGGGTCATAGCCCTCGGCGGCAAGGGCGTCGACGGCCTGCTCACTGACGTGGAGCGTGAGCTTGCGAGCCGCGAGCCTGTCGCGGACGCCGCGGAGCTGGATGTCGACGATCTGGCGGAGCTGTGCCCGGTCCAACCGGGAGAACAGGATCACGTCGTCCACCCGGTTGAGGAACTCGGGACGGAAGCTCGCGCGCAGCTCGGTGAGAACTCCCTCGCGGACACGCTCCCACACCGATGCGTCCGCATCGGCGGGAACCTCGGCGATCAGCTGCGATCCGATGTTGCTCGTCATGATCACGACGCAGTTGCGGAAGTCGACGGTGCGGCCCTGACCGTCGGTGAGACGGCCGTCCTCGAGAAGCTGCAGGAGCACGTTGAACACGTCGGGGTGCGCCTTCTCGATCTCGTCGAGCAGGAGCACGCTGTACGGCCTGCGGCGCACGGCCTCGGTGAGCTGTCCGCCCTCCTCGTAGCCCACGTATCCCGGAGGTGCGCCCACCAACCGCGAGACCGTGTGCTTCTCCATGTACTCGCTCATGTCGAGGCGGATCATCGAGCGCTCGTCGTCGAAGAGCAGTTCCGCGAGCGCGCGCGCCAGCTCGGTCTTGCCCACACCGGTGGGTCCCAGGAAGATGAATGAGCCGATCGGCCGGTTGGGGTCGGCGAGACCCGCGCGTCCACGGCGGACGGCATTGGCCACTGCGCTGATCGCGTCGTCCTGCCCCACCACTCGGCTGTGCAGGTCCTGCTCGATGCGCAGCAGCTTCTGCATCTCGCCCTCGAGCATCTTGTCGAGTGGGACACCGGACCAGCGCGAGACGACCGATGCGACGTCCTCCTCGCCGACCTCTTCCTTGAGCAGCGGACGATCGCCCTGCATCTCCACAAGGCGAGCCTGCTCCTGCTCGAGAGCGCGCTGCAGCTCGTTGAGCTGGCCGTAACGCAGCTCGGCGGCGCGACCGAAGTCACTCATCTGCTCGGCGCGATCAGCCTCGTGGCGCACCTGCTCCATCCGCTCCTTGATGTCGCGAATTGTCGAGAGCGCGCCTTTCTCCTGTTCCCAGCGCGTGCGCAGCCCCCTGCCTCGCTCCTGCAGGTCGGCGAGCTCGCGCTCGAGGCGCTCGAGACGGTCCTGTGAAGCCTTGTCGGACTCCTTGCGCAGCGCCTCACGTTCGATCTCGAGCTGACGGATCTCGCGTTCCACCACGTCGAGCTCGGTCGGCAGCGAGTCGATCTCGATGCGCAGCTTCGACGCCGCTTCGTCGATGAGGTCGATTGCCTTGTCCGGAAGGAAGCGATCGGTGATGTAGCGATTGCTCAACACCGCAGCGGCGACGATCGCGGCGTCGGTGATGCGCACCCCGTGGTGCACCTCGTACTTCTCCTTCAGTCCGCGGAGAATGCTGATCGTGTCCTCGACCGACGGCTGATCGACGACGATGGGCTGAAAACGCCGCTCCAGAGCAGCGTCCTTTTCGATGTGCTTGCGGTACTCGTCGAGCGTGGTCGCTCCGATGCAGCGCAGCTCGCCGCGAGCGAGCGCCGGCTTGAGCATGTTGCCCGCATCCATGGCGCCCTCAGCGGCGCCTGCGCCGACCAGTGTGTGCAGCTCGTCGATGAAGAGGATCACCGCGCCATCCGATGAAGTGACCTCGCGGAGCACCGCCTTGAGCCGGTCCTCGAACTCTCCGCGATACTTGCTGCCCGCGACCATGGCACCGAGGTCGAGCGCGATCACGCGCTTGTCCTTGAGCCCCTCGGGCACGTCGCCGGATGCGATGCGCTGGGCAAGTCCTTCGGCGATGGCGGTCTTGCCGACGCCGGGCTCGCCGATGAGCACCGGGTTGTTCTTGGTCCGGCGCGAGAGCACCTGGATGACACGCCGGATCTCGTCGTCGCGCCCGATCACCGGGTCGAGCTTGCCGCGACGTGCCGCCTCGGTCAGGTCGCGCCCGTACTTCTCGAGCGCCTGGTACTTGGCTTCGGGGTTCGCGTCGGTGACGCGTTGCGAACCGCGTACCGCCTCCAGGGTCGCGTAGACGCGGTCGGGAGTGACCCCTGCTTGCTGGAGCAGTCGCCCGGCCTCGCCTTCGGGCTTGGCACACAGCGCCAGGAGAAGATGCTCGGTCGAGACGTACTCGTCCTTGAGCCGGCTCATCTCATCGAACGCGGCCATCAACACCGCTCGCAGCGCGTTGCCGACCCCAGGCTCGGTGACGCCGACCTGCTTCGGGCGGTTCTCGAGGCTCGAGTGCAGGCGCGCGGCCATCGGCTCGGGCGCCACCTCGAGGCGGCGCAGGAGCGCGGGCACCAGGCCATCCTCCTGCTCCAGCAGAGCGAGCAGGAGATGCTCAGGCTCGACTGTCGGATGCTGCAGCTGCTGCGCCGCCTGCTGGGCGGCGGTCAGCGCTTCCTGGGAACGCTCGGTGAATCTATCCAATCGCACGGTGGCTTAATACCACCGCCCGGGGGCGGCTAACCTTGTGCCCATGCGGCTCACCGTCCTCGGCAGCGGCAGCGCTTTCAGCTCATGCGGCTGCAACGCGGGCTATCTCGTCGATGGACGCGTTCTCCTGGACTGCGGTGCGCCGGTTCCCGCATTGGTGCGGCGCGCCGCCACGTCGGTGCACGCGATCACCCTGATCCTGCTCACACACTTCCACGCCGACCACAGCTTCACGCTCCCGACCATTCTCGGTGCCAGGGCCTTCGCCGATCCCCCGGCTCCGGGCACCCTGGTGATCGGTGGTCCGGTGGGGACACGCGAGTATGTGAACCGCCTCCTCAGCGTCGGCTACGGCTCGCATATCCGGCACGAGGTCGACACCAAGGTCGCTCCCATATACGTGCTGCTCCAGGACGGCAGCGATGTTGCGATTGCCGGCTACCGCGTGCAGAGCCACGCGGTGGTGCACAGCACCGGTCCCTCGCTGGCGTATCGGCTGACCGGCACCGACGGTGCAGCGGTCGGTTTCTCCGGCGACAGCGAGATGTGCGCCGGCTTGCGCCGCTCGATCTCCGGATGCGACCTGTACGTGTGCGAGTGCACCGGATGGGACGGTCCTTCGCCGGGCGGCCATCTGTGGCGCGACGAGGTCGCGATCCTTATGGCAGCGAATCCGGAGACGCGCTTTCTGCTCAGCCACCTGAGCGAGCGCAGGCACCTGCCGGGTGCCCTGGTCGCCCACGACATGCTCAGCCTGGAGATTGCCTCGGCAACACCATAGCCTCGAACAGCGCACGACGCCAGGTTCGTAGCGCCCGCGATCGCTCGGGCGCAGAGGCACCGGACTCGCTGAACTCGGCCTTCGCGGTGACCGTGGCAAGGTCGTTGAGCGCGGCCCCCGCCCGGGGCCGAGCCCGGGCGAGCCGCGCCGCAAACGCCCTGTGCGTCTCGGCTCTTCGGCGGTCGACCCCCGACAGAACCCCAAGCGTCTCAACGCGTTTCCACGCGCCCGCGAGAGAGCGCGGCAGCAGCAGCCAGAGCAGCGCCGCCACGATCCCGAGGACGATGGCGCCGAGCACCGAGAGCGAGATCACCACAGCCATGGACACCGACGCGTGGGTCTTGTGCGTCGTTCCGAGCGACGGGTCGGTGCCGCCCACGTTGCCGAGCTTTTGCGTCGGTCCCGTCCGCGGGGTCGGGGGCGTCGTCGGTGAGGGGCCGACCGTGGTCTGCCCGCGTTGGAACGGCTCGTAGTTGCCCTGGCTGGACGGGGGCGTCGGCTCGAACGGGATCCACCCGTAACCGGGGAAATAGGCTTCGACCCAGCTGTGGGCATCGCTGGTCGTCACTTCCATCGTCCGGTCACCGGAGCGTCCGGTCTGCGTCCGGAGCGATCCGGGGCCGTATCCACTCACCAGGCGGGTGGGGATGTTGAGGCTGCGGAGCATCGATCCCATCGCCGACGCGAAGTACTGGCAGTACCCCTTGTGGCTCTGGGTGAGAAAGAAGACGACCGGCCACGTGTTGGCGTTGTTGTCCACCGGCGGATTGAGCGTGTACTGGAAGAACACCGGGTTGCGCAGGTGCTGCTCGATCGCGACCGCCTGGTCGTAGGGGTTGGTCAGCCCGAGGGTCCATTGCTGGGCAACGCTGCGAATCGTCTCGACGCCCTGGCTGACGTCGTCCGGCATCTGGGTGTACTGATTGGTCCAGCTCGGGTAGTTCTTGCCGGCGCTTCGCAGCTGCGCTGCCGTTGCGGACGAGGCGTACCCACTCGTCTGGATGGCGGTTCCCGTGGCGATGAGGTGATTGAGCTGTACCTCGTCGACGGTGAGCAGGTCGATGGAACCAGGCGCGGCGGCGGAGCCCGACGCGACACCGGCGAGGCTCACCGACTCCGGGTCTCCGGGGAACGGCACGAGTGGTGTGAGACCGGTCGCGTTCGCCTGCAGATCGAATGTCGCCGTGACCGTCTCGTCGTTCCCGATCCCACCGAACGTCGTGCTCGTGTCGCGCGGCAGCGTGCCGGGTTGGACGTCGACGTGCGTGAACGGATTGCTGGCGTCGTCGCTGCCCTGGCTCGGTGGGAACCAGCTTCCCCTGTCGAATTCGGTGTCGTTGGCGATTCGAAGATAGACCGATGACGTGGTGTTGGCGAGATACGTGAGCACCGGCTCGGGATGGCTCACCAGCGAGCCGCCGAGCGTCACCGCCGGGCTGAACCCGATGGTGTTGAGACCCGGGCCGGTGCCGACGCCCGTCCCGCTGGTTCCGAAGCCGAATCCATGAGGAAAGAGCCGCGCCGAGATGTCGGTCGTCGAAACCGCGGGCAGCAGCAGGGCAATGATCGTCAGCACCGCGGCCACTCCAGCTGCGCTGCTGCCGAACCGCCAGCCGAGGCCCTCCAGCGCGGTGATGCGCGAGGCCGCCCAGCGCTCACCGAGCGATCCCATGTATGCCGCGGCGACCACTGCGATCGCGAGCACGATGGCGATGGTCTCGGGCAGCGCGGTCGGGTCGGGGTTTCGCGCGTTGACGACATTGGTGGCAAGAACAGAGAAGACCGGGATCACCGCCAGCACACCGCGGTGCTCGCGAAGAACCATCCATCCGAGCCAGTACCCGCAGAGGAAGAGGATCGCGCACAGCCCGACGGTGAAATCCCAATCCGTCGTCGACGAGAGACCGGTGAACAGCGCGCTGACGTAACGCCTGGCGATGACCGAGGCGGTCTGGCCGGCGGCGGGAGGCATCGCCGCAAGCGTGGTCGGCACGATCGCCGCGAGCCCGAGGAACGGGGCCGCGACCGCTGTGGCGATGCGTGGGGCCCGGGCCTGGGCAAGCAGCGCCGCCTCGATCACCGCCGTGACCGCAACCACGATCGCTCCGCCACCGCCTTGCACCCACCCGGCGGCGAGCACCGCCCAGGCCGTCGCGGCTATCAGCGCGACGCAGGCGACAGCGGCGACTTCAAAGCTGTAGTTCCGGCCCCGCACGGTGGGTGCGGGCGTGACCCCGTGCAGGTGGATGGTGCGGTCCACGTAGGCGTCCATGCCGTCAGCCGGTCGCCGAGCTGCGTTCGCCGGAGCCGAGCACGTCCCCGCGCCGGACCACCCACCAGTCGAGAGCGAGACGCCATGCCGCCGGAATGCGCAGGGCCTGTCCCGGGGCTCCGAATGAGGTCGGCTCGATGAAGATGCAGAGATGGCGCTGGCCGCGGGTGGCGCTGTCGACAAGGGCTTCGACCCAATCGCTCGAACGATTGGGAGTGATGACCACCATGCCGCCGCGTCCGCGCCAGCCGTCACCGTGCTTGCTGATGGTCTCGGCCAGGCTGCGAACGCCGTCGTCGGTGGCAAGCGCGAGGAAGTCGAGGAGCCGGAGGCGCTGCACCTCGCCCCGCCCGGCGCCGAAGCTGGTACCGGCACGGGAGTTGGTGACCAGGCCGACCGCCTGCCCACGCCTGATCGCTCCGTGCACCACCGACGCGGTGATCGAGATCGCGTACTCGACCGATGACTCGATGCCGCTGCCGGCGTGGATGCCGCGCTGCAGGTCGAGGATGATGAGCAGGTCCGCGCTCTGGCCTGTGTCGAAGGTCCGGCTGATCAACCGGCCGGTGCGCGCCGTCGACGCCCAGTGGATGCGGCTCAGCCCGTCGGTGGGCGCGTAGTCCCGGATCGTCGAAACGTCGGGCGGCACGTCCACCGGCTGCCCGCGGTGTGCCTCGGCCACGCCGTTGCCGCTCCACTGTGGCACGGCGTGCAGGAGCGCATGAATCGCCGGGTAGACGATGACCTCGTTCTCCGGCGCCACCCGGATGCATCGGGGGAACAGGCCGAACGGATCGCCGAGACGTGCCTCGAGGGGACCGAAGCGATGCACGCCGCGAAGGTTGAACATGCCCCGCGCGGTCCAGGTGACGCTGCCGCCGGCAGCGATCGCGAACGCGCGTCCGGGCGCGTAGCCGGGGAGCTTGGTGCCGTCGCGAACCTCGCAGTAGGGGAGCCGGAGTCCGCTCTCGTTCCTGACGGTGAAGGTCTCCTCGAACGGCTCTCCCATCATGAACGAGCCCTGCGGCGAATCACGCGTGACGCTGATCTTTCGGGCGAGCAGCCGCGACCAGACGTAGGCGACGGCCAGGAGAAGGATGAGGACATACGCCAGCGTGTACGCAAGACGGACGCCGGTGATCCCGGCAAAGAAGGCGAGCACCGCCACGCAGGCGATCAGGGGCACGCGCGCGGTCACGGCGCCCCCCGCACGCACGCCGCGTTACCGCTCACGCCAGGCGCCGGCCCGTCATCGGCACGGACTCCGTGGCCAGCACCTCCTCCAGCACCGCGGCCGCCGTGAGGCCGCGCAGCTCGGCATTCGGCCGGAGCATCACCCGATGCTCGAGCACGTTCGAGGCGATCTCCTTGATGTCGTCGGGGAGGACGAAGGTTCGGCCGGCGAGCGCTGCGCGTGCCTGT
>JBAPOS010000059.1:0-3222 GCA_049279755.1 Candidatus Dormiibacterota bacterium | reverse complement strand
GTCGTGGGAGCGTGAGCGGGCGGGGTGAGCGAAGGTGGCACGGGAGACGGCGCCGGTTGTGGCTCCAGCACGGCCGCGGCGGCAAGGCCGCCGGCGCCCGAAGCGATCCCTCGCCCCACCGACGCGCCGCCTCCCCGAGGGCCTGCCAGCTCGATGCCGCGTTCGAATGCCGGGACCGAGCCGTAGACCTGGAGGCCGCTCACCCGAGCAAGCTGCTGGACGCGCGGATCCTCGGTGACGATCGAGGTCCGGCGGCCGGATTGGCTGCTGAATTGAGCCAGCAGGCGCACGTTCAGGGGCGTCTGCAAGGCGCGGCTGGAACCCGGTACGACGAGCCCGACATCGAGGTCCGGGGACGAGCGAACCCGATCGATGAGATCAGCGATCTCGTCGTCGGACTTGGCAATGACAACAGCCGGCATCGGCGCCTATACCTTCATCGTCTTCAAAACGCGGCGCATGAGCCCGCCGAGGGGCTCGTCGGTGTCATCTTCCAGCGTCACGGCGTGACGCGCAAGCCCCATCGGGGTGACGTCCTGACTGCCAACGAGCAGGCCGGTCGTGTCATAGACGCCGGTGACGTCGCCTGGACCGAGGACCTTGACCGTCGGCGGACGGATGAAGGGCACCGTGTCGGACCAGTCCAGGCTGCGCAGCTGCTCGGCCACCTCGGGCAGTGCCGCGCCGCCTCCCGCCAGGCAGATCGACCCCGGCAGGGGATCCGGCCCGGCCAGCTCCTCGAGGGTGAGCGCGACGCCCTGCGCCAGGACCTCGGCCGTGGGGGTGAGGGCCCTGCGTGCCATGGCGCTCTGCTCGGCGGCGAGGTGTCCCTCGGAATGCGCGACCTTGAAGCGCTCCGCCTCGTCGAGGTCCATCGCGAGATCGGTCGCCAATCGTTTCGTGAACGACCGCCCACCCAGGGCGAACATCCGGGTTGCCTCGATGCCACCCCGGCGAACGACCGCGATATCGGTGGTCCCGCCGCCGACATCCACGAAGATGGCGCCCAGTTCGTTTGACTCCGCTGACGAGCAACCCCGCGCCAGAGCATATGGTTCGGCGACGGTGGCGACGAGCTCGAGGTCCAACTCCTGGGCGATGGCCTGGAGCGCCCCGATGTGTGTCAGCGGAGCGAACGTGTTGAACACGGTGATCTCGACGACGTGTCCCTGAAAGTCCACCGGGTTGCTGACGGCGTACCCGTCGACCCGAACCGCGGTGATCGTGCTGTGCACCAGCTTGACGTTGACCTCCTGAACGCCCAGGTCGTGGGACATCTGGCGCACCGCTTCCCGCAGTGCTCGACGCTGCACCGCCTGGAGCGCCGTGGCGAGGTCCGCCTGGGTGATGCGCGCCTGGGGCTGCGGTCGCGGCATGGTCATGGTGGTGCTGAAGCCGCGGACCTGCTCGCCGGCGATGCCGATGACCGCCTGACCCGGGATGGTCTCGCACATGTCCTCGGCTTCCGTGAGCGCACGGTCGCAGTTGTCGATGACCGCCTGGAGATCGGCGACTGCGCCCGCCTGCATGTGCGTCTGCGCCTGTCGAACCTTGCCGACGCCAAGGACGATGCCCTTGTCGTTCTCGCGCTTGACGATCAACGCCTTGACGAACTCGGTGCCGATATCGAGGACCGTGAAGTGGCTCTGGAACTCCTCGCGCCTCTTGAGCAGTGCGAACTTTCGCTTTCCCATCAGGCTGCGTGCCCCACCGTCTCGGTAATCGCGTCGCGCAGCATCGAGACGGCCGCCTCGCGTTTGGCCGGGTCGCCGACCTTGCCGCGACCCAGGTCAGGGCGTCCCCCGCCCTTGCCCCCGGTGATCTCCGCTGCGCTGGTCACCAGGGTGCCGGCATGGACTCCGACCTCGAGTGCGCGCCCTCCGACTTTGATCACGAGCGTGGCCGGACCGAGCACGGCCGCGACGCCATCACCGTGGAGGCGGTCGGCCAGAAGCTGATCGCCGGCCTGAGAGACACCCTCGGCATCGACATCGCCGTCGAGCAGGAGGTGGGCGAAAGGAACGCCTCCGGCGTCCTCGACGACCGCGGCGTCCGTGGACACGCTCGAGGGTCCGGCTTGGCGAGCCTGGGTGACCTCGCGGCCGAGCCGCCGGATCTGTTCCTGAAGTGCGGCCACCCGCTCGGGTACCTCCTCCGGACGGGTCTTGAGTGCGCGTGCGGTCGTCTGCAGGGCGGCCCCGGTGCGCCTCCAGCGTTCTTCGGCACTTTCGCCGGACACCATCTCGATGCGCCGGATGCCCTGGCCGATGCTGCTCTCGGACACGATGATCGCGGCTCCCAGGTCGCCGCTCCTGGTCACATGGGTGCCGCCGCACAGCTCGCGTGACCAACCGCCGAAGTCGACCACCCGCACGTCGGGCGAGTACGCCTCGTCGATCAGCGCGATGGCACCACTTGCGCGAGCATCCGCGAGTGGCATGAGTGCGACGGTGCGCTCGAGGTTGCGGCGGATCCCGTCGTTGACGCGATGTTCGATGTCCACCAGCTCCTCGGGGGTGAGCGCCCTGGGGAACGCGAAATCGAAGGTGGTGTGGTCCGGGCCCACGAACGAGCCGCGTTGGACGACGCCGTCGCCGAGGACCTCGCGCAGCGCGCGGTTAAGCAGGTGGGTTGCGCTGTGATGCCGTGCGATCCGGGCGCGACGGTCGGCGTCGACCTCGGCGCGGATCCGCTGCCCGGAACGCAGCTCACCGGTGTCCACGAGGACATCGTGGGCGCGTGCATCGCTCCCCGCCAGTGGCTGGGTGTCGCGCACGAGCGCATGCCCGCCGGACCACGTGAGCGACCCGGTGTCGCCGACCTGGCCTCCGGCCTCCGCGTAGAACGGCGAGGTGTCGAGCAGGACGGGTCCGCTTTCCCCCGCCCCCAGAGATTGGATCTCGCGATCAAGGCCGATGCGCAGGACGGTGGCGTCGGTCTCGAGCGCGTCGTAGCCGATGAAGCGGGTCGGTGGCAGGGTGTCGGCGCCGGCGAAGCCGACGCGGCGCGCTGACGCCTGGCCACGCTCACGCTGCTCGCGCATGGCCGACTCGAATCCGTCGAGATCGACCGTTGCCCCACGCTCGGCTTCCATCTCGACCGTTAACTCGTGTGGGAGCCCGAAGGTGTCATAGAGACGGAATGCGTCGGCGCCGTCGATCCGGGCCAGGTTCCTCGAGAGCAGCGCCGCGAGCCGCTCCGTGCCGGCGTCGAGGGTTCGAG
>JBAPOS010000058.1:0-10082 GCA_049279755.1 Candidatus Dormiibacterota bacterium | reverse complement strand
AGCAGGGCCCCGTCTTCAACCCCGCCACGGGTGACCAAACCGGGGCCGTCGACCTCGCCTCCGCGGCCGAGGTCGACGCCGCCGTCGAAACTTAGGCCGGCGCCTTCCGCGAGTGGCGCGTGGCGTCGCTCTCGCAGCGGACGGCGGTCCTCTTCAGCTTCCGCGATCTCCTGGACAAGCACCGCGACGACATCGCCGCGATCATCACGTCGGAACACGGGAAGGTGCTCTCCGACGCGAGGGGCGAGGTGGCGCGAGGCATCGAGAACGTCGAGTTCGTGTGCGGCGTGCCCCATCTGCTCAAGGGAGGATTCTCGGAGCAGCCGTCGCGGGGAGTCGACGTGTTCTCGATCCGGCAGCCGCTCGGCGTGGTCGCGGGCATCACGCCGTTCAACTTCCCGGCGATGGTGCCGATGTGGATGTTCGCCAACGCGATCGCCTGTGGGAACACATTCATCCTCAAGCCGAGCGAGAAGGACCCGTCGCCGTCGCTGTTCTTCGCCGATCTCTGGCGCCAGGCAGGGCTGCCCGACGGTGTGTTCTCGGTGGTGCAGGGGGCACGCGAGGCCGTTGACCGTCTGCTCGAACACCCGGAGGTTGCCGCGCTCTCGTTCGTCGGATCGACGCCGGTCGCCCGACACATCTACGAGACCGGAACGCGTAACGGCAAGCGCGTCCAGGCGCTTGGTGGCGCGAAGAACCACATGGTGGTCCTTCCCGACGCCGACCTCGACGCCGCAGCCGACGCTGCGGTATCGGCCGGCTACGGCTCCGCCGGCGAGCGGTGCATGGCCATCTCCACGGTGGTGGCTGTCGGCGCCATCGGCGACCAGCTGGTCGAGGCGATCGCCGCGCGCATTCCGGCGGTCAAGGTTGGCGCCGGCGACGACCCGGCGTCGGAGATGGGCCCGCTCGTCACCCGCGAGCATCGCGACAAGGTGGCCACATATCTCGACGACCAGTCGCTGGGTGGGGCGCGGCTGGTTGTCGACGGCCGCGGCAACACTCCCGAGGGCGACGGATTCTTTCTCGGACCGTCGCTGGTGGATCGGGTGCAGCCCGGTGCCAGGGTCTATGACGATGAGATCTTCGGACCGGTGCTCTCGGTGGTCCGCGTTGACACGTACGACGAGGCGATCCGGTTGGTAAATGACAACCCATACGGAAACGGCGTGGCCATCTTCACGCGCGACGGCGGCGCGGCGCGCAAGTTCCAGTTCGAGGTGCAGGTCGGCATGGTCGGCGTCAACGTGCCAATCCCTGTGCCGGTCGCGTACTACAGCTTTGGCGGCTGGAAGGCGTCGCTGTTCGGCGATACCCACATGTATGGACCGGACGGGATTCATTTCTACACACGCGCCAAGGTCGTCACCACACGATGGCCGGAACCGGGGACTGGCCGCGTGGATCTCGCCTTTCCCAGCAACGCCTGAGGCCACCCGGCGGGCGCTGTTAGGCTTCTTTGGCGATGGCTGAATGGACGGGCGTGCGGGACAAGCGCATCCTGATCACCGGTGGCACGAGGGGGATCGGCCTGGCCGCGGCCCATGCTTTCGCCCGGCGCGGCGCGCAGGTCGCGATCGTTGCCCGCAATGTCGAGCGCGGCGCGGAGGCGGCCAGGAGCATCGACGAGGACGAGGGAGCGCACGTGGATGTGCTCGACGCCGACCTGACCTCGCAGGCGGCGGTACGCGCGCTGGCGGACGAGGCTATGGCGCGCTATCCGCGCGTCGATGTCCTGGTCAACAACGCGGGCGCCATGTTCGCGCAGCGCGCGCTCACCGTCGACGGCATCGAGCGCACCTGGGCGCTCAACCACCTTGCGCCCTTCCTGCTCACCAACCTGCTCCTCGACCGGCTCAAAGCATCGGCTCCCGCTCGCATCATCACGACATCGTCGGACGCGCACAAGGGCAAGCTCATCCCGTTCGACGACCTCGGGGCGGAGCGTTCATGGAGGGGTCGAGGGTTCACCCGCTACGGTGAAACGAAGCTTGCCAACATCATGTTCACTCGCGAACTCGCGCGTCGCCTCGAGGGAACCGAAGTGACTGCCTACTGCTTCCATCCGGGACTGGTCGCGACCGGTTTCAACCGCAACAACGGTGCACTCATGAGCGCTGCGATGACCATCGTCGCGCCCTTCGCGCGAAGCCCCCGGAAAGCGGCGCAAACCCTCGTGTGGCTCGCGGATTCTCCCGAGGTGTCGAAGCAGAGCGGCGGGTATTACGAGGACCAGGCGCTCGCCGTTTCGAGCCGCCAGGCGCAGGATCCGACGCTGGCTCGCCGGCTCTGGGAGGTCAGCGAGGAGCAGGTGCGCCTCGCGTCAACAGCGAGCGCTCCCTGATCAGTGCCGACCGATGCGTCGGAACCAGGGCTTGCGGCGCCATGCCAGCTCCCCGGACAGGGTCTCGTTGCGGATCAATTCGCTGTGCAGCACGGTGACCAGCTCGCGCTCGCGGCGGACGGCCTCGCGCTGTTCAACGGCTCGATGGACGTGGCCTTCGACCGCGCGGGTACGCCACATGTCGACCTCGCCGGTGAGCTCGACGATCTGGGCATCGCGCTCCTGGACGGCTTCGCGAAGCTGAATGATGTCGACGAGGTTGTCCATCGCGAGCAGCCGCAGCGCGCGCATGGTGTCGGGGCTGTAGGGCTCGTCGACCGCCTCGGTCTCGAAGAGCGCCTGAGCAAGCCGCTGCTCGCTGCGACCCACGAGGTGAAGCGTCGGCACGTCGTCCTCGGCCTCGAGCGGCGGGGGCTCGGGCGCGGGTGTGGGATTCAGCGGAATCCCGATGGTCCCTGCGGGCAGGACTCGAACGGCCATGACGGCGACCTCCTGGAGAGACGTGAAGTGGAACGACGTGAGTTCGCTCCCGGAAGGCTACAACGGATGCAGCCCGAGTGGCCGCCCCACTAGGCTTCGGGGATGCCTGAGAACGATCTCGACGCCTATTGCGCCGCCCATCAACAGCACCACGTGGACGAGCTCATCGAGTTCCTCCGAATCCCCAGCATCTCCGCCGATCCCGGCCATGCAGCGGACGTCCGGCGCAACGCCGAGTATCTCGCCGAGGCGTCCCGGACGGCCGGCTTCCGACGCGCCGAGCTCATCGAGACGGAGGGCCACCCGGCCGTTTACGCCGAGCGCATCGTCGATGCCAACCTGCCCACGGCGCTCATCTACGGGCATCACGACGTGCAGCCGGTCGACCCGCTCGACGAGTGGCACAGCTCACCCTTCGAACCCGAGGTCCGCAACGGCAACCTCTACGCGCGGGGTGCGGTGGACGACAAGGGCCAGGTGTGGATGCACCTCAAGGCCGTGGAGTCGGTGCTCGCGGTCTCCGGTGAGCTGCCGCTCAACCTCAAGCTCATCGTCGAAGGCGAGGAGGAGTCGGGATCCGTCAACTTCGAGGGGATCGTCGAGTCGGAGCAGGAGCGTCTGCGCGCAGACATCCTGGTGGTTTCCGACACGTCGATCGTCGCCGCCAACATGCCGTCGCTGTGCACTGGGTTGCGCGGCCTCGCCGGCGTCGAGGTGCACGTCAGGGGTCCCTCCCTCGATCTGCATTCGGGTCGTTTCGGCGGGGCCGTTGCCAACCCCGTCGCGGCGCTGGCCGAGATCCTGGCGTCGCTGCACGATCCCGTGACCCGTCGCGTCACCGTTCCCGGCTTCTACGACGATGTGCGTGAGCCCTCGGCCGAGGAGCGTGCTCTCTTTGCTGAGGTCCCCTACGACGTCGACGAGTTCCGAGCCGAGGCGGGTGATGGGCCCGCCACGATCGGCGAGGCGGGGTGGTCGGACCGGGAGCGTCTCTGGGCACGCCCCACCCTTGAGTTCAACGGCATCTGGGGTGGCTATGCCGGCCCCGGCCAGAAGACGATCATCCCGGCCACCGCTGGAGCCAAGATCACCTGCCGGCTGGTCCCGAATCAGGATCCGCAGCGCATCGCGGAGTTGGTGCGGGCGGCGGTGCTCGCGGCCGCGCCGGCCGGGGTCACCGTGACCGCCGACGCCAAGGCTGGCGGCAGGCCCGTGGTCACGTCGATCGATCATCCCGCGGTGCAGGCTGCCTCGCGGGCCATGGAGAGCGTCTTCGGGGTCGCGCCAGCCCTGACCCGCGAGGGCGGATCGATACCGCCCGTGGAGTCCTTCGCCCGGGTCATGGGATTGCAGGCTGTCCTCGTCGGTCTCGGCCTGCCCGACGACCAGATCCATGCGCCGAATGAGAAGTTCACCCTCGACATGTACTTCAAGGGCATCCGCGTCCTGGGCCGTCTCTGGGACGAGCTGGCCGTGGCGCTGAGAGCCTCATGACCAGAATCGAAGCAGTCACCGCGCTGGAGATCCTCGACTCCCGCGGGAACCCGACGCTGGAGTGCGTGGTCACGCTCAACGACGGCTCCGTGGGTCGGGCGCGCGTCCCGAGTGGCGCGAGCACAGGGGTTCACGAGGCGGTGGAACTGCGCGACGGTGACCCGGCACGGTACGGCGGCAAGGGCGTCCTCACGGCGCTCGCCAACGTCGAGGCGGTGATCGGGCCGGAGTTGATCGGGTTCGACGTGGCGGACCAGGCCGCGCTCGACGAGAAGCTGTGCGTGCTTGACGGCACGCCGAACAAGGGCAAACTCGGCGCCAATGCCATCCTTGCGGTGAGCCTGGCATCGAGCAACGCGGCGGCTGCCGCGAGTGGCGTGCCGCTGTACCGGCATCTTGGCGGCGACGGCGCGCACGTGCTCCCGGTGCCCCAGTTCAACGTGCTTAACGGTGGTGCGCACGCTCAGACCCGCGTTGACTTCCAGGAATTCATGCTCCTCCCGATCGGACTGCCGACATTCGCTGAGGCGCTCCGGGCGGGCGCAGAGTGCTTCCACGCGCTGCGCAGGATCCTCCACGATCGCGGGCTCGGCACCGGTCAGGGAGACGAGGGCGGGTACGCCCCGGATCTCGATCACAATGAAGCCGCCATGGAGCTGCTCATGGAGGCGATCGTTGCCGCCGGCTACGCCCCTGGGCGTGATGTCGGTATCGGACTCGATCCCGCGACCTCGGAGCTCTACAGCGACGGTCGTTATGCGCTGCGCGGCGAGGGGATCACCCTCGATTCCGCGGGGCTGGTCGATCGCTGGGCGAACTGGGTCGAGAAGTACCCGATCGTGTCTCTCGAGGATGGCATGGCCGAGGACGACTGGGACGGCTGGAGAATGCTGACCGATCGACTCGGTGGGCGCGTGCAGCTGGTGGGGGACGACATCTTCGTCACCAACGCCGAGCGTCTCCAGCTGGGCATCGATCGCGGCATCGCCAACTCGATCCTCATCAAGCTCAATCAGATCGGCACCGTCACCGAGACGCTCGCCACCATCGCGCTCGCCACCGCGCACAACTACACGAGCGTGATCAGTCATCGCAGCGGCGAGACCGAGGACACGTCGATCGCGGACCTCGCAGTTGCTGTCAATGCCGGCCAGATCAAGACGGGCGCGCCGTCGCGGTCGGAACGGGTTGCGAAGTACAACCGCCTCCTGCGCATCGACCACGAGCTCGGCGAATCCGCACTCTACGCTGGGGCAGCGCCATTCTTCCGAACCGCGCCCCATCCCGCCCCATGACCCGACGCGTGAATCCCTCCACATCGACAGCCAGAGCAGGGCTCGGTCGCGGTGATGCCGGCGACGGCGTCGACCTGGTCGCTCCACTGAGCCTGGCATCGGTCCGTGCGTATGCCGACCTGCCGTCGGTGGACGAGGCAATGGAAGGCCGCAACGCATACCGTCGCTACGGCGGCGGCAACCCGCAGCGCCTCGAGGAGGCGATGATCGAGCTCGAGACGGTCCCGGGACGACCAGCACCGGTGGCCCGCGTGACCTCGAGTGGCCAGGCGGCCCTGCTGCTCGCCGCGACACTGGTCGTGACTCCGTCTCGCCCACGGATCGTGGTCGTGCGCCCCTGCTACGGAGGCACGGATTCCCTGCTCGCGGGGCCGCTTGGCAATCTCGGGGTGCGGATCTCGACGGTCGACCTCCCGGCTGATGGGGGTGGCGATCACGGCGCGATGGTGGCCGCCGTGGTGGGTCCGGACGTCGGCGCCGTCGTGACCGAGGTCGTCACCAACCCACTCATCGGCCTCATCGATGTGCCGGCGATCGCGGCGGCGGCACACAGCGCCGGCGCCGCGTGCGTCGTCGACTCGACGTTCACACCACCGTTCCTCTTTCAGCCCTTCGCGCACGGAGCCGACCTGGTGTTCCACAGCCTCACCAAGCACCTCGCCGGCCACAGCGATGTGAGCGGAGGCGTCCTGCTGGTCGACCCCGGGCACGAGGCGAGCGACTGGCTCGACGCCAACGCACGCCTGCTCGGCTGCAACCTCGCCCCGTTTGATGCATGGCTCGCGCTTCGAGGCCTGCGCACCGCAGGGCTGCGCCTCGAGCGCTGCAGCGAGAACGCGGCGGCGCTTGCCGCGTTCTTCTCCGAACGCGCCGAGCTGCAGGCGGTCCACTACCCCGGAATCCGCGGATCCGAGGACAGGGCGCTCGCGGACCGTCTGCTCCCGCACGGCCGCGGGCCCATGCTCAGCATCGACCTGCGCGGCGGCGGGCCCGCGGCCGACGCCTTCATCAGGGGTCTCGACGGCATCCGCCTGGCACCGAGCCTCGGCGACGTGGCGACCACGGTGAGCTACCCGGCGAGCACGTCGCACCGCGCGCTGAGCCCACAGCAGCGCGCCGCCCTCGGCATCGGCGACGGGCTGGTGCGCATCAGCGTCGGCATCGAGCACATCGACGACCTGGAGGCGGAGTTCGACGCCGCTCTCGTCGCAGCATCAGCCGGGTGAGGCTCGAAACCGACCGGCAGCGCACCGACCCGGTACCCTAGAGGACATATGGCACACGTTCGTCTCGCCAACGGCGGGGACCTCTCGGTGAAGCTCACCGTCGAGGAGATCACCGCCAAGCTCAACGCTTCCGGTGGCGGCTCGGGATTCGTCGAGCTTCCCGGTGAGGATGGGCCGTTCCTGGTTCGCCCCGAGGCTGTCATCGCAGTCATCGCCGATCAGCGACGCGGTGCTGCCGGCTTTCGAGTGGCGCAGGGAGCCGAGGCCGGCTGATCGGCGTGCCCACGCCGCAGCAACCGGCACAGCCGGCGTTGACGCTCGTACCGAGGGCGATGGGGGAGACGATCACCGATCGCATCGGCAATACGCCGTTGCTGCGCATACGCCTGTTCGAAGACGAGTGCCCGAACGTTGCGGTGTATGCCAAAGCCGAGTTTCTCAACCCTGGGGGGTCAGTCAAGGATCGCCCCGCGCTCCGGATGATCGAGGATGGGGAGCGGTCGGGCCGGCTCACGCGCGGCCGCACGATCATGGACAGCACGAGCGGGAACACCGGCATCGCCTACGCCATGATCGGTGCGGCCAAGGGATACCGCGTGCGCCTCGTGATGCCCGGCAATGTGAGTGACGAGCGCCGTCAGCTGGTGACCGCATTCGGCGCGGAGATCGAGTACAGCGACCCGCTCGAGGGCAGCGACGGTGCGATCCGACTGGTTCGGGACATCTATGCGGAAAACCCCGACGCATTCTTCATGCCGGACCAGTACAACAACGACGCCAACTGGCTGGCGCATTACGACGGCACCGGTGCGGAGATCTGGGAGCAGACGCGCGGGACGGTGACGCATTTCGTCGCCGCGCTCGGGACGAGCGGCACATTCATGGGCGTGACCCGGCGGCTCAAGGAGATGAACCGGGATATCCGCTGCATCAGTGTGCAGCCTGCCGAGCCGTGGCACGGACTCGAAGGGCTGAAGCACATGGCGACCTCGATCGTGCCGGGCATCTACGACCCCTCGCTCGCTGACGAGGACATGGGCGTCGAGACCGAGCCTTCGTATGACCTGGCTCGCGAGCTGGCGCGCACCGAGGGCATCCTCGCCGGCCATTCCGGCGGCGCCGCGCTCTGGGCCTGCGGGGAGGTCGCCAGGCGGATCGACCACGGGGTGATCGTCACGGTGCTGCCCGACGGGGGTGATCGATATCTGTCCACCGGGCTCTACCGGCGTTCCGGGCGGTGAATCTGCGATTCGCGACGATCGCACCGGCCGCCGAGCGGCGCATCCGTGCGCTGGCGGCTGCCGCCTACCCGAACGAGGGATGCGGCGTCCTCCTGGGACGGCGCGACGGCACGCGTATGCTCATCGTCGACGTGACGTCCGCCCGCAACATGTGGACTGAGCGCAGCGCCGATCGCTACGACCTCGACCCGGTCGACTTCATCAAGGCTGATCGCGACGCGCGTTCGCGGGGTCTCGACATCGCCGGCATCTGGCACAGCCACCCCGATCACCCCGCCCGGCCGTCGCAGTTCGACACCGATCGTGCGTGGCTCGACTACGTCTACATCATCTGCCGGACCACCGAGTCCGGCGCCGAGGATGTCAACGCCTTCGCCCTCGAGGGAGAGGGCGCACCATTCGCGCAGATCGCGATGGACACCTCGCCGGTCCCGGGCGGAGGGAAATGAGCCCGGCCGGCACCACTCGCCGGCGCCGTCGTGAGGAGGCGGATCCGATTGCGCCTGCGGTGGGTGTTGTGGCCATCGTCGGGCGACCCAATGTCGGCAAGTCGACTCTCTTCAACCGGCTCACCGGGACGAGACGCGCCATTGTCGATGCCTTCGCGGGGCTGACGCGTGACCGGTTGTACGGGGTGGTGGAGTGGGGCGGGAAGCGGTTCACGGTGGTGGACACCGCCGGCCTGGACGTGCCCTTGGCCCGGGACGCCGCACCGGACATTGCGGCGTTGACGCGGGCGACGCGCGAGCAGGCGCAGATGGCGATCACCGAGGCCGACGTCTGCTGCTTCATGGTCGACGTACGCGACGGCGTGACGGCGCTGGACGAGGAGATCGCACAGTCGCTGCGGCGAGGCGGGCGGCCGGTCATCCTGGTGGGGAACAAGGCGGACAGCCAGGTCGACCAGTATCGCGCCGATGAGTTGTACCGCCTGGGGCTCGGCGATCCGCTGCTCATATCTGCGCTGCAGGGGACCGACACCGGCGATCTCCTCGACCGTTTCGTCGCTGAGCTTCCCGAGAACGGTGCCGCGGGAACGGAGCCGGCGGCGGGTGAGGTGAGCGTCGCGATCATCGGGCGGCCGAACACCGGCAAGTCGTCGCTGCTCAACGGACTGGTGGGTTCCGAGCGGGCGCTCGTCTCTCCTGTGGCGGGGACGACGCGCGACGTGGTCGACACGGTGGTCGCGTTCGACGGACGAAAGATCAGGCTCGTTGACACGGCCGGGATTCGCCGCCGCGGCATCGTCACCGAGAACGTCGAGCGCTACAGCCTGCTGCGGTCGTTACGCGCGCTGCAGCGCAGCGATATCGGTCTGCTCGTCATCGACGCGTCCGAGGGCGCGAGCGCACAGGACCGGCACATCGCCGGGTACGCCGTCGAGGCGGGAGCGGGGCTCGTGGTCGCCGCGAACAAGTGGGACCTCGTGAAGCACGAGGACCGCGTCGATGCCGGATTCCTGTAGAAGCTCCAGGACTCATTCTCGTTTGTTCCCGGCGTGCCAGTGTTGACGCTCTCAGCCACCGAGCGGCGCAACCTGAAGCGCGTGATGCCGGCGGTACTCGCGGTCGCCGACGCGCGCGCCGTGCATATCCCAACGCCGGCGCTCAACACCCTCATCCGGAATGCGCTCGATGAGCACGCGCCTCGCACCCACAAAGGTCGGCGTCTCAAGATCCTCTACGCGACCCAGGCGCGAAGCCCGGTGCCGACGATCGTGCTCTTCGTCAACGACCCCGAGCTGATGCATTTCGCCTACCAGCGATATCTCGAGAACCGGATCCGTGCCGTGTTCGGCTTCGCCGGGGTCCGGCTGCGGATCGTGACTCGGCACCGCGACGAGAGCGACGACTGAGGCATTCTCGGCCTCGCGGACCCGGCGCGCTAGAGTCGCTAGGCGCGCCTCGGGGAGTAGCTCAGATGGTTAGAGTACTGGTCTGGGGGACCAGGGGTCGCAGGTTCGAGTCCTGTCTCCCCGATTCGCAGCCCATTCCAGTGC
>JBAPOS010000057.1:0-3019 GCA_049279755.1 Candidatus Dormiibacterota bacterium | reverse complement strand
TCACGCACATTGATTTTCCGGAGCCGGTCTCGCCGGTCAGCACGCTGAAGCCATCGTCGAACGACAGGCGTGCCTCCTCGATGACCGCGAGATTGCTGATCCGAAGCTCACGAAGCGCCATCGACCGTCCCCTCTGCGCCGGCGGGCTCGTCGTCGACCGGCTCGAGCAACAGATCCTTGTGGGGGATGCCGTAGCGGAACTTCTGTCGGAGCCGCGCATTGAACGAGGGCGAGTCGGCGAAGCGGACGACCTCGAGCTCCGGCCCCGGCCGGATGATGACGCTCTCGCCGTCCGCGAGCCAGGCCACCGAGCGACCGTCGGCGGCAACGAAGACCCGACCGCGCTCCACGGTCACCCGGACGTCGAGCTGCTCTGGGATGACCACAGGGCGGCTGATGACGGCGTGGGCGGCGAGTGGGACGACGATCACCGCGCGGACCCGGGGGTCGACCGGGGGACCGCCCGCACTCAGCGCGTACGCGGTCGACCCGGTGGCCGTCGCGACCACGACGCCATCGGCGTCAAAGGCTCCGAGCAGGTCGCCGGCGACGTCAACGCGAAGCCTGACGACATTGACGTCCCGCGCGCGCACGACGATCTCGTTGATCGCGAGCACGGGTTCGTCCTCGGCGTCGATCGAGATCTCGAGCAGGGCCCGGCGCTGGGTCGTGTAATCGCCGGCGGCAAAGCGGCTGATCGCCCCGGGCAGCGCGTCGATCTCGACGTCATTGAGGAACCCGAGGCGGCCCCGGTTCACGCCGACGACGGGGATTCCGAGCGGCGCTGCCAGGCGGGCACCGTAGAGGAAGGTGCCGTCTCCTCCGAGCGTCACCAGCAGCGCGGTGCTCGAGGCGTGCTCGGTCATCGCAGCTTCGGGGTCCTCGAGCGCCGTCCACGGCTCAAACCCGCACGCTCGTGCGCGGGCGATCGCCGACTGCACCGCCGCCTGCTCCCCGGGGTGCAGCAGGAACCCGATGCTCGCTTCTGCGCTCACGGCTCGCTCGGACCCGCCGACGGCAATCGCGCGAGGCGAGCCCCGACCAGCCATTCGAGGTTGCCCTTGGCGCCGCGAACCGGCGACGGCATCGGGGCGCGCGCAACCGCGCCGAAGCCGGACTCGAGCCAGGAGGCAAAGTCTTTGGCGGCTCGTTCGGCGGCGGCAGCGTCGCGGACGATGCCTCCTTTGCCGACCGCCTCGCGCCCCAGCTCGAACTGGGGCTTGAACAGGGCCACGAGATCCGCGCCGTCGGGGGCGACGATGCGCACCACGGCCGGGATGACCAGCCGCAATGAGATGAACGAGAGATCGAGCGTGACCAGGTCTGGCGGTGCGCCCGGAAGCGAGGTCAGCGAGCGGAGGTTGGTCCGGTCCATCACGTGCACACGCGGATCGTTCGCCAGGCGCGGGTCGAGCTGCCCGCGACCGACATCGACGGCGTAGACGAACGCCGCCCCGCGGGTCAGAAGGACGTCGGTGAATCCACCGGTCGATGCTCCGGCATCCAGGCACACGCGCCCCTCGCACTTCACGCCGAACGCGTCCAGCGCCGGGGCGAGCTTGAGGCCTCCCCTGCTGGCCCAGGGATGATCGCGTCCGAGCATCCGAATCGTGGTGGCGGCTCCCACACGCTGGTCGGCACTCGTCGCGCGCGCACCGTCCACCTCCACGAGGCCGGCAGCAACGAAGGCCTGGGCGCGCTCCCGGCTTGGAGCCAGTCCGCGTGCGACCAGCTCGATGTCGACTCGCCTGGCCTGGGAGACCGGTGTCATAGCCCCCATATTTATCACATCTGTGTGTATTCGCGCCGTCAGAAAGGGACGTCGTCAGGATCGATCCGAGGCAGGGCAGCCCTTGTCGGAGTACTGGCGACGGGCGCGCCACGAGCTTCCGGCGCGGCGGTGCCGGCGGCCTCCAGCGGGCGCTCGCCGATGGCACCACTCGCGCTGACCACGAGCTGATTCACCCGCTGCTCGGTGCGCGCGAGCAGGTCGGCGCAGTGCTGGGCGAGCACCACTCCCCGCTCGTACGCGCCGATCGCCTCTTCAAGCGCGATGCTCCCGCCCTCGAGCTTGGTGATCAGGATGTCGAGCTCGGCCAGGGCTGCCTCGTATGTCAGTGCCGTGATGCCGTCCTCCGCCGAGCTGGGTGTCATTGGTCGACCGATTCCGGCTTGGAATCGTACATCCGTTCGCCTTCGCCGGGGAGATTCGCATCGACGCGATCCACGATGCTCTCCAGATTGCCGTGATGCAGGACCGTGCGAAGGCGCGCACCCAGCGGCACGGTGGCGGCATCGGTGAGCACGCGGCCGTCCGCGTCGGAGGTGATCGAGTAGCCGCGTTCGAGCGTGCGTCTCGGCGAGAGCGTCGCCAGCCGCGCCGACCGGGTCGTCAGCGCGGCGCGGCGCGCGACCGTGACCCGGGCGGTGGCCTCCTGGAGGCGCTCAGAGGTACGTTGCAGCCGGAGCCGCTCGATCTCGACGCGCCGGGACGGGTGAGCGACCGCGAAGCGCGACGTCTGGTGATCGAGCTCGCGCCGCTTCAGCGACGTCTCCTGCATCAACGCCTGGCGGAGGCGCAGCGAGGCGATGTGGACACGGTCGCGGCGAACGCTGACCAGTCCGGCCACGGCCACGCTGAGACGGGCCTGACGCGCGGCGACCTCGTCACGCAGGACGGCAACGCTTGGGGCCACCAGCTCCGCAGCCGCCGAGGGGGTTGCGGCGCGGCGGTCGGCGGCGAGGTCTGCAACCGTCGTGTCGGTCTCATGACCCACACCGGTCACGACCGGGAGGCGTGTCGACCGGATGGCCCGCGCGAGCGTTTCGCTGTTGAAGGCGATCAGGTCCTCGAGGGAACCGCCGCCGCGCACGAGCAGGATCACGTCAGCATCGCGAACCTTGTCGGCGCGCTGCAGCGCGCGGATCAGCGTCTCGACGGCGCCGTCTCCCTGGACGGTCGCGGGTGAGAGCACTATCCCGATGCACGGTGCGCGGCGCTGGATCACGGTGGTCACGT
>JBAPOS010000056.1:0-4980 GCA_049279755.1 Candidatus Dormiibacterota bacterium | reverse complement strand
CTCAAGAACCGCGCCGATCAGCGTCCATCTTGGGTTCGACGAAAGGGTCGCCGATGGCAGCATCCGCTTAAAGTGCTGGAGCCGGCACTCCAGGCGCGTGCGTCCTCAAGGAGCCGGGCAGCTTGGTTGCGAGGTGACGACACGGTCGGAACTGATCTGAGGGCGTCCTCCGGCCTGGGGAGGGCCATGTAATGTTTGCCGGCACTTCGAGCGTATGCATCTCGTGACCAGCTCCGGGACCGTTGCGTCAGTGGCTGCCGACCGCGTATCGGCAAGCGACACCGCGATATCGCTTTCCGCCGGCGAACTCTGCGAGCGGTACGCCGCCCGCGTTTATCAATTCGCAAGCATGGTGGCGGGCAGTGACCTCGAGGCCGAGGATCTCGCGCAATCGGCGCTTGAGCGTGCCCTCCGAGGGTTACCACGCTTCGACAGTCGGAAAGGTCAGGTCGAGGCATGGCTCTGGCGCATTGTCGTGAATGTCGCGCGAGATGCGGGGAGAGCCGCGGTGCGCCGGCAACGACTGTGGGAACGACTCGTCCAGCTTCGCAGTGGCTGGACTGGCAACGACGATATACCGCTAGGAATCAGCAACGATCGGCTCCTTGAAGCAATTCGTGAGCTCACGCCTCACCAGCGCTCGGTACTCGCGTTGCGCTTCGGCGCTGATCTCGACTACGCGGGTATTTCGGCCGCGCTGGGTATCTCATCGGGTGCCGCCGCAGTCGCCACGCACCGGGCACTAATCGCGTTGCGGCGGAAGCTGCTGGAGGACGGTCGATGAACGCACCGCAGTTGTCGGAATCGTTGAGTGACCGGCTGACAGCTTTGAAGAGCCCGCTCCCACACGGCTTGATCACTCGCGCCCGAGCGGGAGCCGAAGTGTCCACGCCACCTGTCGTTCGGAGAGCTGCGTCGATGGACGAGCGCATCGAGGCCAAGAACCCGGCAGCGCGGCTGACCACCTCCGCTCATGTGGCCGACCGTCCGCGTCAGAGGGCTCTTAGTCGATTGGCGGGGGCAGTCGGCATCGCGGTTGTCGCGGTGGCGGTTGCAATGTTTGGGCTCGAGCTCAGCGGTCACGTCCACTCGACGGCACCTGCGCCGGCTACCCAGCTTGCCGCAATGCCCGTCACCGGCAGCTCCGGGTTTCCCGCATCAGCGAAGATCGTTGTGCCGACCACGCGCGGCAAAGGCAGAGCGGTGCTCCCCACCTTCCTGGCCCAAGCAAAGGTGTTGTACGTCCAATACGACTGCATTGGGAGCGGGCAGCTTGAGATCCAGTCGACCAACCGTGCGGTCAAGGCGGATCTTCAACCCTGCTCAAGGTCCGCGGCTGCGACCACGGTCGCACTGGATGCAGCGGCAACCGGCGCACCGTTGACCCTGGACGTCGTGACCGGCTCGTCGGTGAAATGGGAGCTGCTTGTCGCAGAAAGTCAGGTCCCGGCGAACTTTCCGAGCCTGAGTCCCTTCCTGCCGGCGCCCGCCTTTCCACTCTTGGTCGGTGACACATACGCCGACGGGTCAGCCTCGCTGCCGACCTTCACCCCGACCAAGCCGTACTGGATTCAATATGCGTGCCTCGGAACCGGATCGATCGACATCCTCTCGTCCGACGGTTCAGTGCAGTTCGCGTCCGAGAGCTGCGTCTCGCCTGGCATCAACGGCCTTCTGGTGCCCCAGGATCAGATCACGGGGAAACCCGTTTCACTACGCGTGGAGACAACGGCATCGACTGCTTGGGAAGTCCGCGTGATGCAGTACAGCGGGGGCGCACCGCCGGCTTTCGAAGGCGCACCGCCGTCGCCGCACCCTGGGTACCCATTGGATTTCAAGGTGCCAGCAGGGGCTACGCCACTCGTCCCTGCCACCAATGGCAGCGGTTCCATCACGCTTCCGACCTTCACGCCGAAAACCGAGTACGCAAATATCGTGCTCAGGTGCTCCGGACCTGGATCGCTCGAGATCACCGGATCTGATGGGTCGACCGACGGCGCAGAATCCTGCACGGGAGAGATCAGCGGTAGCGGCGGGTCGATCCAGCCCGGGGTTCCACTAACGCTGGTCATCAAGGCTGACCCAGCCATGACCTGGGAGATCCTTGTCTACGGAGTAAACGTGGAACTCCCGCAGCCTTAGCAGATCTCTCTCACCCACACGACCCTCATCAGCCTTGAGCCGACTGACACCCTAACCGACACCGTATGGCGCGGTCAGATCCGAACTCCGGCGGACGGAATCGCCTTGTGAACGCCGAATTCTGAATGCGTTGCGGATGTCCACGGCCACCACCGGAGTCGCACGGCACGAACTTGAAAACCGCCTGGGCGTTGGCATCTCGTTCAGCTGCTCGGAGGATATCCAGGGACGACGGGCCCCGGCTCAGTGCCATGTGCATGCGGAGATCTGCGCCGCTACGGACGCGGGCGGAGCGCGTGAAAGCCTCGAGGATCGGAGCCTAATCAGTCGGACGCGGGGTCAGGTCCTCGAACAGGAAGCGCGACACTCTGCGGAGACCACGCAGGAATGCGTGGAAGAATTCCCGATATACAACGATCAGCGCGGTAAGCACTACTGCCAGGGGCAGAAATCCGGTCAAGCAGCTCTGCCAAATGGCGAATCGAGGGGGCCCGAACAGACAGAACTCACAGTAGTAGGTCATCGAGGCCATCCACAGGCCAACCAGGATGCCCGCCGCCGCCCCGGCAGCGACGAAGAGAGCCGCCTTTGCGGTCGTCACGGAAATGAATATACAGACCTCATCGGCTGATTGAGCACTCGGACAGTCTCCCTCCAGCGAAAGGGTCTGACCCGTCTGCCGATCCCGAATGGCAGCAGAATGCCACTCAGGCCGTCGCCTCGACTTGATCAGCGTCAAGGCTGCGCGGCCTGCGCGAGTCAGGAGGCCTGCGCATGATTCGCCTCGTGGGGTTCGATTCAGGCTGAATACGGCGTGACCTGCAAGGACGTTTGGGGGCAGTTCGAGTCCAGTCGCCGCGACCATCCAAGCTCGATCGCCGTACGGTAGGAGGGTGCCCCCGCTGCCGCGCCTCACCGGTCGGGAGATCATGAAGGCGCTTCGACGCCTCGGATGGGAAGTGGTCGCCCAGAGAGGTTCGCACGTGCAGCTCAGGCATCCGGAGCGAAGCGGTCGAGTCACGATCCCCCTGCATGCCGGCGAGACGATCGGACCCGGCCTGCTGAGGTCGATCCTGGCGCAAGCGGGCATCACCGCAGACGAGCTCCGTTCGGCGCTATGAGAGGATGAACTCGTGAGGACTTACACGATCCTGCTCGAGCCGGAGGAAACCGGCGGCTACATGGTTCTGGTGCCCGCGCTCCCCGGATGCTTCACCCAGGGCCGAACCGTCGACGAGTGTCGTGAGCGCGCGGCCGAGGCGATCGCGGTCCACATCGCTGGGCTGGAAGCGGACGGCGAGCCGGTTCCAGAGGAGTTCGGGGCGCCCCAAACGCTCACCGTGACGGTAGCGGCCTGAGCGGCCGTCGGCTCTCCTAACGGGCTAAGCAGGAGGTCTAACTTTACGTTAGGCCCCTTTACCGGACTCGCGAAATCCCTTGTAAAACGGTCGATATCGCCTCGTTGAGATCCACTGTGCCCCTTTTATTTTGGGAGCAGGGGGTCGCTGGTTCGAGTCCAGTCGCCCCGACCAAACCCTTACTACACCGCCACCGCTGCCTGCGCGAAGATCCGTCGATGCCGCACCGGGCGCTGACCTCAGCCGAGATCTCCTTACCCGTGCGCCCCGACACTGCACGTGTCACAGAGCGGATCGCACAGCTGGCGCGGGACGTCGAACTGGTCGTGCTCACCGACAATCACGCCGGCCAGCCCCGGATGTCGCCACTGGCGGCGGTGGCCCTGGCGAGAGAGCAGGGCGTCCGGACCGTGGTCCATGTCTCGGCGCGGGATCGCAACCGGCTCGCGCTCCAGAGCGAGGTGGTTGGCGCTGCCGCCCTCGGCTGCGACGGAATCGTCTGCCTCCACGGCGACGACGTTCCCGGGATTGCCCGGGTCGGCGACATGACCGGGACGCAACTGCTCGCCGCTGCCGGTGAGTGGCTGGCCCCGCTGCCTATCGCACGGGGCTGCGTACTGAACCCGTTTGCCACCGACCCCGATCGAGAGCTGCGGCTGCTGCAACGCAAGCTTGACAGCGGTGCAACCTTCGCTCATACCCAGATGTGTTTCAGCATCCCCGCTCTGACCGGGTTCTTGGATCGCGCCGGCGACGCGGGGCTGCTGCAGCGACTGCGCGTTTACGTGACCGTAGGAGTGCTGCGGAGTCGCGCCATGGCCGATCGTGCCCGCTCCCTGCCTGGCTGCGACCTGCCTGACGCAGCCTATGCCCAGGTGTGCGCCGGGGGAGGACGCGAGTTGGCCCTTGAGATGGCCCAGCGCCTCGCCGATCTTCCAATGGTGGACGCGCTGCATGTCATGCCCTTGGGCGACGAGCCCACCGCTGCCCGAGCGGCAGCCTCCTTCCGCCGTGCCCGGCAGATCGCCCCCAGGCAGGGGTCGCGGGCGGTTGACCACGCTGGTTAGCGACGTCGGACTTAACGAATAACGCGATAGTCGACGAGCAGATAGCCAGTCGGTGAGATCTCGCCTCGGATCGATTCGAGCTGAATCGATGGCAACCCGTCGAAGAGTCGTCGTCCGCGGCCGGCGATTCTCGGCGCTATCACAAGCCTGAGTTCATCGACAACGCCGCCGGCGAGCAGCGCCTGCGCGACCGAGATACTTGCGTGGACGCCGACATCGCCGCCGCGCTGCTGCTTGAGATCCCGAGCGAATTCGACCAGCCCGCCGTCGAGCACCGTCGCATTGGCCCACTCGCGGTCAAGGGCTCGCAAGACCCGTCAGGGGCAAATCCACGGCCCGTCAACGCTGAGCGTCGGACCGGGTACGACGGTGTTCCCGGTTGAGGCTTGGAGACTGGCGGAGGAGGCTTGGAG
>JBAPOS010000055.1:0-18372 GCA_049279755.1 Candidatus Dormiibacterota bacterium | reverse complement strand
GTGAGGGCACCCGGCTGTTCGACGGCTTCCCCAAATCCTACCGGCTCGACTTGGTCTCCAGCACCGAGTTCAGCAACGGGATCATCGGGCTCCGCTACCGGCGACACCGTTAGCACGGCGGCGGCATGAGCCCTCCTGGGAGACCCGGGCGCACGGCTATCGGGATCCAATCGTTTCAGCGCACCGTTGAAGCCAGAGCGGTCCGGAGTCACGCGTGCCTATGCCTCGAGCTGTGGACAATCCTGAGCCCGACGTTGCCGCGTGTGCTCACCACGCCTTGGGTCCCTGACGAGCTCGCGCCATGCCTCCCCCCGCACGATGTAACCCACGTTTGCGTGGCTGACTCCGAATACTGATGCTATGGAACGGTACGTGATTCCGTAACTCGCCATCTGCCTGATACGTAACACATCATTGGCTGTGAGCTTCGCATTGGGATGGCGTTCGCCGCGGTATGAGCGTCTATTGAGCACTTGCTGCTCCCAAGTGGTCCAACGACAGTTGCCCGCTTCGTAATCGCCTTCGTTGTTAATTCGATCCAGGGTGAGGTCGTCAGGACACGGCCCCATGTCGGCGAAGAACGCCTCGAAGCGGTGCCAGCGAGGGCAAACGGTGATTCCGCGCCCGCCATAGCGCACCCAGTCCTTGCTCGAGGGATTCGTGCAACGCCTCAACATCCCCGCCCAGGCGCGGTACGTGCGGGTGCGGCTTGTTGCTGCTTGTGCGTAGCTGCGCGACACAAGCGAATTGAATCGAGACGTCGCGCCTTCACTGCGGACAAATCGAGGCTCGGGCGGGGACGATGTCCAGATGCGCCTTCGGAACACCCCGAGCGGCGCGTGCCTTCAGGGTGCTAAGCGGGAGACGGGACTCGAACCCGCAACTTCGACCTTGGGAAGGTCGCACTCTACCGTTGAGTTACTCCCGCACACCGCCACCATAGCGCACCGGTGAGGCAGCCTTGGAAGCTCTCGTGACCGGCTCGTCACGATCGAGGCGCCTGGCCGGGCCATGCTACAGCCGTGATCCGATTTCGAGCAGCGCCGGGCCTCCGTCTGGGCACGGCGGTGGTGTGCGCACTGGTCGTCCTGACCGCCTGCAGCGGACCCTCAGGGCAGGCAATTCCCACGCCGTCGGGGAGCGGGCTTCTCGGCGCATTACCGACTCCGTCCGCCACACCCACGCCGTCGGCGTCAGCGTCAACACAAGCGACCGCGCGAGCGACGGCGAGGCCGACGCCAAAGCCAACAGCGCGGACGACTTCCACGAAACCGCCGACCGCGTCAGGACCGCGGACCATCCTGGGCGGTTGTCAGGTCTTCCCGACCAACAACCCCTGGAACGAGAACATCGCCAACGCTCCGGTCAATCCGATGTCGGCGACGTACATCGCATCGATCAACTCCACAAGACAATTCCTCCACCCGGATTTCGGGTCGAATCCCACGTACGGCATCCCGTACACCATCGTTCCGGCGTCGCAGAAGTTCGTGCCCATCACATTCAACGCATACGGCAGCGAGAGCGATCCGGGACCGTACCCCATTCCGCTGAACGCCCCGGTGGAGTCAGGCAGCGACCGCCATGTGCTGGTCCTTGACTCGGGCAATTGCCACCTCTACGAGATGTACAACGCCCAGAAGTCCGGCAGCGGGTGGGTCTGTGCCTCGGGAGCGGTGTTCAACCTGAGTAGCAACGCCCTGCGCCCCAACACGTGGACCTCAGCGGACGCGGCCGGGCTCCCGATCCTACCCGGGCTCGCTCTGTACAGCGAGGTCGCATCGGGCGTCATCAACCACGCGCTCCGCTTCACGGTTGCCGACACCCAGAACGGTTTCATCCACCCCGCAACCCATCAGGCTGGTGTAGGTAATGTGAGTCTTCCACCAATGGGACTCCGGCTGCGTCTCAAGGCTTCGTTCAGCCTCGCGGGCTTCAGCGGCGAGGCGCTCGTGATCCTCAGAGCCCTCAAGGCCTACGGCATGATCGTCGCCGACAACGGCAGCAGCTGGTACATCAGCGGGTCGACGGACTCACGCTGGAACGACAACAATCTCAACGAGCTGAAGTCGGTCCCGGGCAGCGAATTCGAGGTCGTCGAAACCGGGCCGATCCTGCACTAGCACCGGGAAGCGCGACCTACCTCGGGGTTGCCTCGAGCGCGACCACCGCGTATTTCGCCTGTCCATAGTGGGACCGGATCAGCTTCTTGTCGAGCTTGCCGACGCTGGTTTTTGGGAGTTCGTCGACGAAGGCCCAGCGCTCGGGAAGCCACCAGCGCGCCACCTTCGGCGCAAGGAACTCGCGCAACTCCTCGGGTGTCGCAGACTTTCCTTCCTTCAGCACAACAAGCGCCAGAGGCCGCTCCGCCCAACGGTCGTCATGAACTCCGACGACGGCCGCCTCCGCTACCGCGGGATGACCGACGAGGAGAGTCTCGAGCTCGACCGACGAGATCCACTCACCGCCAGATTTGATCACGTCCTTGGACCGGTCGGTGATCTGCACGTAGTTGCGCGCGTCGATGTTGCCGACGTCGCCGGTGCGCAACCATCCGTCGTGGAATTTCTCGGGCGCGTCTGCGTTGTAGTAGGACGCGGTGATCCACGGCCCGCGCACCTCGATCTCGCCCACCGCCTCGCCGTCATGGGGAATCTCGGCACCGCTGTCATCGACGAGGCGCAGCTCCACGCCCGGGACCACCCGACCCGTCTTGGACCGGTAGATCATCTCGTCCTCAGGCGCGGTGCCCTTGGGCGGAAAGGCGATGGAGGCGATCGGGCTCGTCTCGGTCATTCCCCAAGCCTGCCACAGCTCGATGCCGAGCACGTCGCGATACGCCGCGATCAACGTCGCGGGAACGGCGGACCCACCGCAGACCGCAGTCTTGATGCTGGACACGTCGCCACCGTTCGCCTGTACATGGTTGAGCAGCGCGGTGAGGATCGTCGGTACGCCACCGGTGAACGTCGGCCGTTCCTGCCTGATGAAGTCACAGAGTCCCTGTGGCTGCAGGAACCGCCCTGGGAGCAGCAGGTCGCTGCCGACCAACCAGCCCGCGTAGGGCGTCCCCCACGCGTTGACGTGGAACATCGGCACGATGATCAGCAGGCGGCCCCTGTCGTCAAGGTGGAACGTCGCCCACACCGCGAACGAATGCAGGTACACCGAGCGATGGCTGTAGGCAACACCTTTGGGATCGCCCGTCGTCCCTGTCGTGTAGCACATGGACGCCGCGCTGCGTTCGTCGATGTCAGGCCACGCGAAGGTTGGCGACTCCGCGGCCAGCAGCGTCTCGTACGCGAGCGCGTCGCCAAGACCGGACACCTCTCCCGAGCCGACCATGATCACCTTCTCGACGCTCGGGCATTGATCGATCACCGACGCGAGCAGCGGGGCGAGCGAGTCGTCGACGATGACCACGCGATCCTCGGCGTGATTGATGATCTGCGCCAGCTGCGCCGGTGGCAGCCGGAGGTTGAGGGTGTGCAGCACCGCGCCCATGCAGGGGATGGCGAAGTACGCCTCGATGTGCTCCTGATGGTTCCAGCAGAGCGTGCCCACGCGGTCGCCGGGGACGATCCCGAGGGTGCGCAGCGCTCCAGCCAGGCGGTTGACCCGCTCCGCCACCTTGGAGTAGCTGGTGTGCCGTGCCCGCTCGCCCTCGAACGTGATGATCTCGCTGTCGGGATACACCTGCGCACCGTGGCGAAAGAGCTCCGTGATGCTCAGCGGCGCGTCCTGCATGGTCGAGTTCATGGGCACCACTCTCCTCTGCACGTTCTGGCGCTGACCAGGCGCCAATCCCACGGGCACCCGGTCGTCGAGATCGTACTTGGCATCCCGCACGCCGTGCAGCATCCGTGCCGGCTTGTTGCTTCGCTACCCTCGATGCACATGGCAGTCACTGAAGCCGACTCGATGACCGGCGCTGAGCGCATGCTCGCAGCCGCTCGCCGCCGGCCGGCCGACCGAACGCCGATCTGGTTCATGCGGCAGGCGGGACGCTGCCTTGCCGGGTACCGGGCTCTTCGCGAGACGTACGACATCCTCACCATCACACGAACCCCCGAGCTCTGCGCGCGGGTGACCCTGATGCCGGTCGAGGAGTTCGGCGTCGACGCTGCGGTGATGTACGCCGACATCATGTTGCCGCTGATCGGCATGGGCGTCCCCTTCTCGATCGATCCCGGAATCGGGCCGCTCATCCACGCCCCGGTGCGCACCGCGGCCGACGTCGCCGGCCTGCGGATCGTCGACCCGCGCGAGGCGACCCCCGAACTCTTCGAAGCCATCAAGCTCGTCCGTCACGAGCTCGACGGCACGACCGCGGTGGTCGGATTCGCCGGGGGCCCGTTCACGGTCGCCTCATACATGATCGAGGGAAGGCCCACCAAGGAGTTCGCGAGCACCAAGGCGATGCTCCATGGTGAGCCGGAGCTGTGGCACCGCCTCATGACCACGCTCACCGAGGTCACCATCACCTACCTGCAGGCGCAGGTCGAGGCCGGCGCACAGATGATCCAGCTCTTCGACTCGTGGGCCGGAGCCCTCTCCATCCCGGCCTACGAGCAGATGGTGCTGCCCTACAGCCGGCGCATCCTCGAGGCGGTCGGTGGGAGCGGGGTACCCACAATCCATTTCGGGACCACCACCTCGCACCTCCTCGAGGCCATGGCGCGCTCCGGCGCCGACGTCATCAGCGTTGACTGGCGGCTGCCCCTCGACGAGGCCTGGCGCCGCATCGGCGACCGCGGCATCCAGGGGAACCTCGATCCGGGCGTGATGCTCGCCCCCTTCGAGGTGATCGCACGGGAAGCGCGGCAGGTCCTCGACCTCGCGGGCAACCGGCCCGGCCACATCTTCAACCTCGGTCACGGTGTGCTCCCCGACACGCCCAGCGACAGCCTCCGCCGGCTGGCGGAACTCGTCCACGAGGAGAGCGCACAGGGCCTGACGCGAGGCCGAGCAGCCAGCCTCTAGGCTTGAGCCATGGCTCCGCTCGGTGTCGTCCTCGCGACCTTCGGCTCCGCGGTGACGTCGGATGACGTTCCTGCCTACCTCGCATCGGTGCGCGGTGGGCGCGAGGTGCCGGCGGAGCTGATCGACGAATTCCGCCGACGCTACGACCGCATCGGCAGGTCCCCGCTCATCGACATCACCCTGGCGCAGTGCGCGGCACTGCAGGCGCTGCTCGACCGCGCCGGCGACGGAGAGGCCACGCGGGTCGTCGCGGGGATGCTCCACTCGGATCCTCGACTCGGTGATGCGCTCGACACCCTCGCGGCGGGCGGCTCGCGCCGCGTCGTCGTGGTGGTCCTTTCGCCGCAGTATTCGCCGATCATCCTCGCGGGGTATGAGCGCACCGTCGCCTCGTGGCGTGCCGAGCACCCGGAGGTGGACGTACGCGTCGCCGGCGCCTGGCACCTCATCCAGGAATGGATCGACGCGCTCGCGGAGCGGGTGGAGGAGGCGCTCGCAGCCCTGCAGGCGCACATCCGCGGTCGGATTCCGATCATCTTCACGGCCCACAGCCTGCCCCGTCCGGTCGTCGATCGCGACCCCGGGTACATCACCCAGCTTCGCGACACCGCCGCTGCGATCGCCGCACGATTGGGCCTCGCCGATGAGCGCTGGAGCTTTGCGTATCAGAGCGCCGGGCACACGCCCGAAGAGTGGCTCACCCCGGACGTTAAGGACCTCTTCGCGGGGTTCCGCGCCGACGGCATCACCGAGATCCTCGTCGTGCCCCTGCAATTCCTCGCGGACCACCTGGAGATCCTCTACGACATCGATATCGCGGCCGGAGAGGAGGCGAGGGTCGCGGGTATCACCATGCATCGCATCGCGCTCCCGAACACGCAGCCGGCCTTCATCCGCGCTCTGGCCGCCGTCGTCGCCCGCGAGCGCGCGGGAGCCGCGTCCACAGCCGTCTCTTAACTCGAGTCGTGACCAGCGAGGATCGTTTCGCCGCCAAGGGCACGGTCGAGCCAGGATTCGAGACGGTGCGAGAGGCGTTCGCCGACGTCCTCGCTGAGCAGCGCGGCACCGGCGCCGCGCTCGCCGTGTGGCACGACGGACGATGGATCGTCGACCTCTGGGGCGGCGCGGCGAGCGCCGATGGGACGCGTCCCTGGCAGCGCAACAGCATCGTGCAGCCGTATTCGGTCAGCAAGCCCTTCGCGGCGATGTGCGCGCTGGTGCTCATCGACCGCGGGCTGCTCGACCTGGACGCGCCGGTGCAGCGCTACTGGCCCGAGTTCACAGCGCCGGCCACGGCGCGCCACGTGCTCTCCCACCAGGCGGGAGTCGTTGCGCTGAGCGCACCCGCGAGGACCGACCTCTTCTATGACTGGGGTGCACTCTGCGCGCTGCTCGCGGCGCAGCGACCGGAGTGGCCGCCTGGAACGGCTCACGGCGAATCCGCACTCTTCTACGGCCACCTGGTCGGCGAGATCGTGCGCCGCATCGACGGTCGCGGAATCGGTCGGTTCCTGCGCGACGAGGTGTGCCGCCCGGCGGGCCTTGACTTCATCGTCGGGCTCACGCCAGAGGACCAATCCCGCGCCGTCGACCTCACCTGCCTCGAGGCCATCGAATCCCATCCGGGCGATCTCTACGCGCGGGCGACCAACAACCCGCCCGGGACGCGCGACGCCGCTGTCGTGAACGGCGCCGCCTGGCGTGCCGCGGAGGTGCCCGCCGTCAACGGACACGGCACCGCGCGTGGCATCGCCGGTCTCTATGCGGCACTGCTTGGCGGGCAGCTGCTTTCCCCGGGGCTGTTTCGCGAAGCCGTGTCGGTGCAGTGCGCGGGCGTCGACCGGGTGTTCGGGCACGAGAACGCCTGGGGACTCGGCTTTGCGGTGGACGCGGAGGGATTCGGCATGGGCGGGTCGGGCGGAAGCTACGGCGGCGCGTGTACCCGCGGCGGCTACGCGATCGCCTTCGTGACCGGGACGATGGGCACGCATGCCCGCGGTGAACGCGTGGAGAACGCGCTGCGCTCGCGCCTCGGGCTGCCGCCGATCTGACCTCCTTGCGGTGGAGGCGTCACAACGGACGGCTCACCCCGATCGGGTTCGGATAGCTGATGCCGTCCGGGCTCTCCAGGAGCGTCGCGAGCCGCCGCAGCGTGTCGAAGAGATGCTCCCGCGAAGGCTCGTCCATGGCCTCCCAGACGTCGCTCGCGAGCCGGTCGGTCATCTCCTCCACGTCGGTGCGAAGCGCGCGTCCCTTCTCGGTGAACGCCCCGGCGGTATCGAGAATTCCACGGCCTGTCAGACGCTCCACTCCGGCATCCCACTCCTCCTCGGTCCACCCGCGAAACCTGCGCATCGTGGGAGCGTCGATCCAACCACCGACCGCGAGCGCGGTCACCAGCGATTCGAGACCGTCGAGACCGTGCACGGTGAGCGCGGCGACATGGCCGTCGAATCGATGCTCGCGAAGCAGTGTGCACGCGTGCCAGAGCTTGAGGTGCGCGGCCTCGGGCTCGTCGAGTCGCGCGGTGGCCGCGTACAACGGGCGACCGCCGCCGGGCAGTTGGTGCGCAACCGCCATCGCTGCCGACGCGGCCGCAGCGACATCGGCGGATGCGACCTCGTCGCCCCACAGACGCCGCAATGCGGAATCGGCGATGGCGGTTCTCGCCGTCAGCGCGAGCTCCGGGCTTGAAAAATGCCACGCGTCGGGGATCGCCCTCGCGACCATGTCCGGCTGAAAGCTGTGGAACACGGCGGTGACCACAGCCGGGGTGACCGCCCCCATCGGCGCCGAACGCGAGGCGAAGTAGCCCATCCATCCGCCACGCAACCCGGCCGCCTTGTAGTGCTCGGGCGCCTCCGGGGCAAAATAGACGATGGCGTGGATCGGCTCGAAGAGGGTCCACGCGCGGCGTGCGAGTGATATGGACACGTCATCCATCCTATCGGTAACGATGTCAGCGTCGGACTGCGCCGGCAGGGGTCAACGTGCCGTGAAAAATCCCTGAGTGCGTGAACGTCGGTGACGTCCCCGGGCTGAGCATGGTGCCGGTGAGCTCCGACGAGGGCATGAACTGCAGAAAGCGAGAGTCGGCACGCGCGACATCGACGATCGACTTCTCGAGGACGCACGAGTTGTACTGCCGCGCCGTGTCCTCGAGTGTGTTGGCGTTGAGCACGACCTCCTGCTCCCACGCGCGTGCGAAGCGGCGCATCCCCGGGATCCGGCTGTGCTCGGGGGTGAGGCACTCGGTGGCGATCACGTTCTCACTGCTCGCCCAGATACCGGTCTCGGTGTTGACCACCAGCGTCTGATTGCCGATGGTGTGCCCGGGCGTCGAGAGCAGCGCAACCCCGGGACCGATCAGCACATCGCCGTCGATGGGCAGCAGCGCGTCCGGTCGCAGCGAGGTGTATGTCCAGGCCTGGTACCAGGGCAGCTGCAGCGGATGCAGTGCCGCGAGCGAGTCCAGCTCGGCGCGCTGCACGATCAGTCGTGCACGGGGCAGCACTGGCGCTAGCGGGGCGGCCGTTGAGAGATCCTGCGCGGGCTCGGTGGTGCCGATCCATCGGCGCACGTCCTGCGTGTGCAGGTGGTCGAAGGTGATCCAGTCGACGTCGCCGGTGTCGATGCCGACACTGCGCAGATGGCTGACCACGTCGCCGAGTGGACGCGCAAACGCGCGCTCGAATGCCGGGGGCGTGGACTCGCTCAGCCGCGCGAAATACGGCGTGCGCCGGGCGAGCTCCACGTCGGTGGGTTCGAAGAGCAGCACCCTCGACTTGCCGTCCGGCTCGCGCCAGCGCACCACCACCAGCCGGTGCGTCAGGGACAGATACGGTGCCGGGCTGATCGCCGCGCGAAACAGACCGAAGCGCGTCGGGTACGGCAGCGACGCGAGATCGAAGGTGCCGATCCATTCCGGCATCCCCGTCGTCCGGAACCACGCGCGAAAATCGGGAGCCGCCTTGCGGATCAGGTCGAGCTGGCGGCCGGGCTGGGGTTCGCGGGCGGCTGCCGCGAAGTGCGAGATCGCGCTGATCTCCCCGACCGGGGGCGGAACGTGCGTTGCCATCTCGGTCCTCGGGAGTCTACGCGGTGGCGAAACCGCGGGTCGATATACTCGATCGCGGTGATCGAAGGAGCATCACGGTGAGGCGCTGGGGGCACTTTGTCTACCGCCGCCGCAAAGCGGTTCTCGCAGTATCACTCGCTTTTTTCGCGCTGTCGATTGTCGGCCTGCTCACCGGCGGCCAGCCGATCAACGCGAGCAACTACGACGTGGAGTCGGTGCGCGCCGCCAACCTCGAGGGTGCGCAACTCCCGTCGACCACAGGGTCGTCGTTCACGCTGATCCTCACCAGCGCACAGTCGACCTTCGGTGAGCCGGCGTTCGAAGCAGCGGTAAATTCGGCAATCGCGCCGCTCCGCAGCGACTCTCGCGTGAGCGCGCTGGCAACACCGTTCACGGCCAGCGCGGCGGCAGTGCGGCCCATGGTCTCCACCGACAAGCACAGCGTGCTCGTCCAGGTGGGGATGAAGATCGATTTCTCACAGGCACGTGCGCAGTACGGAGAGATTCGCGGCGAGGTGCGGTCCCCGTCGCTCAGCATCACCGCAACCGGCGACGTCCCCCTCGCCTACGACTTCGACACGTATCTCGCGAGCGACCTGAGCCGGTCGGAAGTGGTCTCACTGCCGCTCGCACTCATCCTGCTCGTGATCGTGTTCACCACGGGCGTGGCCGCGCTGCTGTGCCTCGGCGTCGGCGTCTTCGCGGTGCTCGGCGGTGTGGGCGCGGCGCTGGCCCTCGCCCACGCCATCGACGTCTCGACGTATGCGGTGAATGTTGTCACGCTGGTTGGGCTCGGGATCGCGATCGACTACTCGCTGTTCATCGTGACTCGTTTCCGCGAGGAGCTCGGCTCGGGCCACAGCGTTGAGCATGCGCTCGGCACCACCATGGCCACCGCGGGGCGAGCGATCATGTTCAGCGGCCTCACCGTCGCAATCGGACTCTCCGGCCTGCTCTTCTACACCGGTACCGCATTGGTGTCGATGGGCATCGCCGGCGCGATCGTGGTGGCCGTCTCAGTGCTCTATGGCGTCACCCTGCTGCCCGCGATGCTGGCAATCCTCGGACCACGCATCAACAGCATCAGGGTGCCCATCCTGCAACCCAAACCGTTCGGCGAGGGTGCATGGCATCGCCTCGCGACCTGGGTCATGCGCCGGCCCTGGATGGTGCTGATCCCGACGATCGCGATTCTTCTGATCGCGGGATCGCCGTTTCTCGACCTGCAGCTCGCCAATAGCGATGTCAACCAGCTGCCGACATCGGCCGAGGCACGCAAGGGTGCTGACCTGCTCCAGGCGCAGTTTCCGCTGGTGGGACAGAACACCATCGCGGTGGTGATGGATTTCCAGCACGGACGACCGACCGCTCCCGCCAACGTCTCCTCGGCCTACCAGCTCGCCCAGCGGCTGGCGACGCTCAAGGGTGTCACGGGAGTCCGCAGCTACGTCACCGTCGACGCGACGTTCAGCCTGACCTCGTACCAGACGCTGTACGCGCAACCAAAGAGCTCGCTCCCCGCAGCTGTCCAGACACTGCTCACCAACCTGACCGGATCCAGCATCGCCGTCCTCGACGTTGCCACGCCCTATTTCGTCACCAGCGATCAGGCGCACAACCTCGTGCATGACGTCCGCGCCATCGATGTGGTGCCGGGTGCGACGGTTCAGGTCACCGGTGACAGCGCCTTCGACATCGACCTCGTCAACTACATGATCGATCACACACCTCTGGCCATCGGTTTCGTGCTGATCACCACGCTGATCGTGCTCACCGTGCTGCTGCGCTCGCTGGTGCTTCCGTTCAAAGCGGTGCTCATGAACGCGCTCTCGTTGAGCGCCGCATTCGGCGCGCTGGTCTGGATCTTCGATCAGGGCCACCTCTCGTCGATCCTCGGCTTCACCGCCGGTCCCCTCGATCCCACCATCCCGGTGCTGCTGTTCTGCGTCGTCTTCGGGCTGTCGATGGACTACGAGGTGTTCCTGCTCACGCGGATGCAGGAGGAATGGCATCGGTCCGGAAACAATCGCAAGGCGGTCGCAGACGGCCTCGAGCGCAGCGGCCGCCTCGTCACCGGCGCCGCCGCGATCATGGCCTGCGTCTTTCTCGCGTTCGCGCTCGCGAGCGTGGTCACCATCAAATCGATCGGAGTCGGCATGGCGGTCGCGGTGATCGTCGACGCCACGCTGGTGCGCGCGCTCGTGGTCCCCGCGCTGATGAGACTGCTCGGCAGGGCGAACTGGTGGGGACCCCGCTGGCTGCAGCGCCCCGGTCCCCACAACCAGGAGATCGCTCCCGCTGCCTGACACAACCTTGACCGCCGCGCCCCCCCGCCCGTCGCTGCGCGGGTGGACTCATCTCGCCACTGTGCCACCGGCGATCGCCGGCGCCATCGTCCTCGTGGCGATCAGCGGCGGCAACATCGCGCGTCAGATCTCCCTTGGCGTGTATGGCGTTTCCATCGTGCTGCTCTTCGCGGTCAGCGCTTCGTATCATCGCGGGCCGTGGTCGCCGCGGACACGCCGCGTCTGGCGGCGCCTGGACCATGCGACCATCTTCGTCGCCATCGCCGGAACGTACACACCGGTGGTCGTCAACGTTCTCCAAGGGTGGCCGTCGATCGTGTTGCTGGTCGCGATATGGGTGCTCGCGATCAGCGGGGTGGTTGTCGCCACCACGGGGGTGCCACTGCCGCGGTGGGTCACCGTGGTGCTGTACATCGCCGTCGCCTGCACGGTCGTGTTCTTCCTCCCGGCGCTCGCCGACCGCATCCATGCCAGCGGCGTGATCATTCTGCTCACCGGAGGCGCTCTGTATTCAGCGGGAGCCGTGGTCTACGCCGTGAAGTGGCCTCGCCTCTGGCCCAGGGTCTTCGGCTACCACGAGGTGTTCCACATCTTCGTCATCGCCGCCACGGCCGTCTACTTTGTGTTCATCACGGCAACGGTCGCGATCCCGCGGTAGTCTCGGCCGTGCGGGGCGCGGGGCGAAAGGCATTTCTTGCGTGGTTCGAGCGAGACAATGCTCGCCTGAGGGAACGTGTCCTCGAGTCCGAGTCGCGATTACTACTGCTGCCCCCTGCGCCTCGACTCGCTGGCCGGCCCAGCCGGCGCCGGGGTAGGCCCGTGCCATAACCCAATGAGCTCAAAGCACCGCCTCCTGGGCGCGATGCGCAGGAAATTGCTCGCTAGATCAGGATCGATTTGCCTTTTGCCGCGGTCTTCCGTACCGTGCGGCGAATGTCCGCTGGGAGGAGCCGATCCGAGGTGAAAGCCACGCTCCTCGACGAATTGGCACGGGAAGGCTGACCGTTGCCCGGTCCCGACCTGCTGGAGGCTTGGACTACGTCGATCGCAGACGATGTGGGAGGGAAGAGGTAGCCTATCGAACTTTGAGGGCGCTGTCTCGCCTGGCCAGTGGCTTTTTGCGCGATGCTCAGCCTCAGGATCGTCCACGGGGTCGCGGCTATAGCTACATGTCAGGCAATACATCCCGTGCCGCGTTCCCGGTCATGTTGGATCCAGGCGCGCAGGAATGGTTCGTGGGCCCGGGAAAGCGAAACGCGGAACGAGCGTCGAAGTCACGCGGACGGTTGGATGTATCCCTCCGCCGTGAGCCGGGCGCCACAGGGCAAGCGGTTGCCGTCTACGTGGGTCAACGGCACCTCGGGACGCTCTCGCCGGAGGCCAGTGCCGAGTACGCGGAGGCGCTCACCAGTGCCGAAAATCACACCCCGGTGCTCACGTTCATGATTCGCGGGACGCTCACGCGAACGGGCGAAGAAGGATGGCAGCTTGCGGTGCTGCCGCCAACACCACTCCCACCCTCGTTGTACCGGACGCCGTGACGGTGGCGATGGCTTCTCGAAAGCCGGAGTCCGTTAGGGCCTGCTTGGCCTCACGCTCTATTGAAGCCAATGAGCGCGGGTTCTGGATCGTCTGCAACCCAGCGTAGGGCGCGCCCCTTGACACTTTGCACCCTTGCGACTCTAGCCCCGTCGATGTCAGTAAAGTACCGAGACGCTGTTCCTTGGGGCGATCATACCTCTGGGTACATTCACGGATGCTCGCCTGGAGAGTGGTCCTGTACGTTGCCACCCCGGGCAGCGAGCGCTGAGGTTCAGGAGCAGAAGGAAGACCTGTACCAGAAGTTCGTCCAGCACGCATGCGTGCCACCGCATAGCCACGTGCCGGGTCCGGATGCAGTAACTGTTCAAGAGATTCAGTGGTTAGGCTTACATGACAGGAAGAGTTCTCATGATCGCGGTGGGGCTTGTGCTGTCGCTTGCCGCCTGTGGGGAGACCGCCGCCTCAATCGGGCCGGCTGAGCAGGCGAGCAGCAGCTCGACAGTCGCGGCCTCGCCGGCACCGACGCCCGCACCGAAGGGTGGACCCTCGCCGTCATTTTCGCCGTGTGCCCCGATCGCGACACCAAGGCTGGGAATGGACAACTCACCGATCCAGGTCGGACCCGACTCGTGGGACGTCTTCGTAACCTCGAATCAGTGGCTGGGACCGGTGAACGGCTCGACGGTTCGCTGGTATAACGTTTGGGCGGGAATGACCGGCGATGCCGCCACCGCGCCTGGGGTTGCAGCTGTGTGGGTCAACATCACAAGCCTCGGCTCGGATTTGTGCAGCACGAGCACGCACACGGTCGGACAATTCACGGATCACGGCGCCAAGGGCAGCTTTCGCATTACCAAGGTCAACGGATCAAGCGTCTATCTGAAGAATGGCGCCGACAACGCTGTTTTCAGCCTCACAAGCGACACATTTACGGGCTAGGACAGGGCGCGACCAGCCGTCCTCGAGGTACATTCCCGGATACTCGCCTGGCCGTCCGACGCGTCCCTGAGGAGCCCAAAGCCAGATCACGTTCCGCGCGGAAACGCGTCATCCTGTGCCCGTGAAGGTGAACTATGAGCGTGGCGAGCCGCTGCTCGGAATCGTAGGGAGGTGGCACTCGCTTCGGTCAGCTGGGACGGAGTGGCGACACCACGACCGCCTCACCGAGGCATTCGAGCGTGGCTCGACCCCACCAGACGGTGTCGGGGTCACTTTCATCAGAGCCCGGCACGTATCGGCCTTGCCTGAGCCTAGCGAGAGCCCCAAGCCCTGGCTGCTTTGGATCGACAAGCCCGATCGCAAACGCGCTGAGTTCATGGTCGGCGATGAGCTCCAGACGGTGGTGTTCCGCGGTGACCACTGGTGGAGCCGGTCACAGTCGCGCGGCGTCCATACCAACGACGGTCGAACAAACTACGGGCATGGCCTCGGACCATCCGAGGGCATGCTGAAGACGGATCTGTTGTCTCGTGCGTTGCGCGTCGAGGAGGTCTCGCGAGGAGTCCTGGTTGGCCGGGACGTTGTCCACCTTCGGTGTTTACCCCGTACGATCGGGACGGCAGACGAACACTTCCTCATGACCCACGCGTTGCACCCCTTTGGGCTGGGCGCGGACGAGTACCTATTCGCCCTGGATGCCGAAGAGGGTGTCTTACTCCGTTCTGAGGCACGTACCGTTGGAGCACCCTTTCTCATTATCGAAATGAGCGAGATCGCGTTCGACGTACCGTTCCCTGCTGATGCGTTCGTCATCAAAACACCCACCGACTAGCGGAGCGCGTCCACCCGCCTGGCAGGTTCCAAACCCGTCCGGGTACATTCGCGAATACTGGCCTGGGGAATGGACCTGTAGGTCAGAACCCTTCCGCAGCGTCGAGGCACGTAAGTGGCGACGTCGCGGAAACGCTACGCTAGATGTCCACGCTTATAGGAGCCCGCGCATGACGACCGCTGGCGATCCCCGAAGGGTCCCGCGCCCACCATGGAAGGTACCCGATGGCAGGGCGCTGTCGTTCTGGGCGGCATTCGCCCAAGTCGGGCTTCCGATCCTGATCGTGGTCTTTGCCGTGAATCCGTGGTTTCCGGATTACCCACCTGACCCGGTGAGGATCGCCGTCGGTTGCGTAGGCGCACTCTCGGTGCTGTACGGGCTACTCGTAATAGCCATACCGCGCCGGCGACGGTTCACGCCTGCTTGGATTCGTGACTCGGGATCGAGAGCCCCTGCTGTGCTTTTTGGCACGGCGTGGATACTCCCGCCAATCGTGGGGCGGGGTATCCCCTTCCTGTTCAGCGCCGCACCTTGGGAACTTCTCTACTGGCTCCCCGCCGTCGCGATAATGCTCTGGTGCATGTGCTCCCTCGGCGCCCGCGTCTCGTCAGATCGAGCCGCGAAACGGACAATCCTCGCGGGCAAAGCACGCAACTTCGTGCTGTCTACCGACCGCGCGAGGTGGTGGGACGTCGACCACTGGGTGCACAGCCGTCAAGCTGCTCCACCCGACGCGCTTCACTCGCCCGATGGCAACTATTGGTGGGCCGGATCTGCTTGGTTACCGATGCCGCCCCGGCCGGCGCACACGTAACAACCTGAGCAGCCACCGCAGGCCTGGCGTCGTCGCGTGACGACACCGTAGCGAACTGACCTTGTTCGTGCGCACGCCGACAATGGCTGTATGAGGCTGACCGATTCTCGGATCCGATGAGGAAAATCAATGCCGGGTCGGGGTAGCCCTGCTCGGGTTGGACTCGTTGGGACGGCCTTCAACAGCGCCTTGCCGGGTCCCAGCGGTGGTGGGCCGTGGTTTCTCGACGTCTGAACCTCTCCCCAAGCACCATCGTCGTGACGCCATGGCCGGTGGGCCAAAAACGACCCTCGCACGCCAGCAATCCGTCGAACCCAAAGACGGGGTCGCTCACGCGCCGGCTCTGCAGCGGAGAGTCCGGTACCCACCACTCCGGCCACCAGGCTGGTGAGCATAACCTCACCGAGAGTGAACATGAAAATCATCCTTCGCGGCCACCCTGAACATCGCAGCACCCCGCAGACTCCGTCTGCCTTTGTTCCGTCTTCGGGGAGCTATCATCGCCAGTGACAGAGACGAGTGGAATGACGTGAACGAAGGTGGGAAGCCACTGCAGCAACGGCCACCCCGCTGGGATTCGTACCCTCTGCCGGGCAAGTTCTCGACCCCGCGTTGGGACGCGGGCCCAGTGCTATTGGCCATCGGCGCTGGCCTCAACTGGCTCAACGCCGTCGCCTGGCTCGTCTTCTGGTTGACGCTAGACGGCCGATTTTGGCAAGGCGGTTTGGTCGTACTCGGCTTTGCACTGGTGGCGTCCAGCTGCACCATCGGCCTGTACCTCCTCCTTTCCGGACGGCTCAGTCATCTTCCGAATGTGGCCTCCATCCTCCTCCTCGCCTTCCCGACCTTCTGGTTGTTCATTCTGGTTGTCGGACCTGGGGGATAGGGTTACTTCCTCAAGCATCTTTGGCGAACGCTGGCGTGCGCGGCGACCACCACTTCTCGCCCGGCCTCGCCGGGAGCATGTCACCCCGGCAGGGTCGCCGTCCGGCCCACGCGGGTGTCTGGGGCCAGTAGGCACCTCGCTCGCCGACCAGGGTTGTCGGGCGAGACGGCGCGTGATCTGAACGTTACCTTTCGGCTTGCTGAAGGGTCTACTTGATGACGGGCAACTGCCCCGTCCCTGACGACCACCGACGGCTAGGCATTGCTGGAGGCAATGGTTGAACGATGACGAGGCGGCATTCTCAGCGGCGCTCGTCGACGCGTCGGAAGCAGCCCTTCGAGCCATCCTCTCGCTAGGGTTGGCTCCGAGCGAGGCGGCCGACGTGTTGCAGGAGGCGTCCATCCGCGCCTGGCGTCACCGCGAGCAGAGGCGCGGCGACTTCCGGCCGTGGTTTCTCTCGATCGCCTACCGCGAGGCCCGTCGCCCGCGGCGGCGGTGGCTGACCCTGCCGGCCTTTTGGGTCGCGCGCGGCGTCGAACCGGACACCGACCAGCAACTTGATGAGGTCTTGGCAGCCCTGCGCAAGCTTCCACGACGCCAGCGCCTCGTCCTCTCGCTTCGGTCTGAGAGCGGCTTGTCAACCAAGGAGGTCGCACAAGCGATGGGCATCAGCGAGCCAGCCGCAAAACAACTCCTAGCTCGCGCGCGCAATTCGTTGCGCCGTGCGCTCAGCGGCTCGACGACGGAAGCCGCCTCATGACACATCTCGACGACGCTTCGATCGATGCGTCGTTGACGCGCCGCTCTCTCACCGCCGCCGAATCGGAAGCGCTCGGGCGCGCACGGCATTTCATGGAGCAGGGTGACTTCACGACACCACGGCACTCGCGGACGCTCGCAATGGAGGTCCTGGCGGGCGGCGCAGCGGCAATCGTCGTCATCGGGTTGGTCCTCGCGTTCGCTCATCACACGCCGGCGTCACCGAAACCGGCACCGACGCACCCGGTGGCGTTCCCGACGCCAAGGCCGTCACCCACCCCGTCACCAAGCGCGCCGGCCCAGACAACCGTGTCGCCGCACATCCTGCAACAGGTCGAACTCGGTTCTCAGTTCGTCAACGCAATGGCGGTCAGCCCAGGCGTGGTGTGGCTCGCAACCCAAGGGGTCAACTACGGCGACGCAGGAACGCTTATCCGCGTCGATGCCGCGACCGGACGACGGACGGCCAGTTGGTCCATCGGCGGTGATCCGGCCGCCGTTGCCGCCGCCGGCGATTACGTGTGGGTTGCCAACGGGTTCGGTGACGGCTCGAAAGTCCTCCCTGAGCAGAACACCGTTGAGCAGTTCAACGCAACCACCGGGCGCCTGGCGCACATCTATCGCATCCTCGATCCCAGAGCACTCGTGGCCAACCCGACCTCGGCGTTACTCATGTCTGCATCCAATGGGGAGACGACGGCAATCACCCTGTTGGACGCGGGGAACGCCAAGGTAGTAGCTGATGTCCCCGGAAATCTAGAGGGACTATTCTCTGCGCCCCAGGCAGTGGCTGTTTGCGCCAACGAGGTGTATCTGACGGTGAGCAACGCAACTAACAGCGGAGCCAATGTCGTCACGTATGCCGTTCGTCCGACCGGCGGCACGGTACGCGAGGTTGCGAGCGTCCCTAATGACTATTTGGTGGTGACCACGTGTGACAGTACGGATGTGTTCGTTGCGGCGGTCACTGCCAATGGTGCGGGTTCGATCGTTCGCGTGAGCATCGCCAACGGTACGGTCTCGAGCGTATGGGACGGGCCAAATCCGTCGGCGCTGGCGTTCCTCTCGGGGCGAGTGTGGCTCACCTACCTGGCGTATAGCTCCAGCGGCGGATCCTATCTGACCTCAATCGATCCGGGCACGGGCGCGGCATCGACGACGCGCGTGATGCTTCCAGCACCGCCAAATCGAGGCGACCCCTACCTCCTAGTCCCGGAAGGCTCAGGTCTATGG
>JBAPOS010000054.1:0-10989 GCA_049279755.1 Candidatus Dormiibacterota bacterium | reverse complement strand
AAGCTCCTCACGATCGATGCCGAGCGTCTCGGTGGCGGAATAGAGGTAGAGTCCGTGGCCCGCCTCGTCCTGGACCTTCGCGATCAGGATGGCCTTGCGGCGCAGGCTGGGGGCCCGGGTGATCCAGTTGCCCTCAGGCTGCATGCCGATGATCTCGGAATGGGCGTGCTGCGCGATCTGGCGGATGAGCGTCTTCCGGTACGCGTCGGGCATCCAGTCGCGGGGTTCGATCCGCTGATCGGCGTCGATCAGTGCCTGGAATTCCGCCTCGCGGGGGTCCGCGACCTCACCCGCCACATCACCTCCGGGGGAACGACTCCCGGAAGGGCGATGCTCGATCGGGCCGTTCGATCTCATATACCTACAATAGAACCACATGGTTCAGGTCGCCGAGAGTGCCGTGCCCGTGCTCGAGGGCACCGACCACGTCGAGTTGTGGGTCGGCAACGCGCGGCAGGCCGCGTACCACTACCGCAAGGCGTTCGGATTCGACGTCATCGCCTACGCGGGTCCCGAGACCGGCGTTCGCGACCGAGCCAGCTACGTTCTCCAGCAGGGCAAGGTGCGCCTGGTGCTCACCGCGCCCCTGCAACCCGAGGGCGACATCGCCGATCACCTGCGCCTTCACGGTGAAGGCGTCCGCAGCATCGCTCTCCGGGTCGAAGATGCAGCCGCGGCGTACGAGGCCGCCACATCCCGCGGGGCGCGCGGCGTGGCCGAGCCGAGCAGAGCCGAGGACGAGCACGGGGTGGTGACCTCGGCGTCGATCGCGACCTTCGGTGACACCATCCACACCTTTGTCGAGCGCAACGAGTATTCGGGTGTCTTCTGGCCGGGGTATCGCCAGGACAACCGCAGCGGCGGTGGTGTCGGCCTGCGATTCATCGATCACACCGTCGGCAACGTCGACGTCGGCAAGATGGACGACTGGGTCTCTTTCTACTCCGAAGTGTTCGGATTCGCGGTGTTCCAGGAATTCGACGAAAAGGACATCGCGACCCAGTACAGCTCGCTGCGCTCGAAGGTCGCGCGCGACCCGCGAACGCAGATCACGATGCCGATCAACGAGCCTTACGTCGGGCTGAAGAAGTCGCAGATCCAGGAATACCTCGACTATTACCGGGGCAGCGGTATCCAGCACATCGCCATGCACACCGACGACGTGGTCGGCACCGTGCAGGAGATGCGCGACCGCGGAGTCGAGTTCCTCACCGCCCCGGGTGCCTATTACGACGCGCTCGGTGACCGCGCGGCCGGCATCGACGAGGACCTCGATCGGCTGCGCTCGCTCAACATCCTCATCGACCGCGATGACGACGGCTACCTGCTGCAGATCTTCACGCGCCCGGTCGGTGACCGTCCGACCCTGTTCTTCGAGGTCATCCAGCGCAAGGGGTGCAAGGGCTTCGGCAAGGGGAACTTCAAGGCGCTGTTCGAGTCCATCGAGCTCGAGCAGGCGGCGCGTGGCAATCTCTAAACCGCCGAGGCAGGCACTCGTGACGTTGACCCTTCCACTCTAGTCTCCGGGCCGCTTCCCACCCCGGGTATCAAGATCAAACACTCCAAACGCATCACTGAGTGTGCGATGATGTCATGGCGTGCCAGCCGGCATGGCGGAAGGGGATGGGGCGAATGAACGAACAGGAAGACGCGTGGACGCGCATCCTGGGTTTGATGGGGGAGCTCGAGGCGCTGCTGCTGGTCATCAAGGAGGCGGCGGTTCCGGTGTTGACCACGGCAGAGGCGGATCAGGCGTGGCGGACGCGGCGATTTCTCAGGCTCGCGGACAGGATGCTGGAGGATATGCACGTCCTCCAGTTCGCAACCGAGGATCCGAACGGGGACTGATTCAGGCGGGGATCAGGGCGGCGGCGGCCAGCGATCGGGTGATGGCTGTGTCCGCGGCTTCTCGGCCCAGTCGTCTCGAGGTGGCGAGAAGCTCTCCACCAGCGTGCACCCCTGATCCCCGGCGCGATCGACGGAATGGGGCACTCCCGCAGGGATGACCCACATATCACCGGTTTTGCGCAACCGCGACTCGCCGCCGATCGTGAAGGTGAACTCTCCGCGCACGACCACCCCGACTTGTTCGTTCGGGTGGCGGTGCTCCGGCATCGCGATGCCGGGATCGAGCTCGACGACCGCGAGGGTGATGCGCTCCCCGCTGACCGGACGGGCGCGCAGCCCCTCCATCAAGGCCACCGGTTCGATGTCGGCGACCGTGACGAACTCGTGGGCCGGGTGGTTTTCAGGGCTGTCCATGGCGATTCAACCATACCGAAATCACGTCTCCGGACCCTCGACGTCGACCGATCACGCACGTTCCGCCGGCGCGTAGCCAAGGCGCTTGTCGACCACGTTGAGGAGCGCTTCGCCGCGCTGGAACCGCTCGAGATTGCGTACGAACAGGTCGACGATGTCGCGCTGCCAGCCGGTGTGATCACCTGACATGTGTGGCGAGATGATCAGGTTGGGAACATCCCAGAGTGGCGAGTCTGCCGGGAGCGGCTCCGGGCTCATCACGTCGAGGGCTGCCCCGCCAAGGCGCCCCTCGTGCAGCGCCTTGCAGAGGGCGTCCTGGTCGAGCGTCGATCCCCGGCCGACGTTGATAAGGCGGGCCGTGGGCTTGAGTGAGTCGATGGCGGCCGCGTCGACCATCCCGGCGGTCTGCGGCGTGCTCGGGAGCACCATGACCACGTAGTCCGCGTCCTCGAAGGAAGCCCGGAGCCCGTCGGGCGCGGCGATGTCGCCGAAGTCCGGGTCGCCGCCGCGCGCCGTCCGGCCGATACCGCGCACCGACATCCCGAGTGCTCGCGCGATCTGTGCGGTCCGGCGTGCGATCGGTCCGACCCCGACCATCACGACAGTCTTTCCTGAAAGCGTCTCGGTCTCGCGCTGCACCCATCGATGCTCGACCTGGTGCTGGAAGGTCGTGTACAGGTCCTTGCTGAGCGCAAGCATCAGTCCGATCGTGTACTCGGCGAGGGCCTCGTCAAAGATGTACCGAGAGTTGGTGAGCACCACATCGCTCGCGACCAGCTCGGGGAAGAGCACGCGCTCCACGCCTGCAGTGCCCACGTGAATCCATCGGAGTCGAGTGAAGTTGATCCAGTGGTCGCGAAGGTAGCCGCTGCGGACATTCCACACCAGCAGGACTTCGGCGTCGGCGGCCTCAGCCGGCGGCGGGATCGACGGATCGATGAATGCGTAGCGAACATCCGGACGCCGCTCGAGGAGCTCGCGACTCGGCGGCTCGCCTTCGACGACTCCGACCAGCAGCTTCATGGCCTCACCCCGCAGGCGCCGAGTCGCGCCGGCGTCCACGTCGAAGTCCCCGCTGGTCGCACCGTCATACTCTGCCATGGCGATTGGCATAGTGGAGGAGCCCAGGACACCATGACCGTTCAAGTCGCGCAGAGCCGGATGACCAGCGAAGAGATCGCGCGGTTATCGAAGGAGCACACGTTCTTCTCGTGGTCGGTGCAGGGCGCGGTCGATCCCATCGCGGTCGATCATGCCGAGGGCGTCTGGCTGTTCACCCCCGAAGGCAACCGCATCCTCGACTTCAACAGTCAGCTGATGTCCGTGAACATCGGTCACGGCGACCGGCGGGTCGTCGACGCCATCGTCGAGCAGGCCAACAGGCTGCAGTTCGTCCAGCCCGCGTTCGTCACGGAGATTCGCGCGCGCCTGGGCGAGAAGCTGACCGGGCTCCTGCCCGGCGACCTCGACAAGGTCTTCTTCACGCTCGGCGGCGCCGAGGCGATCGAGAACGCGATCAAGATCGCTCGCCAGTACACCGGCCGGTACAAGGTCCTCGCTCGCTACCGCGCGTATCACGGAGCCACGATGGGAGCGATGACGCTCACCGGCGATCCGCGCCGATGGGCGACGGAACCGGGCCTCGTCGGCGTGGTCAGGTACCCGGACACGCATCGCTGGGGAGAGCCGGCGCCGCGTCCGGTCGAGGAGAGCCTCCGCGGGCTCGAGGACGTGATCATGTACGAGGGACCGCACACGATTGCGGCGGTCTTCCTGGAGACCATCGTCGGAACCAACGGCATCCTCATTCCCCCGGACGGTTACATTCAGGGCGTTCGCGAGCTGTGCGATCGGCACGGCATCCTCATGGTGGCCGACGAGGTGATGGCCGGCTTTGGCCGCACCGGCCGATGGTTTGCCATCGAGCACTGGAACACCGTTCCGGACCTGATGACCATGGCGAAGGGCCTGACGTCCTCGTACCTTCCGCTCGGAGGAGTCGCCATGCGCCGCCACATCGCCGACAAGTTCGACTCGATGATGTTCTACGGGGGCCTGACCTACTCCAGCCACCCCATCTCCCTCGCCGCCTCGCTGGCGACCTTGAACGTGTACGAGGAGGACCACCTCGTCGAGCGCGCCGCCGCGATGGACTCGGTGATGCGCGCGCACCACGAGCGGCTGGCCGCGAAGCATCCCAGCGTCGGTGCGTACCGCAACCTCGGGCTGTTCGGCATCCTTGATCTTGTGCGCAGCCACGACCCGTACACGCCGATGACCAACTTCAATGCGACCAGCGCGGAGATGACCGAGGTCGGCAGGTATCTGCGCGAACACGGGGTGTACACGATGGTGTCGAACAACTCCATCCACACCAATCCGCCGCTTTGCATCAGCGAGGAGGACCTCGCGCACGGATTCGAGGTCATCGATGGCGCACTGTCGATTGCGGATCGGGCCGTCCAGAGCTAGGGTCTGCCCGTAACCGCGGCCTCTCACCCGTGACCAGCGACGACGCCGAGCGCGCACGCCTTCGTGACGATCCGGCCGGATGGCGGCGCTGGGGACCGTATCTCAGCGAGCGCGCCTGGGGGACCGTACGCGAGGACTACAGCGCAAACGGGGACGCGTGGAACTACGTATCGCACGACGAGGCCCGGTCGCGTGCCTTTCGCTGGAGCGAGGAGGGTCTCGGCGGGATCTGCGACGACCACCAGTTGCTCTGCCTCGCGTTCTCGTTCTGGAACGGCGCCGACCCGATCCTCAAGGAGCGGGTCTTCGGTGTCACCGGCCCGCAGGGGAATCACGGTGAGGACGCCAAGGAATACTGGTGGTACGTCGACTCGACGCCGACGCACTCATGGATGCGATGGCGCTACCTCTATCCCCAGGTCGCGTTTCCCTACGACGACCTGATCGCCGAGAATGCGCGCCGCGGTCAGCTCGACCCCGAGTACGAGCTTGCGGACACGGGCGTCCTCGACGGCGGCTTCTGGGACATCACCGTCGATTACGCCAAGGAGACCCCGGAGGATCTCGTGATCGAGCTGCGTGCGCGCAACAGCGGCGTTACCACGCAGACCCTGCACGTCCTCCCGACGCTCTGGTTCCGCAACACCTGGGCCTGGGGCATCACCGACACGGTGCCGGTGCTGCGCGTCGTGAACGGGCGCATCGTCGCCGACCACACGGTGGTGGGCCGGATGTTCCTGACGGGCGACGGCGACTACACGACGCTGGTGTGCGACAACGAGTCCAACGCAAACCGTCTGTGGGGATCAGCTTCAAGGAGCAGCTATCCCAAGGACGCCATCAACGACCATGTGATCCGCGCGGCGAACACCGTCAATCCTGCGCATGTGGGAACCAAGGCGGCGCTCCACTACGTGTTCTCGATCGATCCCGGAAAGAGCGCGGTGATCAAGCTCCGGTTCGGCCGCCGCGAGACCGACGCCACATCCGGCGCACAGGCGGCGCTCGAGCTCCGTCACGGCGAAGCCGACGGCTTCTACTCGAGCCTCATGTCGGCCGGGCTCACCGCCGACGAGCAGGTGGTTGTGCGTCAGGCGCTCAGTGGCATGCTCTGGGGCAAGCAGTTCTATCACTACAACGTGACCCGATGGCTGGACGGCGATCCGGCCGAGCCCGCCCCACCGCCTGAACGCCTCACGGGACGCAACGCCGGATGGCGCCACGTCGACACGGCGGACGTCCTTTCCATGCCCGACAAGTGGGAGTACCCCTGGTTCGCGGCCTGGGACCTGGGCTTTCAGTGCGTCGCGCTCGCGCACGTCGATCCGGAGTTCGCGAAGGACCAGCTCATCCTGCTCTGCCGCGAGTGGTACATGCACGCCAACGGTCAGCTCCCCGCGTACGAATGGTCGTTCGACGACGTCAACCCACCGGTGCACGCGTGGGCAGCACTGCGCGTCTTCGAGATCGACGGTGCGTCCGACTACCAGTTCCTGGCCCGCGTCTTCCACAAGCTGCTCATCAATTTCACCTGGTGGGTCAATCGCGAGGATGCCGAGGGCAACAACATCTTCGAGGGCGGGTTCCTGGGCCTCGACAACATCGGTCCCTTCAATCGCTCGGCGCTGCTTCCCACCGGCGGCCACCTCGAGCAATCCGATGGCACGGCGTGGATGGCGATGTACTCGCTCAACCTCCTGGAGATGGCCCTGATCCTCGCGACCTTCGATCGCACCTATGAGGATGTCGCGACCAAGTTCTTCGAGCATTTCGCAACAATCGCAACCGCCATGAACGAGCAGGGACTCTGGGACGACGAGGCGGGCTTCTACTACGACAGCTGGCATCTCGCCGACGGCACCCGGGTACCGATCGAGGCACGCTCGATCGTCGGGCTGATCCCACTCTGCGCCGCGACCACACTCGGTGAGGAGACGCTGCGCCGCCTTCCCGATTTCGCTGCACGCCTTCGCCTGTTCATCAAGCTCAAGCCGCGCTACGCCGCCGCGGTCTCGCTCGACCTCGAGGACACGCAGCGCGAGAGCCGCCTGCTCGCGATCGTTGACGCTGACCGGCTGCGCCGCATCCTCGAGTACGCGCTCGACGAGGCCGAATTCCTCAGTGACCATGGCCTGCGAGCGCTGTCGCGATATCACGCCGAGCATCCACTCGAGGTCGACCTGGGCGGTGCGGTCGCGCGACTCGACTACGAACCCGCGGAGTCGACCTCGCGTCTCTATGGCGGCAACTCGAACTGGCGGGGACCCGTCTGGTTTCCGGTCAACCACCTGATCATCGAGGCGCTGCGCGTGTACCACCGTTTCCTCGGTGATGCGTGGACGGTCGAGTATCCGCGTGGATCCGGGCGGCAGGCGCACCTGGGCGAGGTCGCCGACAACATCGCCGCTCGGCTTGCGTCGATCTTCCTCCCAGGCGCCGGTGGAGTGCGCCCTGTCGTGGCCGGCATCAAGCTCTACACGCGCCCTGACCTCGCGGATGCCATTCCGTTCCATGAGTATTTCCACGCGGAGACCGGTCAGGGGCTCGGCGCGTCGCATCAAACCGGGTGGACGGGACTGGTTGCCGATCTGCTGCTGCGCCGAACCGGCGCACGCGATCGCTACGACATCGCATCGCTGTCCAGACGTCCGGCTACACTCGGCTGAGTCATGGAGTCGCAAGGCCGGGTTCACGGCACGCTTGCAGCCGCGGTCACGCCGCTCAGCGTTGACGGGTCCATCGACGGCGACGGGATCCGCGCTGTGGTGGACTTCTACGCCCGGGCAGGGCTCGACGGTTTCCTCGCGCTCGGCACCACCGGCGAGGGAGTCCTCTTCTCCATCGACGAGCGGCGGTTCGCGGCCGATGAATTCGTGACCTCCGCTCACCACCGGCTCGCCGTCGTGGTGCACTGCGGTGCGCAGACGACCCATGACACCGTGGCTCTCGCCGAGCATGCGGCGAGCCATGGAGCGGCTGGAGTCGCGGTGATACCTCCGCCGTACTTCGCGCTCGATGCAGAGGCGATCTGGCTGCATCTCGATGCGGCCGCGCATGCCTGTGCGCCGGTGCCGTTCTATGTGTACGAGTTCGCTCCTCGAAGCGGCTACGCGGTTCCCATCGACGTGGTCGAGCGATTGCGATCGAGCGCGCCAAACCTTGCCGGGCTCAAGGTCTCGGACTCGCCGTTTGAGAGTGTCAAGCCCTACCTGCTTCCAGGCCTCGATGTGTTCATCGGCGCGGAGGGGCTGATCGCCCAGGGCATGGCGCTCGGGGCCGCCGGATCAGTGTCCGGGCTCGCCGGCGCGCTCCCTGAACTGACCATCGACGCTGTCGAATCCGGCACGCCGGAGGCGAGCGCTCGAGCCGCTCGCGTGCGATCCACGATCGAGCCGTTCCCATTCCACTCCGCGCTGAAGTTCATCCTTCAGTGCCGGGGCGTGGCGATCGAGGACGCGGTCAGGCGGCCGCTGCGAACGTTGAGCGACGATCAGCGCGATGCGCTGCGGACGCTGATCGCCGACCCGGCGGGAGAGATCGCGGGAATCCTCGCGGCGTAGCAGGCCACGGGGGATTCGGTACCCCCGGTGACGCACCCTGTGGCCCTCCGTACGGACTAGAGCACCGCTGTCTCGATGGTTGTCCCAGGCTCGTCAAAACGTGAGAGGCGCAGCGGACGGATGTCAAAGCTCGTGCAGCGTCCATCGGTGATCAACTCGGTCACGGCCTGCCCCGCCGCAAACGAGTGCATGATGCCGTGGCCACCGAACCCCACACATTGAATGAACCATGGGGCAGCGCGGACGGCGTCGATGATGGCATGGTGGTCGGGCGTCTCCGGATAGAGGCCGGCCCAGCATTTCCGAGGGCTGATCGGGACATCCTCGAGGAACGGGAAACGGTTGCCGATACGTGCGGCAACGGCATCGAGGAAGGCCGGGTCGAACGCCGTGTCCATGCTGGGGGGATCGGCCGGGTCGGAGAAGCCGATGAGAAAGCCGGCGCCCTCGCGGCGGATGAGCACACCGGTGTCGTTGTCGACGCACATGGGGATCGCGGCGGGAATCCCGGAAACGGCCTCGGTGCACGCGAGATTCCTCCGGCGTGTGATGACCGGAAGATCGACGCCGGCTGTTGCCGCCAGCTCACGCGCGAACGGCCCGGAGGCGTTGACGACGAACTCGGTCTCGATGTCGCCCGACGAGGTGCGCACCAGCGCCCGCGGCCCCGCTGCCACTTCGAGCACCTCGGTGTCGAGAAGAAACGTGGCCTCAAGACGCCGGCACGCCATCCACAGCGCACTCGCAACTCCGTGCGGGTCGATGATCCCGTCATCGGCGCAGAACGTTGCCGCCGCCAGCCCGTCAACCTTGACGAACGGTGCGATGTCGATGACCTCGCGGGCTGACAGCCATCGCACATCGACGCCGAGTGAGCGTTGCAGCTCCCAGCTCCGCCTGAGCGCGATCTCGCCCGTGTCAGTTCCGGTCAGAAAGAGGTACCCGACCGCCCGGAAGCCCACCAGGGCGCTCGCCGTCTCGTTGAGCCGGCGGAGCTTCTCGATCGTGAACTGGGAAAAGGCGATGTTCACGGCGGTGGTGAACTGCACTCTGACCCCGCCGTTGGCCCGGCTGGTCGATCCCATCCCCACGGACGCGTTGCGATCGACGACAACGACGCCGTCGACCCCCGCCCGCCGGAGTTGCAGAGCGACAGCAAGGCCGATCGCACCTGCGCCGACCACGACCACGCGGGCGCGGCGAACATCATTCGCCGCGAGCGAGCCCCGCCCGCTGTCCGGCAGCCGGCTCACCACCTACCCGTTGCGGCCGGCCTGCAACTGGGCGGCGGGCAGGCCTCGAATGGAGGCATCGAGCAGCTCCACGGGGTGCACCACCGGCAGCTCATGACCGGCCCGGCGCAGCGCCGCCTGAATCTGGAGCAGGCAGCCACCATTGCCGGCGGTGAGCAGCTCCGCGCCACTCGCGGCGACGTTGGCGGCCTTGCGATCGCCGAGGTCATCAGCGGCCTGCGGGGCGACGAGGTTGTAGATGCCGGCGCTGCCACAGCACACGTCGGATTCCTTGAGATCGGCGAGCTGCAGATCCGGGATACGCCCGAGCACAGCGCGCGGTTGGAGCCGCACGCCCTGCGCGTGCGCGAGGTGGCAGGCGTCGTGATAGGCGACTCGCACCCGCAGCGAGTGGAGGCGCAGGGGCAGCAGCACGTCGAGCTCCGCAATGACCTCCATGACGTCGCGCACCCTGGCCGAAAACGCCGCGGCTCGCGACGCCCAGAACGGATCGTCCGCGAGGAACGCGCCGTATTCCTTCATCGCCGATCCGCAACCCGCGCTGTTGACGACGATGTGATCGACGTCAAGGGTCTCCATCTGGGCGATGAGATTGCGCATCCGCCGCAAAGCGGGCTGCTCGCGGCCCGCATGGATCTCAAGCGCACCACAGCAGCTCTGGAGCGGAGGAACCAGGACTTCGCAACCGTGGGCGGCGAGCACTCGCGCGGTAGCGCCATTCACGTGCCTGAAGAACGCGTCCTGCACGCAGCCGGTGAGCATCGCGACACGCAGGACCTGTCGTCCCCGTGGTCTGAGACGGCGCGGTGTGCTCGATCTGACGTCGGCGAGGCGCAGTGATGGCGCCATGTCGTCGAGACGGCGCACGGTTTTGGGGACAAGGCGCTGCATCGGCTTGGTCCGGAGAGCTCTGCGGAGTCCGAGAGCCTGCATGAGTGCAACGGCGGAGGCCAGCGTGCGCATGCGACGTGGATTGGGAAGCACCGCGAACAGAGCGGCACGAGTCGCGCGAACGTGCCAGGGGCGTGTGAAGTGCCGCTCGATCTGCGGGCGGACCTGTTCGACGAGGCGGTTGTACTGCACGCCGGACGGGCAGGCATCGACGCACGCCATGCAGCCCAGACATGCGTCCCAATGGCGCACCACCTCCCGATCCATGCCCACCTCGCCGCGGGCGGCGAGATCCATCAGCAGGATCCGACCCCGGGGGGAATCCATCTCCTCACCCCAGAGGAGATAGGTCGGGCACGCGGGAAGGCAGAATCCGCAGTGGACGCAGTCCGCGATCAGCGCCGGATCCGGAGGATGGTGATCGTCAAAAGCGGTCGTGACAGCCTCCGGGCGCGTGTGGCCCAGGACTCGGGGCGGCCCGGAGCTCACCGCGGACACGTCAGATGCCACCAACCTGGCGGCCGGGGCTCAGCGTTCGCGTGGGGTCCAGC
>JBAPOS010000053.1:0-2814 GCA_049279755.1 Candidatus Dormiibacterota bacterium | reverse complement strand
ATGGCGTCGGCGATATCGAACGGGACCTACGCCGCGCCGGCAAGGGGTATGTGCTTGGCGTCCATGCCTGCGGATTCCGAGGGAAGCCGTCCAGGCGTTCTGATCTGATGGCGCCCACCATTCTGATCTGATCCCGTCCAGTATTCCGATCTGAAGGCGTCCACCGTTCTGACGAAGCCGTCCACCCGCGTGGGAAGGGCGGCCGGGAGGAGGTGGCGTCTGGCAGGTCAGCATCGCGCTGGCATCCACTGCTCCATTGCAATGAACGGAGTGAGGGATGCCCACCAAGAGGCTGACCATGCGGCGGATACATCGGCTGATGACAATGCATTTCGGTGCTGGAGCCGGGACGCGGGTGATTGCCCGGGCGCAGGGCATCTCGCACAGCACGGTGCGCGAGTATCTGGCCCGGATCGCCGCGGCGGAGATCACGTGGCCGCTGCCAGTGGATGTCACCGACGAGGAGCTGGAGCGGCGGCTGTTCGTCAATGGCGGCGTCCGGGCCGGGGCACGTCATTACGTCGAGCCAGACTGGGCGACGGTTGCGCGGGAGCTGAAGCGCCCGGGCGTCAATCTGATGATCCTATGGGAGGAATATCGCGCCGTTCATGCTGATGGCTACGCCTACAGCCGCTACTGCCAGTTGTTCCGGGACTTCGAGCGCCGGTTGTCGCCAAGCATGCGACAGACCCATGTTGCCGGCGACAAGGCCTTCGTCGACTTCTCGGGCAAGAAGGTCCCGATCATCGACCCGGCGACCGGCGCGGTGCGCGAGGCGGAAATCTTCGTCGCCGTACTGGGTGCGTCCAATCTCACCTACGCGGAGGCAACCTGGACACAGGGCTTGTCGGACTGGATCGGCGCACACGTGCGGATGTTTCGCTTCTGGGGTGCGAGGCCTCGCCTCCTGGTGCCCGACAATCTGAGAAGCGGGGTGCACAAGGCCTCGTTCTACGATCCCGAGATCAACCGCAGTTATGGCGCCATGGCGGCACATTACGGCGTCGGCATTCTGCCAGCACGGCCGTATCATCCGAAGGACAAAGCCAAAGTCGAGGCTGGCGTACGCATCGCTCAGCTCTACGTTTTGGGCCGACTGCGCAACCTGAAGTTCTTCTCCCTCGTCGAATGCAACGCGGCGATCACCGAGATTCTGGTGCAGCTGAACGGACGGGTTATGCGCCGCCTCGGGGTCAGCCGGCGCGAGCTGTTCGAGACCGTCGAGCGACCGGCAATGCAGCCGCTGCCAGCAACCGAGCACGAGTATGCCGAATGGGCGTTCGCCCGGGTCGGGATTGACTATCACGTCGAGGCGGCCGGGTTCTTCTACTCGGTTCCGTACCGTCTGATCCGCCAACAGGTCGAGACACGGTTGACCGAGCGCACGGTGGAAGTGTTCCACCGCGGGCAACGCGTTGCCGCACACGCGCGGCGCTACGGCGGTCCGCGGCACGGCACCTTGCCCGACCACATGCCGAGCGCGCATCGGTTGTACGCCGAGTGGAATCCCGAACGCTTCCAGAGCCAGGCTCGCGCGATCGGTCCCAACACCGAGGCGCTGATCATCGCCGTGCTGGCCCGGCGGCCACATCCGGAGCAGGGGTTCCGCACCTGCCTCGGCATCCTGCGTCTCTATCGCGGCATCGATGCGGCTCGGGCCGAGGCTGTCTCTGTCCGAGCAGTCGAGATCGGCGCGCTCAATTACCAGAGCGTCGCCTCCATCATCGAGCACAGGCTCGATGGCAAGACGGCGTCGCTCACCGCGGACGGCGCACCGATCCTGCACGCCAACATCCGCGGTTCCCGTTATTACCACTGAGGAGAACAACGTTGCTGCAGCATCCCACGATCGACCGGCTGCGTGAGCTCGGCCTGGACGGCATGGCCAAGAGCCTGCGCGATCTGACGGCCAACCCCGAAAGCAAGGCTCTCGACCACATGGAATGGCTCGGGATCCTGCTCGAACACGAGATGACGCTCCGACAGCAGAAGCGGTTCGAGACGCGCGCCAGGACTGCCAAGCTGCGTCATCTCGCCTCCGTGGAGGATATCGACTACCGGGCAGCACGCGGTCTCGATCGCACGCTGTTCCTGAAACTCGCCGGCTGCGACTGGATCCGCGAGCATCGGCACTGCCTCCTGACCGGGCCGTGCGGTGTGGGCAAATCGTGGCTGGCTTGCGCTCTCGGCTTCAAGGCGTGCCGGGAGAACCTCTCGGTGCTCTACCAGCGTGTCCCGCGGTTGTTTGCCTTGTTGGCATTGGGACGCGGTGACGGGCGCTACACCAAGCTGATGCGTCAGCTCGGCCGCGTCGACCTGCTCATACTCGACGATTGGGGACCGGAGCCGCTGCTGCCCGAGCAGCAGCGCGATCTGTTGGAGATCACTGAGGATCGCTACAACGCCGGCTCGCTGATCATCACAAGCCAGCTTCCGGTCGACCGCTGGTACGAGCTCGTGGGCAATCCCACTCTGGCCGACGCCATTCTCGATCGCATCGTCCACAATGCCTATCGGGTCGAACTGAGCGGCGAAAGTCTGCGCAAGCAGAGACCAGCCGCTTGACCGCGATCGGCCCTTCATGACATGAGCCAAATTGACCTGCCGGGACGACACCACCTGGACGCCATCACCTCAGAACGGTGGACGGCATCAGATTGGAACAGGTGGACGCCTCAACTTCAGTATGCCCGGGCGGCATCGTTGGAATCCGCACTCGGATTGCGATGATCTGATCGCGGCGGCATCCTTGGCCGGCGTGAAAGCGTGGATTTTTGGACATCACCACTGAAGCCACACGGTCGAAGTGTCCGG
>JBAPOS010000052.1:0-10411 GCA_049279755.1 Candidatus Dormiibacterota bacterium | reverse complement strand
GCAGAAGGGTCTCCAGTCTTCGAGGCGGCGAGCGCGTTGGTCCGGGCGGCGGTCACTGCCTCGAACACACCCCGCTCGTGCGCGGCGTAGCCCTGCACGGTGTTCACGAGGTTGGGGATGAGGTCGTAGCGCCGCTTTAGCTCGACATCGATGTCGGACCACGCTTCCTGGGTTCGCGTCCGCAGCCGGAGGAGCCGTGGGCGTGAACGACACGGTCGGCGCGGCGCGCTCCGAGTCGGCCACCGCGAAGAACGCGAACGGCTGGAAGTGCATGATCTGCCCGAAGATGTTGGTCGGGAACGTCTGCAGGGCCGTGTTGAAATCGCGCACGTTGCCGTTGTAGAAACGTCGAGAGAACTCCACCTTGTCCTCGGTGGTGGTCAGCTGCTCCTGGAGGTTCAGGAACAACTCGGACGCCTTGAGCTGCGGGTAATTCTCGGCGACGGCGAGCAACTGACGCGTGGATCCGGTCAAGGCGTCCTCGGCGCCGGCCATCGCCGATGGGTCGCCGGTCTTCGACGCGGCCAGGGCATTGGTGCGAGCTGCGGTGACTGCCTCGAACACGCCTCGCTCGTGGGCCGCATACCCCTGTACGGTGTTCACGAGGTTGGGGATGAGGTCGTAGCGACGCTTCAGCTCGACGTCGATGTCCGACCACGCCTCCTGAGTTCGCGTGCGCAAGCGGATCAGCCGATTGAACCGATACGCGACATACAGCGCGATGAGGACGACGATGATCAGCACGATCACGAGCACGGTCATGGGCTCAGTGTCTCACTCTTCTCGCAACATCGCTTCGGGGACGCTGACCGCTCGATAGGGCATGTCGGTGATGTCGTAGTAGCGAATCGGCTTCTTGAGGCGTTTGGCGATGCCGATCTGCACCTTCACGCCGAGCGACGGGTTGCCGAACACCCACATCTGATCGCAGCGCACGATCAGGTTGTTGAATGCCTCGCGCACCACGTCCTTCGGGACCGTGTGCACGAGGTAGTAGTCGAAGAGCATGAACGGCACGATCGGTACCTGGCCTTCGTCGAGGACGAATTTGGTGATGTGCTGACGCCAGTAGAAGTTGCGGTTGCTGAGCGCGCAGTAGATCAGCTGTTTCGGCCGGCGCAGCGCGCGCTCCGCCTGCTCAGCGGGACTTGCCTTCGGCGTCGGCGCGAAGATGCGCTCGAGAATATCCTCGGCGTTCTTGATGGCGGGTTCAGTGGGAGATGTGGCTTCGTCGCGAATCACTGGTGCGCCCTCATCACGACGCCGAATACCACGCTCGCGCAACCTTTCTCCCCGTCACAGCACTAGGTGCGAGAGCCGATGATAGCATCGGCAATCCTTCGAGAAAGTCGATCCCGGCGCGATCGGCTTAGCCGCCCGGGTCGGCCCACGCGACCAGGTCGCTCAACCTCGCGATCGCCAGGTCGAGAAGCGCGACCCGTGCGGGGTCATTCAACCACCTGCTCTGACCTGAGGGATGGGGCAGCGGCAGGAGCACTTGGTCGACCTGGGGAGCACCGGGGATCGGCATCGCGTCGACGGTGAATGCGGTGCCGATCACGTCGTCGAGGCGCCGCCCGGGAAGAAATCGCTCGAGGGCCAGAGATCCGATGGGAATGATGAGACGAGGTGTGAGCATCGAGATGACGCCGTCGAGCCACGGTGCGCACAACGCGACCTCCGCCGGACTCGGCCGCCGGTCCCCGGCGCCGTCGGGCCGGCGTCCCGGGAAGCACGTCGTCATCGCGGTCATGTAAATGCGATCGCGCACGTCGTCCTCGTCAACGAAGCCGGCACGTGTCAGCCAGCGCATCAGCTGACGACCGGCTCGTCCCGCGAACGGCCTGGTCTGGTCATGCTCGACGGGTCCGGGCGCCTGACCGACGAGCATGATGCGCTGACCGGCGTGGCCGCTGAACACAGGATGCGCACTCGCGATGAAGCCTGCATCCGCGCAACGGGTGCATGCGCGCTGCGCGCGCTGCAGGGATCTCAGCGATCGCATCCGGACGGCTGGACTCGGCATGGTGACCCGACTCTGACTCGCCGGGCTGGCGTCGCCCAACCCAAGGCGATATCATCTCCTCACCGCTCGTCAAGGTCTCCGTCACAGTTGAGCGGCCGTCGTGGTCAGCCGTCGTTCTGCGAGGCTCCATGTCCGACGAGTCTTCTCGCTCCGCCAGGCCGTACGGTCAGAGACGAAACGACGGCGCCCCCGCATGGTGGGCGGCGCTCGACCGAGCAGATCTTCCCGACGATGCGGCGGTCCCCGCGGCGCATCGCCGCTGGTACGAGGACGCTCACCCGGTGGTGCCGATGGTGGAGGTCGCCACCAGCCGCGCCGAGCCGGCGCGGAAGCGGCGACAGTGGCTCATCGGCCTCCTGATCGCGCTCGTGGTCATGGTGGTCGTCGGCATGGTCTGGGGTGGTGATCAGGCCTTGCCTCAGGGCGTGGTGGTGACGCTCATCATCGCAATCCCATTCGTGCTGGCCGCCGTCGTCACCATGCTCCTCGTCCGGCGGAACACCTGAGCGCTTCCGCAGCATCGTCGGGAATGCGGTGAGCGACGAAAGGCCCACGCGCAGGCAGCGTTTCCGGGCGTCACGGCGGCCGCATCTCGACCCGATACCCGGGCTCGCGCTCCCTGCCGGTGATGACGAGACCGCGGCGCCTTCGCTTCGCGCACGGTTCGAGGCGGCGGTGGCACCCGGTGCCTCCGACGGCGCGGCGCCTCGGGACGCCGAGATCGCGCGGACACTCGCCGAGGCACCCATCGAGGGCATCGCCGAGGTCGTGTACGGCAGCAACGGCGTCTTTCTGCTCGAGCTCGACGCGCCGGATCCGGCGATGCCCACCCAGCCGCTGCGCGCGGTCTACAAACCGGTCCGTGGCGAGCGGCCCCTCTGGGACTTTCCGCGACGGACTCTCTACCTGCGCGAGGTCGCGGCATACGTGGTCGATGCCGCTCTCGGCCTGCACCGGGTGCCGGTGACCGTGCTCCGCGACGGACCTCTCGGCCCCGGGTCGGTGCAGCGCTTCGTGCACGTCCTCGACGAAGCCCTCACCGCCGAGCGCGCAACCAAGCTCGACTCACAACTCCGTGCGGTCGCGGTGCTGGACGTGCTGATCAACAACGCCGACCGCAAGCGGTCGCACCTTCTGGTCGTCGAGGGCCCAAGCGTCAAGGCCATCGACAACGCCCTGAGCTTCCTCCCCTATCCGCGCCAGCGCACCGCACTCCTTTCGCTGGGTGGATCGCCGCTCCCGCCGAGGCTCGCCAAACGGGTGCAGGACCTGGCCCGTGACGAGGTGCGCATGAGCGCGCTGCGCACCCGGCTTGGCCGATTGCTCAGCGAGGCGGAGGTCACCGCCTTCGGCCATCGGGTCGCCGAGCTGGCCGAGGATCCGACCTTCCCGGTGCTCGACGACTGGGACGGCAGACCCTTCGAGTGGTGGTGAGGCGGCCCGCCGGCCGGCGGGCCGCCTGGAGGGAAGAAGGGACGCCTAACCGGTCGTGCTCGTCGACCCCATGTTCGGACACTGGGTGGTCGACGGGGTCTTGGTCGACGGCGTCGTTGACGGCGTGGCGCTGCTTGCCGTCAGGTTCGCGGCGGTGCTCGATGCCGGCGTGGACGAAGCTGCGTGCGCTATCACGAAGCTGCCGACTCCGGTGCCGGCGAGCAGGCCGACCGAGAGCAGCGCTGTCGCCGCGATCTTGCGGATTCCCGTCCTTCGCTTTCCCGGCTCTTCCGGGGGCGGGGGCGGGGGGGTGAACTGGTCGCCGTCCATGGTGTGTACCTCCTTGGTGGACTGACGTTTGACGTTGACCAGCGTCGCGCCCGGCCGTCAGAACGACGTGCGCTTCGCCTGGGAGATCGCTCAGAGTTGTGCACCGACCGTGCTTGTTTACCCTTGATCACGTGCGCTCGCTGAGGTCCGGCCCGTGAGCTTCGTCCTGACGCACGCCGGCGACGCGGCGCGCCTCGCGTTCGAGATGTTCTGGGTGGTGTTGTGGCCCCTGGCGGTTGGATTCCTGCTCTCCGCCTGCGTCGAGACCTTCGTGTCCACGCGGGCGATCTCAAGGCTCCTTGGCAGCGACGGGGCCCGCTCGGCCACTCTCGCCACCCTCTTCGGCGCCGCGTCCTCGTCGTGCTCGTACGCGGCCGTTGCCGTGGCCAGAACGCTTTTCCGCAAAGGATCGACGCTTCCCAACGCGATCATCTTCGAGTTCGCGTCGACGAATCTTGTCTTCGAGCTCGGACTCGCGCTCCTGATCCTGCTGGGCTGGCAGTTCGTCGCCGCCGAGTTCACCGGCGGACTGATCATGGTGGTCCTGCTCGCGTTCCTCTTCAGGGTGACGCTGCGTGGCGGGCTGGCCGAGAGCGCGCGACGCCAGGCGGATCGAGGGATCCCCGGGAAGATGGAGGGCCACGCCACGATGGACATGACGGTCACCGACGGCCCGCTGCTCCAGCGTCTGCTTTCGCCTCGGGCGCTCACGTCGGTGAGCCACTACTTCTTCATGAACATCTACAGCCTCTGGTGGGACCTCCTGCTCGGATTCCTCATCGCCGGAGCGATCGGTGCCTGGGTGCCGGAGGCAGTCTGGTCGCACCTCTTCGCCGCCGGGAGCGGGTTCCTCCCCGCGCTCTCGAGCGCGCTCATCGGACCGCTGGTGGCGCTCCTGAGCTATGTCTGCTCGGTCGGCAACGTGCCCCTTGCGGCGGTGCTCTGGCGGAACGGCATCGGCTTCGGCGGCGCGATCGCCTTCATCTTCGGCGACCTGATCATCCTGCCCATCCTCAACATCTACCGCAAGTACTACGGCGGCCGGGTTGCGATCTACCTGGCCGTGGTGTCCTACGTGACCATGGTCGCCGCAGGGCTGCTGGTCGGGTGGTTGTTCTCTGTGGTCGGGCTGGTGCCGGGGAGCCGCAACGTGACCGCATACGCCATGGCGATCTCATGGGACTTGACGACATTCCTGAACATCGCTGTGCTTGCGCTGATCGCGGTGCTCCTGGTCCGGTTCCTGCGCACCGGCGGCATCGGCATGCTCAGGATGATGGGCATGCCGTCGGAGCAGATCGTGGTACGCCCGGCTTGACGTCTGACGCGCTTCTCACCTCGCAAGCAGCATGGAACAGAGCGCTGCCGCAAGCCACTCTTCGTAGCGGTTGTGACTCCAGCCGCGATCGTCGGTGAGCACCCAGTGCAACTCCGGTGACATGAGCCCGTACGCTATGTCCAGCGCCACCGCATCGGTCAGCGATGGCGGCAGCGCACCCAGGTGCCGAAGCGCTGCGATGACTCGCGATTGTCCGTCAGCCCGCTGCCGCCGGTTGTTGGCGAGGAGCTCCGCTGCGCCCGGTTCAACCGCTGCAGCGCTGCGGAGCATGTGCTGCAGCGCAGCGGAGCGCTCGAGCACAGTCCTCGCCAGGTGGGCGTACCCAGCGAGGAGCCGGCGTGGGTCGGTCTCCGCCGCTGCGCGCGCAGCATCGGGACGGTCGTGGAGCGCCAATGGCTCGTCGTCGCCGACATATGCCGTCTCGAGCACCGCGCGGAGGATGTCGGCCTTGGTTGGAAAGAGGCGGTAGAGAGTGGACATCGGCGTGTCCGACGCCACGCCGACCGCCTCCATGGTGGTTGTCGGATAGCCGCCCCCGAGGAAGAGGCGTCCTGCAGCATCGATGACCCGCCGGCGAGCGGCGCGGACACGAGCAGCACGGCGTGAGTTGTCGTAACTGCGCGGCCCGGAGGACCGACGACCATCGGGCGGCTTGACAACAGCCATGCAATTTGCGAGAGTACCACTCTCAGATGAGAGTGACACTCTCACCAAAGAACGTGATCCATGGGAGGCAGGCGACATGGCAGCGAAAGTGATGGGCAACAAGCAGGTGGTCGAGGAGTTCGACCGAATCCTGAATACACGAGACCTGACACGGCTTGACGAGCTCTGCACCCCCGACATGCACAACCATGCGCTCGCCCCTGGCCGGCCCCCTGGGCTGGCGGGAACGAAGGAGTTCTTGGAGTCGGCGGCCGGGCGGAGCTTCCAGGGCGATACCTGGGAGAGCCTGGACACAATCGCCGAGGGTGACTTCGTTGTGCAACACGGAGTGCGCGGCGGCCACTGGCCCGGCGGTCCGTTTCTCGGGTTTCCGACTCAGCCGGGCGACTACCGGCGCGAGGTCGTCTTCATGTACCGGCTTCGCGATGGTCGCATCTGCGATCGGTGGGCGGTGCGCGACGACCTCACCATGCTGCGGCAGCTGCGAGCAATATGAACGTACGCCCGGAGGGACTTGAACCCCCGCACCCGGCTCCGGAGGCCGGCGCTCTATCCAACTGAGCTACGGGCGCCCGTCGCGGCTCGCCGGGACAACCGTGGCCAGTATACGGCTCAGTCGGAATCGTCCTCGGCGGTGAACATCAGGCTGTCCTGGACGTCGTACAGCGCGTCCATCCATTCCGAGATCATCAATTCCTGCGGCGAGCGGCCCGCCAGCTGGGACTCGTTGCTCATAAGGGCGACGGCCCGCCCCACCAGCTCGTACGGCACCTCGACCTCGTCGGCGAGATTGAGCTTCTCGAACTGGTCGATGAGCTCATCGATGTAGCGGATCTTCTGCCGGCGCGCATTGCGCGCTTCGCGCAGGGAGGTCCAGCGAGCTTCCAGCTCACCGATCTCCACGCAAGTCTCCTGGATCATTGGACCACCACCCTCACCTCTATCCCTGTAATAACTTCCATCGTATGTCGCAGCATCGACCCGGTCAAGAAGCGCGTTTTCCAGCACCGCGCATCATGCGCGTGGCGCGGACGCGAAGCACCCAGGATGTCGTGCTCCGAGCCGCCCAGGACGGCGCCGACGAGGGCTTCTGCTGCCTCGCTGGAGAGCAAACCTCGGGTCGCGGGCGCCAGGGACGCGAGTGGGTCGCTCCTCCCGGCGCGGCGCTGCTCGCGTCAGTGCTGCTTCGTCGTTCCGCTTCCGTGGCACCCGGGATTCCGTTCGCGGCCGGGCTGGCGCTTGTCGACGTGCTCGCGGCTGATTACGGCGTGACTGCCGGCCTCAAGTGGCCCAACGACGTCCTGATCGATCGCCGCAAGCTCGCCGGGATCCTCGGCGAGGTCGCACCAGGAAGGTCGAGCGCCGAAGAGCTGGCCCTGGTGCTCGGTCTCGGCGTCAACCTCCGGGTCGACCAGTTTCCGGAGGGCATCAACGCGGTGAGCCTGCACACCCTCGTCGAGCGGCCTCCGGCGGCGGAGGACCTGCTCGCCAGGTGGAGTGACGCGCTGGCCGACCGCATCGCCACTCTCGAGCGCGGCGGGATCGCCGCGATCCTCGGCGACTGGCGTCGCTGCGCGGTCGGCCTGGGTGAGGCGGTCAGCGTTGCCGGACCCGCGGCGTTCACCGAAGGCGTGGCGGTCGACGTCGCCGAGGATGGCGCGCTCCTCGTCGTGGCCTCAGGTCAGACGCATCGCTTCCTGGCCGGCGATGTGCATCTCACGACCCGCGCCGGCTGAAGGGCATGGTTCGACGCCGGAGGGCGGGTGCTACGTCGCCGGAGACGGGGTCGCCGACGGCGACGCTCCGGGCGATGCCGATGCGGAGGGCGCCGCCGCGGAGCCGGTGACCTTGATGTCGCCCTTCATGTTGGGAGCGTGAATCGTGCAGAGGTAGTTGTAGGTGCCCGGCTGAGTGAACTTGACCTCCCACGTGGCACCCGGTGCGAGCGTGCTGTCGGTGAGGCACCCGTCGTTGTTGTCCTGGAACGTGACCGTGTGAGGCACCGTGCCGGTGTTCTTGAACTCGATGACATCCCCGACTGCGGCATTCGAGGACGCCGGGACGAAGACGAGGTTGTCGGTCGCCTGGATAGTCATGGTCGCGGTCCCGAGCGAGCTCGCCGCGGCGGAACCGTTGCACGCCGCCGGAGCGCTCGAGCCGCCCCCTGGCGGGCCGTTGCCACAGGCGAACATACCGATCACGACGCACACTCCCAGGCCGGCTGCGAGCGTGCGCGCATGACTGATGTGCATCTCAGGCGAATCTTAAGGGATGGGTTCGCCGGTACGTCTCGTCACTCAGCGGAGCGCCTCGGCGATGCGATCGGCGGCAAGTTCCTCGTCCCGGCCCGGGTCGGAGAACAGGCGCATGAACACGACGATGATGGCGATGAAATACACGACGTTGCCGACGCCGAGCATGATCACCCCGCCGTACTGCTGATCGGTGAGCGGCGACAGTCCCCAGAGGCGCGGCGCGTGCTCGTAGAAGCTGTACAGGGGAGCGGGCGCCAGCGCGAAGACGATGCCCAGCACCGTGGGCGGAATCCCCGCGAGGCCCAGCGCGGCGATCTTGGTGAGCGGGCTCACCGTCACGGTTCGCTCGTCGCGTATCGGGTCGACCACCGGCCACCACACGATCAGCCCGACACCGATGAAGCTGAGGTGCTCGACGATGTGCACCGGCACCGTGGTCAGGGTCGTGTCATACAGCGATGGGATGTGCCAGAGCAGGAGCACCGCGTTGAAGGTGACCACCGCCGGCCAGGGGCGCGTCACCGCCCACCAGACGGTGCGCAGCGTGCTGTGACGATCTCGCGTCGCCGGCCGGGCGCCGGCGATCCCGAGGAGCAGCAGGGGCGGCGCCACCATCATCAGCACCATGTGCTGGACCATGTGGAGCGAGAACAGGTAGTAGTCGCCGCCACGGTCGATCGGCGACTCCAGGGCGACGAAGGTGAGCAGCAGGCCGGCGCAGAAGAGCACCGGCCGCCAGCGCTGATGGCGGAACCACGGGGCGACGTCGTCGTTCGGTCCGATGGTGCCGCGACGCACCGCGATGATGTAGCCGGCGGCGACGGCAACCAGGCCACAGATGACGGTGGGATCCCAGGTCCAGTCGCCGAACCCCAGGTGTGCCGTCAGTGCCCTCCGTCCTCCGGGAGCTCGAGGTACTCAGCTCTCGCGCCGCGAGCCCAGAAGAGACACGTGACGATGAGGTACAGCAAACCGATGCCCCACATCGCCGGTCCGACGACCGCGCGGATGTCGGTGAGGAAGCCCGTCAGCGTGATCGCGAGCGCGAGCGCGAGGTTGATGGGGACAAAGCTCGGCGGCGGCAGGTGCGGGGTCGCGTGCTCGTGCTCGGCGTCGTCGTCGTGGGTCGCGGTCACGACTGCGTCGTCGCTCACCGGCCGACCCTCACTTGGTCACCGCGAGGAAGATCGCCGCCCAGGTGAACGCTGCCCCCATGAGGATGAGCAGCATGATGAACATCGCGACGCCCATGCGCATGTTCCTGCGTGCGAGCTTTCGGTTCATCGGCGCGTCCTCCTCAGAGCCCTGTGACCCGGTCGATCGCCATGACCGCGAAGAGCAGGGCCAGGTAGATCATTGAATGGTAGAAGAGCCGGCGTGCCGAGCGCGCCGTCGGGCGCCGGGCGGCGACCAGCGCGTCGGTCAGAAGGATCCCGTCGAGCAGCGCGGCGCCCCCCAGGTAGACGGCCCCGAACGATCGGGTGAGCAGGGGGAGCACGGTCACCAGGCAGAGGACGATGGTGTAGAGCACGATCTGATATCGGGTCTGGCGGTCGCCCTGGACCACCGGCATCATCGGGACGCCGGCACGGGCGTAGTCGCTCTTGATGAGCAGCGACAGCGCCCAGAAGTGCGGTGGCGTCCAGTAGAAGACAACCGCGAAGAGGAACACCGCCGTGATGTTCAGGCTCCCGGTCACCGCCGCCCATCCGACCAACGGCGGGATCGCGCCGGCGGCGCCGCCGATGACGATGTTCTGCATCGACGAGCGCTTCAGCCACATGGTGTACACGACGACGTAGAAGAGCAGGGCGAGCAGCGCCAGGCTCGCCGACAGCAGATTGACCGTCGTGGCCAGCAGCACGAAGGACGCCGCCCCGAGGGTGACGCCAAAGGTGAGCGCCTGACTGGGCTCGATGCGCCCCGACGGCAGCGGCCGGCTCCTGGTGCGCCCCATGGTGCTGTCGATGTCGCGATCGAACCAGCAGTTGATGGCGTTTGCGCCCGATGCCGCCAGCCAGCCGCCGGTGATGGTGAGCAGCACCAGCCGCCAACCCGGCCAGCCTCGATCGGCGATCACCATCGCCGCGACCGCGGTCACCTCGAGCAGGAGGATCACTCTCGGCTTGGTGAGGGCGATGTAGTCGCGGGCGACGTCGGCCATGCGACGGCGCGCCAGCGCCTCCACGGTGACCGCGACAGTCACGACGGCGCCACCTTCGCATGCGGGCGGAGAGCGTCACCGCGCTGCGAGGCCGGTGCCGGCGCCGTCGCGTCGGCGGGCAGCATGCTCAGCACCGCGACCGCCACGACCGAACCCCACAGCAGCGAGGCGAGGGCGATGTGCAGACCGCGCACCCA
>JBAPOS010000051.1:0-5422 GCA_049279755.1 Candidatus Dormiibacterota bacterium | reverse complement strand
GACGAAGGGCGGCTCGAGGCCGGTCGGGCGAAGCGCCCCGCCGGCCGCCGCCACGACACGCCGCGCACGCCAGAGCCGTTCGGGCAGCGGTTTCCCCTTGAGCTCGTGCAGCCCGGCGTCCTCGTACACAATTGCGGCCTCGGTCGCGGCGCGGGTGCCGTCGCCGACGTAGACCGTTCCGGGTTCGGCGGCCGACTGCACGCGGGAAGCCGTGTTGACGAGATCGCCCGCCACCATCCCCTCACCGCTCACCCCGAGGTTCACCGCCGCCTCTCCGGTGAGCAGACCGGCGCGGGCCCTGAGCCCCGGCGCGCCCACCTCCTCGCCAAACGCCGATATGGCATCGACCAGTTCGAGAGCCGCCCGGACCGCGCGCTCGGCGTCGTTCTCGCGGCTGGTTGGGACACCCCACACAGCCATCACGGCGTCGCCGATGAACTTCTCGACCTCGCCGCCGTAGCGGGCGATGATCGTGCGCGCCGTATCGAAGTACCGGCTCAGGAGTTCGCGAACGTCTTCGGCGTCGCGCTGCTGAGAGAGCTGCGTGAAGCCGACCAGGTCGGCGAAGAGCACGGTGACATGGCGGCGTTCGGCGAGGCGCGAGGCGGGCTCGACTCGAACCGGCGCCACCACCGGTCTCGCTATCGCCGGTTCGGACGAGAGCGCGGCGCCGCATTCCCCGCAGAAGCGCTCACCCTCGTTGTACGCGGTGCCGCACGACGGGCAGGCGCGCGACAGCATCGCACCGCACTGGACGCAGAAGCGAGCCCCGGGGCGATTCTCGGCACCACAGGCGGTGCAAGTCATCGGAGCAAGGTTACTCGCCGCCGAATGGGGTTGACCCGGTGCGGCCAGGCAACCCACTGTGCGGCTGCTGCCCTGTGTGCGCTCGCGGACCGACACCGCCACCGACCACGGCTCAGGCTACGCTCTCTCGAAGGCACGGCGGGGTGCGCCTCCAACCCCACTCGCGCATCGCGTCGATTCGGCCTCCGAGGAGCGACGGAGCCAGTGTGTGCTCCACGATCTGCCGGGTATGGCCGCCGCTGGAGCGTCTCTCCCCCTCCTGCTCCTGGCGGCCATACCTCGATCGTGACCATCACCAACGCGGCATAATCCGGCGACCTGACCCGCACGTCGCCCCGATGATCAGCGAGGAGAGCGCAGATGGCCAAGATCGCAGAGTTGACCGACGAAAAGGCCGCTGAATTCGGTCACACCTTCATCCGGTGGCTGACCAATGAGGACCCTGCGAGTGTGGCGCGCTTCTTCCCCAATCTCGATCCTCACGCCGTCAACGACCGCGACGCATCGGACCTCGGGCGCGCAGTCCTCGAGGACATCGTTGCCGAGCGCTTCGTGGAGTAAGGGGGTTTACGCCGGGGGTCAGCGTTCGCCTGGTGAGACGCCCTGGCTACACCGCGCCCGGCGTCGCGCTGGGTGCGGGGGTTGATGTCGCCCCACCACCGGTGCCGTACCCGCCCGCCGGCACGGCGGTGGTCAAGCTCGACCACGCCACTGCGCCATTCGGTGCATTCACGGTGGGAGCTGTTCCCCAGGCGCTGAATGTGGTGGTGGACGAGGCGCCGCTCGAGTCCGTAAACCTGAAGGTGATCGGGAGGTCCGTCCGGGTTGCGATGTCCAGCGACCCCGGCCCGACTGGAACGCTGTTGGGTGGTGGTGACAGGGCAATCCCGGAAATCCTCGTCGCATGGCCGCCCCCTGCCAACGTGACCCTGGAGCTGGCTTCGGGGGTCAGGAGGATCTGTTCCGCCTGGCTGGCGGCAGTGATCCCCGGCTGAATGACCGAGTACGGGCCGTCGCCGGTCGCCACCGAGATCCACTTGTTGACCACGCTTGGGGCGGTGGCCGCGGTCACCCCGAGCTGATCCTCGGCAGCGGGGGCGTTGCCCTGAAAGTAGACCGTCGTCCCAACGAGAAGGAGTGTGAAGTGCTCCGTGCCATAGCTTGAAACGAATGTGATGTCCTGACGCCCCCCCGACTGCCCGGCCTCCCCGACAATCGTCTGCGCATAGCCGGTCAGGGAGACGGCCCGATAGTGAAACCCGGTCGAGTTCTGGGTGGCGGTGATTGCCTGCTGATACAGGGCCCTCGCCTCGGCCGCTCCGGACGCCGTCCCCGGAGCCGCTGTCGGTGAGCCGGCGGCGGACTGATTCCCCTGGATGTGGCGCACCAGTAGGACGCCCCCGACACCGATGGCCGCGGCGACGATTCCGGTGGTGACAAACAGCGCGATCATGGGCAGCATCCGCGAGACGCGCCTTGGGGGGGTGGTCGACGGCGCGGGTGGCCAGGCGGGCGGCTGCGGGGGAAACGCCCAGCGGTCATCGTTCATCGCACACCATGGTGAACCGTCGGGCCTTTCTATTCGGTTTCGTGCGCATGCCGCTGCTCGATACTAGTCGAGCCCCAGTCACCCACCGCACAAGAAGGAGATGCCGATGAGCGATGCAGCCATGGAGACCGTGTTCGACCATTTCCACGCCAGGCGCAGGCGCGATATCGAAGCGATCGCCACCGGTCTCGATCCCGACGTCGTTCATCAGGGAGTCCTTCCCGAGCTCGTCTGCAACGGACGCCGCGACGTCCTGGATCGCATTGAAGCCTCCTTCGACAGCCTCGACACGGGCGTCGAGCGGCTCGAGTTCAACGCCGCCGGGGAGAGCGTCGTGGTGGGGATCGCCGGACCTCGCTTTCGCGAGATTCCGTTTCTCGACGGTGAGATCTTCATGGTCTTCAGGGTGACCGACGGTCGGATCATGCGCATCGACGACTTTCGGACACGCGAGGAAGCCTTCGGAGCCGCCCGGGTTCCGTCGCCGGCGCCCGCCTAGCGGCGGGCACCACGCTCAACCCGCGTCGGACCCTGCCTGTCCCTCGGATGCAGCCGATTCCGGTTCGGTGGCGGCCGGCACCGCCTGCGCCGGAGCCGGTGCCGGCTGTGCCGGATTCGGAGCCGGCTCCTCCGGCATTGCGGTTGCCTTGAGCACGGCGTCACGAGTTTCTGCCGACGCTTTCCGGAACTCGCGGATACCGCGTCCCATCGCCGCGCCGACGTCGGGCAGTTTGCCCGGTCCCCAGATGATCAGGATGATGACCAGGACGATGATGATTTCGGGGAGATGTCCACCGATGTCCATTCCAACCTTCAGTCTACCGCGTGATCGCGACGCGAATGCTGCGTCTGAAGTGTCAACGCAACGGTTCGGTGGTGTGCAATCGACAAATGCGTCAAATGGGGTTGACCGTTCAGAGGATGCCTGTTACGGTCGGGGACCGTTCGCACCCAGTTCGCGTCCACCTCACGGAGGCTCTTGTTGCTCGCTCGCCGCGTGTCCCTCGTCGCCACCGCCGGCGCGATCGCACTGCTGGTAGCCGGCGCACCGTTCGGTCAGGGAAAGGTCCTCGCTGATCAGTTCACGCAGCAGATCCAAACGCTGTCGGCACAGGCAGGTGCGCTGAGTCGCGAGATCGCTGCTTTGAGCCACGCAAGCTCGGCCGCGCTCGGGAATGCGCTCGCATCGGAGCAGGCGATAGCGCACACACAGGGGCAGCTGGCGCAAGCCCAGACGGAGCTCGACCAGGCCAACAAGAACCTGGCCAGCACCAGCGCACAGGTCCAGGTCGTTCACAGCGAGTACACCGCCGACCAGGCGAATCTCGGTCAGATCCTCAAGCACGTCTATGAGCTCACCGACGACGGCTCGGTCACCGCGATCCTGGTCGACAGCAAGAGTTTCATCGACGCGATGGATGCGCTGACGAGCGCGGACCACGTGAGTGCTCGCGTGCAACAGCTGGTCACGCAGATTCGGGGAAAACGCGATCAACTGGACGCGCTCCAGAAACAGCAGCAAGCGGATCAGCTGCATGCGAATGCGCTCGTCGCGAGCCTCGAGACGCTGGCCGGTCAGCAGCACAGCGAGGAGGTCGCATACCGCCAGCAGGCGTCATCGCTGAAAGGCAGGGCGGCCACGCTGCTTGCCCAACTCCAGGGCGTGCAGTCGAAGATCGTGGAGGTGCGTCGCGAGCAGGAAGCCGCGGCTGCGGCCGCGGCGGCGGCGGCCGGAGCAGGAGCAGCGCGTGTTGTCGGGGATGCGCTCCGGCCGTTCGCGTTCGGTCCACGCATGGATGACTATCCGTGGGGACAGTGCACGTGGTACGTCGCGTCGCTGCGCAACGTCTACTGGAGCGGCAATGCCTGGGAATGGGCGTATACCGCAGCCGCTGCCGGGCAGCCCGAAGGCATGAGGCCACGAGTGGGAAGTCTCGTGGTGTTCGGGCCGGGTCACGGGTACAGCGGGTTTGGACACGTCGCATACGTCGTCGCCGTGCAGGGGCCGACGACGTTCACCGTCGACGAGGCGAACATGCTAGGTCTCGGCGTCGTGGATCAGCGCCACATCGGCTCGCTGTACGACGTCGAAACCTTCATCTATTAGCCCGGTATCACCCCGGGGCCGGCTCGCGCCGGCGCCTCGCTAGGATCCCGGCAGATGAACGCGAGCCGCCCCCGGGAACGCACCCCTGCCGCCAGCGGTCTGGTGTACGGGCTCAGCGCCTACGTGCTGTGGGGGCTCTTCCCGCTCTTCTGGCCACTCCTCGAGCCGGCGAATCCGCTCGAGATCCTCGCCTGCCGAATCATCTTCTGCTTCATCGTCATCGCCGTGGTGCTCGCAGTCCGGCACGAACTCGGCGGCGTGCGCCGGCTGGATCGCGGCACCGTGGTGCGTCTCTGCGCCGCCGGCATCGCCATCGCGGCCAACTGGGGCGTGTACATCTGGGGCGTCAACAACGGGCGCGTGATCGAGACAAGCCTCGGCTACTTCATCAATCCACTGGTGACCATCGGCCTCGGCGTCGTCATCCTCCATGAGCGCCTCCGCGCGGTGCAGTGGGCGGCGGTGGGACTCGGCGTTGTCGCGGTCGCGGTCTTGAGCGTCGACTATGGCCGGCCGCCCTGGATCGCGCTGGCGCTGGCCTGCTCATTCGGCGCGTATGGATTCCTCAAGAAAGGGGTGCGCGCCTCGCCACCCGAGGGCCTGCTCGTCGAGGGAGCTGTGACCAGCGTGCCGGCGTTGATCGTTCTCGGTACGCTGGCCCTCGCCGGGGAAGCGACCTACGTCGGGCACGCGGCAAACCCGGGACATCTCTTCCTGCTCATCTCCGCCGGTCCCGTGACCGCGCTGCCGCTGCTCTTCTTTGCCGGGGCCGCCACCAGGCTCCCCCTGTCCTCGATGGGCCTGCTGCAATACGTGACCCCGGTCATGCAGTTCGGCATCGGCGTGCTCATTCTTCGCGAGAGCACGTCGTTTGCATTGCTCTGCGGGTTCGCGCTCGTCTGGATCGCGCTGGCGATCCTCGGCTTCGACGGCGTACGCCACCGAGGCCAGGCCGCTGC
>JBAPOS010000050.1:0-5434 GCA_049279755.1 Candidatus Dormiibacterota bacterium | reverse complement strand
CGCCAGGGCAGCCCCGAGATAGACCCCGGCCATCGGGAAGGCGTCGCTGCGAGCGGGCGTGATCGACACTTCAGGCGGCGCGCTCGCCGAGGGGCTCGGGACCGGTGGAGTAGCCTCGCCGGCACCGGTCGGCGAGGGTGCCGGGGTTGCGCCCACCACGAGCACCGCCCCGAGTGGCGAGGGCGACCCGACGCGGGTGGCGGGGTGAGGGCTCGCGGACGGTTGGGGCCGGCGGGTGGGCGTGGGCGATGGGGTCGGAGACGTCCCGTGCAGCGTCGATCCCGGCTGGAAGCACCGCGCGCTTCCGCAGCTGAGCGGGTAGCCGCCGCGCTCGAGGGCGGGAGGGACCTGAGCGGTGGTGAAGGGATCGGGGGCGGGGTTGCCGGGGAAGGTGAAGCCGCCATTGCTGTTCTGGGAGGCGATCAGCCGGGCGAGAGGACCGTGCCCGCCGGGCGCCCAGGTGAGCGCCTCGGGGTTCTGGCCGGTGGCGAGCAGTGCCTGGAGGACGAGCGCGGTGGAATCGGGGTCGGTCCCGGCACCGGCCTGGTAGGGGAAGCCACCGTCGGCGTCCTGCTGGGTGTGCAGCCAGGTCAGCGCGGCGTGATCCCGGGTGTGCACCCCGGCGGCGTCCAGGGCCATGAGCACCATGGCCGTGGAGTTGGTGTCGCTGGTATCGAAGTTGGTGGGCCCGTTGGGATCGTTCCGGATGAGCAGGAAATCCCAACCGCCGTCGCTGTCCTGAGCGGTCACGAGACGGTGCAGCGCCGCCGCCGGCACCGGCTGATGGGCGGCGACCAGCCCCTGGATGGCGAGGGTCTCGGTGAACGCCTCACCGTTGCCGAAGACACCGGTGCCGGTTGCGTAGAAGCCGTTCAGGGTGGTGAGCAGGTCGACGCCGCCGAACGAGGCGGGATTGAGCCCGGCGGCGGCGACCGCCTGGACGAGCTCTCCGCAGGCGCCCGCGGAGCCGCAGGCGGCGGCGGCATGAGCGGCGAGATAGGCGATCACCGACGGGCCGGAGCCGTGACGCAGGGCGCTGGGGTCGTAGCCGGCCGCGGCGGCCCCGATCGCGTACTCCTCGCTGACCACGGCGGTGCTCGGCCCCGCCGGGATCGACCCGTCACTCCCCGACTGCAGCCCCTGCAGGTACTGGATGGCCCTCGACGCGGGATCCACCTGCGTGGCTGCGCTGCCTGATCCGATGGCGAAGGCGAGCAGCGCTCCGCCTGTTGCTCCAGCGGTCGCCAGTGCGGCGACCCTCCTGGTCCTGCCCATGTCGGCACCCCACGCGGCGACGGGGACTCCACCCTTGCCGGAGTGGTCCTCGCCGCATGAGGCTTCCTCCCGTCGTGCGCGGGGGTGGAGGTCGACGCCTCGGGTCGGTCTCCTGGCTTGCGGATCAACGCCGAACACGGCCGCCTTCCCGGGAGATCACTCTCCCGGTGGCACGATGGCCGCCGGCTCCCCGCTCACAGTTGCGCGACAGCGCCGGATTCTCACCGGCTTCCCGTCACCCGGAGCGTTATTCAGTTGTGGCCGTCGAGTATGCGCCGGGTCCCGGCGGATTCGTCAAGGGGCCGCTGGGTACACTTGAGGTCATGCGCCAGGGCTCGCGTGCGGTTGCGGTCATCTCCGTGCACGCGTCCCCTCTCTCGGACCTGGGGAGCGGCGAGAACGGGGGTATGAACCTCGCCATTCGCAGGCTGTGCGAAGGACTCTCGCTGCGCGGGGTGCCGACCGACGTGTTTGTTCGCCGCGATGGCCCCGGTCCTGACGAGGAATTGATCGCCCCGTTGAGCAGGCTGGTGCGGCTGCGCGTCGGCCCGGCTGAGCCGATTCGCAAGGAGGACGTGAGCGCGCTCCTCGACGAGTTCAGCGATGCCACGATCGGGCACGCGGTGTCCGAGCGACGCTCGTATCGGGCAATCCACGGCCACTACTGGCACGGCGGTCTGGTGGGCCGACGGCTTCGTGAGGCCTGGGGTGTGGCGTGGGTGCAGTCATTCCATACGCTGTCCCTGACCAAGGCTCGCGCCGGCCTGCCGCTCGACGCGATCCGTGCGCAGGCCGAGGGTGAGCTGGTGGCTCAGGCAGACCGGCTGGTTGCAGCGAGCGCGGCGGAGGCAAAGGACCTCATCAGGCTGTATCACGCGTCGAGGGACCGGATCTGCGTGGCTCAGCCCGGGGTTGACCCACGCCTGTTCGCTGAGCACGACGGCTCGGACGAGCGCCGGAGGCTTGGCCTCGAGGGCGCGCGGATCGCGCTGTTCGCCGGCCGGCTCGAGCCACTCAAAGGCGCGCAGATCCTCCTCGACGCGGCGGTCCGGCTCAGGGCTCACCAGGACTTTGCGGACCTCGTGGTGGTCGTCGCGGGCGACGACAGCGGTGACGGCGCCGGTGACGTGCGTGGCGGAGAGCGACGCCGCCTCGAGCGTTATGCCGCGCGCGTCGGACTCGGCGACCACGTTCGTTTCGTGGGCGCGGTGCCGCACGAGCAACTCGCGATGTATTACGCGATGGCGGACGTCTGCGTCGTCCCGTCGCTGACCGAGAGCTTCGGACTGGTCGCTCTCGAGGCGCAGGCCCTCGGCACCCCCGTCGTGGCCGCGTCGGTCGGGGGCTTGCGCGAGGTGGTGGAGGACGGGGTGACCGGCTATCTCGTCGAAGGCCATGATCCGGAGGACTACGCCCGGGCCATTGCCGACGTGCTGGACGACCCGGTTCGCAAGGCCGAGATGGGCGAGGAGGCGCGACGTCGCGCCGGACGTTTCACGTGGCATCGCGCAGTCGACCGCCTCGCGGCGATCTACGACCGGCTCAGCGCCGAGGGTCAGCCCTCCGGCAGCCCGTGCGGCTACGAGGACGATGAAGCCGGCGCCCTGCTGAGCGGCGCCGCCAGCTAAGCCCCGGCGGCTCGGTCCACCTCGCGGGCATGCTGAGCCCGCAGTGTGCTGTCGCGTCCTTCGCGCAGGATCCGGACGGCCGGACCCGGGAGTTCTCCGCTTTCGAGGGCGAGATCGATCTTCGCGACCACCTGATCGTCGACCAGGTGGCTCGGATAGAGGCACTCGGTGAACGCCTCGGCTTCGTCGATGGTGCGCTCCGCCCATATCGCGGGGAGCGCATCGAGGTAGCGCTGAACGTAGGGCCGGAGCAATTCCGGTCTCGGTCCATGGGCCATCATGCCGCCCACCCCGACCGAGCCGACATGGAAACCACGAAGGATCGCTGCCAGCGAGGCGATGGAGAGCTCGCCGTCGGTGGCTCCCCTCCAGGCCTTGGGCAGCGGCGCATTCGCGTCGACGACTCGCTGCCAGGCCTCCTCCTTGGCGGCAGCGGTCGGCCGTGCGGCGAGACAGGCCATGCCGCGGCGCCGGCCGATGTCGCTTGGGTCGGAGGCCATGATCGCCTGGATCATGGCGACGTCGGCCTTGCCCTCCTCGGCAAGCTGTCCCATGATCAACCAGCGCAGGTCCGTGTCCAGCGCGATGTCGGGGATGGTCTCCTTGCCGTCGAGGATTGCGGCGATCCGCGCGAGCGACTCCTCCGAAGCGGCCGTGGTCACGAGGATGCGCGACCAGATGAGGTGCAACTCGGGCGCCAGGGACGGGCTCGTGACCTGTATCGCGGCGACCCGGTGCAGCCGTTCACGGGCGGTGGTGCGGTTGGCGGGGTCACCGTAAAGGTCGATCGCCGCGCGTGCCTGGCTGGTGACCCGCTCCACCAGCAGTGAATCCTTCTCGGCGGGACCATGTCGGGCCACCAGCTCGACGAACTCGCGAGCGGGCATCTCGGCGTCGCGCGTGAGATCCCACAACGCCGCCCAGCAGAGCGCTCGCGCGAGCGGGTCCGCAAGGTTGGAGAGATCTGCCTTGAGCGTCTCCAGTGAACGTGGGTCGAAACGCAGTTTGGCGAAGGTGAGATCACCGTCATTGAGGAGCACGAGGTCGCAGACGCGCTCGCCGACGAGCTCGTTGATCGGGGTGATCGCGCCGGTCAGGTCGGTCTCCACTCGGCGGCGTAGCCGGAGCACACCCTTCGAGTCGCGGTCGTAGAGCCCGATTCCCGCGCGATGGGCGCGCAACGTCGGATGCGCCGGGATGGCGGTCTGCTCGACCGCGAACGCCGTGTAGCGGCCGTTCTGCTCGGACAGGTGGGCGTAGAACGTGTTCAACCCGGTGGTCTGCAGCCAGTCCTGGCCCCATTGGGTAAGGTCGCGTCCGGAGGCGCGGCGCAGGCAGTCGAGGAACTCCTGCAGGTCCGCGTTGCCCCAGCGATACCGCTTGAAATAGTCCTGCACGCCGCGCATGAAGGCGTCGTCACCAACCCAGGCGACCAGCTGGCGCATCACCGACGCGCCCTTGTGGTAGGTGATCCCGTCGAAGTTCTGACGTACCGACACCGTGTCGGGGACATGGTCCGCGATGCGATGGGTGGTGACGAGCTGATCCTGGCGTGCGGCGATCGACTTGACGCTGTTGGCAAAGTCGACCCATGCGTTGGTGAAGCGGGTCGACTTCTCCATCGCGAGGTTCGCCATGTAGGTGGCGAAGGTCTCGTTGAGCCACAGGTCGCCCCACCAGCGCATGGTGGTGACGTCGCCGAAGCCGTGGACGTGCGCCATCTCGTGGAGGATCGTCTCGGCGCGCCGCTGCAGCTGCGCCTCGCTCGCCTGACCGCGATGGATGTACGCCTCGTTGAAGGTGACGCACCCCGGGTTCTCCATCGCGCCCATGTTGAATTCGGGGACGAACAGCTGGTTGTACTCGTCGAACGGGTACTTCAGTCCGAAGTATTTCTCGAAGAAATCGAGGCCGGCGGCGGTGATATCGAAGATCTCCGCGGCCTGCGCATCCACCCAGCTGGCAAGTGACTCGCGGCACCACAACGCCATCGGGATGTCACGGTGCATGCGCTCAACGATGTGGTACTTGCCGGCGACGACCGCGATCAGATAGGGGGGGAGCGGCGGGGTCGTGTTGAAGTGCCAGGTCTTCAGGGCACCTCGCGGCTCGGTTCGCAGCACGCGCCCGTTGCCGCAGACCCGCCATGCGCTCGGCGCGGTGACGCTCATGGTGACGCCGGCCTTCAGGTCCGGTTGATCGAAGCACGCCAGCACCTTGTGCGCGTCGAAGGGTTCGAAATGCGTGTAGACGTACACCTCGCCGTCCACCGGGTCGCGCAGCCGGTGCAGGCCGACGCCGGTGTGCTGGTACTCGCACTGCGCGGTCACCGACAGGCGGTTGGATCCGGCGCGCAGGCCTCGAAGCCAGAGTATGTTGCCGTTGAACCCGTGCTGCGCCGAGGTCAGGCGCTTGCCGTTCAGCGTGCATTCATCGATCGACCGCGCCGCGATGTTGATGAAGGTCTCGGAGCCCTCATGCGCGGCGTCGAAAACGATCGTCGTCGCGCTCTGGAACGTGGCCGCGTGGGG
>JBAPOS010000049.1:0-4890 GCA_049279755.1 Candidatus Dormiibacterota bacterium | reverse complement strand
GGACGTGGGGCATCAGTATTGGTGCGCAGCGTGAGGACTGGGACATCGCGATCGACGGCATCGTGGTGGGGTCGATCACCAGCAAGGAGACAGTCGAGGTGGCTGTGGCCCCTGGGCACCACACTCTGCGTCTCGGCTCCGGCAGGCATCGCAGCGCGGAGCGGTCCTTCGACGTCGCGCAGGACGAGGTCGCCGCCTTCAGTTGCTACGGTCCGAGGTTCTGGCCTCAGCTCCTCGCGGCACTCGTCAAGAACGATCTCTGGATCACGCTGCGCCCCGCCTGAACGGGTGCGGCTCTGGCCCAAGCCGAACCTACATACTTGCGCGAGCTCGGTAGGATCGGCATCCTCGCCAAGGCCCTCCGAGCGTCCCCGAAGGAGACTTGCCATGCCGAAGCTGGTCGTCACCCACGCCGTGGTCGATATCGAACGTTGGCTCAAGGGCAAGGCCGAGCGTGCTGCCTCAATCGGGTCGTTTGCCACGAACGTGACCGACCACGTGGCGGCCGATGGGAGCAACAACGTCGCCATCACCGCCGACGTCCACGACATGGAGGGCGCGCAGGCGATGATGTCCTCGCCCTCGCCCGAAGCGGCCGCCCAGATGGAGAGCCACGGCGTCCTCCTCCCGATGACGGCCTACATCGAGAGGTAGCTCAAGAGGTCGATTCGTCGCGCCGGACCGGCGATCGACGACCCAGCCCATCACACGTGAAGCGCCGCATCTCGTCGCTCGTGGCGGGGCGGTGCTTATGCTTGTCGTCGTGGGCTGCGCACCCGGGGCGTGACCGTCACCATCACCGGTGACGGTCATGGCGCAACGGTTTTCCTTTCGCCCCGCCCGAGCCGCCGGGCACTGACCACGAGCGCGCAGCGCACTTCCTGACCCGCTCAGCCAACAGCGTCCTGCGGCGTCGATGTGTCGCCTGGGAAGCACACTGAACTTCTCGGGCCGCCTATGATGGCGCTCGTCGCTCGAAATTCGGGAATCGGAGGCATAGGGTTCGTAGTTCTCCCGGCGTAAGCGACTTCTGCGGCGTTGGACGCGGCTGAGCACGTTGAGACAAAACGCGCGTGCACTGCCCGTCCATCCTTCCTCCTGGCGACGGCCGCTGCTGCCCGACATGTTTCTGTCGTGGATGTCTCGAACACGGCGGTCGACCGGCGGGATGTCTGCGATTTGCGTCATCGGCGTCATCGGGTCGCTGGTCGTCACGGCCGGGATCAGCGACGCACATTTCATACACCCTCTCGGAGCCGCCGTATCGCAGTCCTTCGGCGCGGCCAGCGCGACGAATACGACGAGCCTTACGGCTTCGACGGGTGCTGCCACGGGAGGCAACGACCTGCTGGTCGCTGCGGTTCGAACTCGAGGCTCATCGAACGTGGTCCCGCTCGCCACCATCACCGACTCGGCGGGCAACACCTGGACGAAGGCGGCATCGGTAACCCAGGGAGCCCGCTCCGATGGTGAGATCTGGTTTTCGACGGGCGCCCTGAGCGTCGTGAGCGTGAGCGTTCACGTGGGCGCCAGCGCATCGCTCTCCATGACGGTGCTCGACCTGACCGGCGCCTCATCATCGCCGCTCGATCGAACGGCAACCGCGGCGGGCGACGGCAAAACCGCTGGCACTGGAACAACTGGGACGACCTCCCAGGCGAGCGAAATCGCCGTCGCGGTCGTCGGCTGGAATGGCACCCCGACGGTTGGGCAGCAGAGCTCAGGCTTCACACAGACATCTACTTTTCAATCCACAGCCCAGTCCAACGCCAGCGGCGAACAGGCGGCCTACAGCGTGCTGACAGCATCTGCAGCCCAGTCGTATGCGGCCCGGTTCAGCACCTCGCAGTCGTGGACCGGACTGATTGCTACATTCAGGATGGGATCGCCACCGCCTCCGCCCCTGATCGGTGGCTTCAGTCCGACCGGCGGCATTGATGGAACCACGGTGGTGATCACCGGCACGTATTTCACCGGGGCGACTGCGGTTGCGTTCAACGGCGTGCTCCAGACAACCTTGACCGTGGACAGCGACACGCAGATCACCACGACCGTTCCCAGCGGGGCGACAACTGGTCCCATCTCCATCGTGACCGGCGGCGGCACGGCAACGAGCACGGCGGCGTTTACAGTCGACCCCGTCATCACCGGACTGAGCCCGACCAGCGGCGCGGAGTGCTCCGCGGTGAATGTCGCAGGTTCCGGCTTCAGCGGGGTGACCAGCGCCGCGTTCAACGGCACCGTGGCTCCGGTGCTGTCATCCAGCGACACCCAGATCGCCACGCTGGTCCCGGTCGGCGCGAGCAGCGGGCCGGTCTCGGTGACGACACCGAGCGGGACTGCGGCATCGTCAGTGGCGTTCACGGTCCTCAACCCTGCGGCAGCCACCGCGGGCGTCAGTCCCACAAGCGGAGCGGAGGGAACGACGGTGGTCATCACCGGCACCGGCTTCACCGGCACGACGGCGCTGTCCTTCAACTGCACAAGTCAGCCGGTGTTCACCGTCGACAGCGACACGCAGATCACAACCACAGTCCCGGCCGCTGCGACAAGCGGCGGCATTCTCATCACGACGCCGGCGGGCCTCATCGAGTCCTCCGTCCCATTCACGCTTTCTCCGGGCCTCACGCGATTCGAGCCGGCCAGCGGTCCTGTGGGAACGGTGGTCACCGTATACGGTTCGGGGCTCGGCAATGCGCTGTCGGTGAACATCGGCGGCGTCAACGCGGTCATCACTGCTGATACGGATACGGAGTTGAGGGCGGTGGTCGGGAGCGGATCGAGCACCGGTCCCATCACGGTGACAACTGCGAGCGGCACGGTCGACACGATGGCGCTGTCCCCCTCGGCATTCACCGTAAGCACAACGCCAAGTCCCGCTCATGTGCTTGTGATCATGGAAGAGAACAGGGGGTACGCTCAAACGCTCGGTGCCTGCTCCGCGAATCCGCCGCCCGACCCGTATTTGTGCTCGCTCGCGAGCAGCTACGCCAGCGATAACGCGTGGTATGGAGTGACGCATCCGTCGGCGCCGGATTACGTGGCAATCGATAGCGGTTCCACTCAGGGGATCACTTCTGACTGCGTACCGAATACATGTGGCCCGTTCAATGTGACCTCATTCGGGGGGCAGCTCACCGCCGCCGGCGTTCCGTGGGTCGACTATGAGGAGACGATGCCGTCCGCCTGCTACACCGGCGGCAGCAGCGGCAAATACACCGAGCGGCACAATCCATTCATGTACTTCAATGACGTGCGGCTCGCCTCGAACTGTGCGCAGGTCGTCCTGCCCTACCCCGGTGCGAGCGCGGTGGTGACGGCGCTGAACACGCCCGGCGCGCCTGACTTCGTGTGGATCACGCCGAATCTGCTCGACGACATGCACTCCGCGTCGGTTGCCCAGGGTGATGCCTGGTTGCAGGCAAATCTGTCCGGCATCCTGGCGTCGTCGTGGTTCGCTGACAACGGGACGGTGATCATCACCATGGACGAGAACAGTTATCAGAAGACACCCGCAGGAGGTCTCATTCCCGAGGTGATCATCTCCGCCACCGCGAAAGGCGTTGGCGTCGTATCGATCGTCGGGAACCACTACGGGACCCTGCGAACCCTCGAGGACGCGTACGGATTGCCCTATCTGGGCGCGGCGTCGGACCCTGCCAACGGCGACTTGGGGACGCTCATCGGATAGATGACGGGTGCGGCGCGCCGACCACAGCCCGAACCCAGGCCTGCGCACCGATCTGCATGGCGTCCCAGGGGCTTCCCAGCGGCGGCGTGTAGGACAAATCAAGCTCGCTGAACGCATCAACGGTCATTCCGTTGAAGATTGCCGCCGCGGCGATATCGACTCGCTTTGCCACCTCCGCGTGACGGTGGCCGAAGAGCTGCACGCCGAGGAGCCGGCCGGTGTCGCGGTCGCCGGTCCACCGCATCGCAATCCGGTGCGAGCCCGGGTAATACGCCTTGTGGTCGTCGGCTTCGGCGGCGACTGTGACGGGGTTGAATCCCGCGCTGACTGCTTCGTGATCGCGCAGTCCGGTGCGGGCCGCAGCCATGTCGAACACCTTGACCACCTGCGTCCCGAGACTCCCTGCGAATTCACGCCGGCCACCGACCGCGTTCTCGCCGGCAATCCGTCCCTGCTTGTGCGCAGTGGTTCCGAGCGGGATGTACGTGGTTCCGAGCAACCGGTGGTGGGTCACCACGCAGTCGCCGGCGGCGAAGACGTCCGGCAGGTTGGTGCGCATCCCCCGGTCGACATCGATCGCTCCTCTGACCCCGAGCTTGGCGCCGGCAGACTCGGCAAGCGCAACGTCAGGTCGGACTCCTGCGAATATCAGGACGATGTCGGCGTCGCGACGAAACGGTGTGCCGTCGATTGACGCGCCCTCGACACGCAGCGGTTGTGCGTTCGCGTGCTCATCGCGGGTGACCCGGCGCACCGCGGTATCGGTCACGAGATCGACACCGTGCGCCCGCAACTCCGCCGCAACCTTGCTGCCCAATTCGGGATCAACCGTCGGCAGCACCTCAGGCAGCTGTTCGACCTGGGTTACCTCGAGACCGCGCACGATGAGCGCCTCGGCCATCTCGATGCCGAGGTAGCCGGCGCCGATGATCACCGCCCTGCGGGTATTCGCCGCGGTGACGCTGTTCATGACCTCGAACGTGTCGCCCATCGAATGGACGACGTGGACGCGGTCGCGCGCGGTCAGCCGGTCGAGGCCTTCGATAAGCGGGCGCACCGGGCATGCGCCCGTGCCGATGACGAGTGCGTCATACGGCACGACGCGACGCGCCCCGCCGGCATCGCGGACGCGGACCTCGTGCGCCTCGACGTCGATGCGCTCGGCCGTTGTCCCGAGCACCAGGCGCATGCCCGTCGCC
>JBAPOS010000048.1:0-7173 GCA_049279755.1 Candidatus Dormiibacterota bacterium | reverse complement strand
GATCACCGCGCTGGTCGCCCACCCGTCGCGCTGGCGGGGGATGGCCGAGGCGAGCCTGGCGATGGGCCTCCCCGACGCCACCGACTCGGTGGTACGGCTCATCGTCGAGGCGGCGGGGCCGACCCGGAGCCAGGCAGCCTGACCATGCACGTGCACGTCCTGGGGATCTGCGGCTACGCCACCTTCGGTGCCGCCGAGCTCGCCCGCGAGCGTGGAGACCGGGTCACCGGCTCCGACGATCACGCGTATCCACCCATGAGCGATGCCGTGACCGCGGCGGGCATCGAATGGGAGAACCACAGCGACCCGGCCAACCTCGACCGGTGGGGCATTCCCGATCTTGTGGTGGTCGGCAACCAGACACGCCCGGCGAACCTCGAGCTCGAGGCGGTGCGTCAGCGGGGCATCCCGTGCGTCAGCGAGATCGAGTTCTACGTGAGCCTTGCCGGTGACCGCCAGCGGCTGACGGTGTGTGGCACGCACGGCAAGACGACCACCGCGGCGCTGCTTGTCCACATTCTCGAGCGCGCGGGAATGGATCCAGGCTTCCGACTCGGGTCGACATCGCTCGACCTCGGCGGCACGTCGAGGCTCGGCACCGGTCCCTTCGTGTTCGAAGGCGACGAGTACACGTCGGCGCCCTGGGATCCACGCCCGAAGTTCCTGCACACCAGGCCGCACGGTGCGTGCGTCACCCGCCTCGAGCTGGATCATCCCGACATCTACGCCAGCCTTGAGGCCTATCGCGAGCCGTTCCTCGAGCTGGCCAGGACCATGCCCGCCGGTGGGGTGCTCGCGCTCTGCGCGGACGACCCGGAGTGCCTCGCCCTGCGCGACGCGGCCACCAGCGTTGCTGTCACATATGGCACGAAGTCGGGCAGTGACTGGCTGATCGAGCGAGCGCACGACCAGGACGGGATGCAGCGGTTCCGTGTCCAGCGCAACGCCGGACCCCTTGATGTCGTGCTCACGTTCCCCGGGCTCCACAACGCGCAGAACGCCTGCGCTGCGCTCATCCTCGCCGAGTTCGCGGGTGTCGACCCGTCGATGGCGGTTGGCTCGTGCGCGGACTTCCTCGGACCGGCACGCCGTTTTCAGGTCCTTCGCGAGGTCGCGGGTGTGGCTGTCGTCGACGACTATGCCCACCATCCGACCGAGGTGGCTGCGGCCATCGAGGCGGCGCGGCAGCGCTACCCGGGGCGCCGCCTGGTCGCCATCCACACGCCGCACACGTATTCGCGCGTGAGCAGGCTGCTCGAGGACTACCGGAGCAGCTTCACCGGCGCCGACGTGGTGATCATCGGTCCGATCGAGGAGGCTCGTGAGCGAGGCATGCCGAGGATCGTGTCGAGCCAGGACGTTGCCGATCGCGCCGGGCCGGCCCACGCCGTGCATGTGGTCGGGTCGAGCGACGAGGCGATCGAGCTGGTGACCCGGATCCTGCGCCCTGGTGATGTGGTCCTGGTGCTCTCCCTCGGCGGATTCGACAAGCTGGCGCCACGACTCCGCGACGCCCTGGAGGCACAGGGTGTCCGCAGGTGACTGGCTCCGTGCCTTCCCCGGTGTGCACGGCAACGAGCCCCTCGCACGTCACAGCCAGTTCGGTGTCGGCGGGCCGGCGCAATGGTTCATCACCACCAGGGACGCCACGGTATTGGCGGAAGTGCTACGCCGGTGTGCCGGCTCCGGGGTCACCGTCACCATGATCGGAGCGGGCAGCAACACCCTCATCAGCGACGATGGCATCGATGGACTCGTGGTTCGCCACAACGATCGAAGGCTCCGCGTCGTCGATGATCACACCGTCGAGCTCGGCGCGGGCTGCATGATGCCGCGCGTGGCCCTGGACTGTGCGTCGCGGGGCCTCGCGGGCGTCGAATTCGGCATCGGCGTCCCGGGGACGTGCGGCGCCAGCGTGTACGGCAATGCCGGAGCGTTCGGAACCGAGATCGCCGATGTGCTCGTCGACTGCACGTCGCTGGAACCGAGCGGGACGCCGGTGACCCTCAGCGCCGATGCGTGCGACTTCGGCTACCGCCACTCTCGTTTCAAGGACGACCTCCGCGCCAATGCCATCGTGAGCGCGCGACTCCGCGTGCACGCAGACGACCCCGCCAAGGTTCGTGAGCGGACCGACTCGATACAGGCGGAACGTAAGGCATCCCAGCCATACGGCATTCGCAGCCTCGGCAGCGTCTTCAAGAATCCTCCCGGCGACAAGGCCGGACGGCTCATCGAGGCTGCGGGGTTGAAGGGTCGCCGATCCGGTGGCGCCCAGATCTCCACGAAGCACGCCAATTTCATCGTCAACATCGACCATGCGACCGCCGCGGATGTCCTGCATCTCGTCGGCGTCGCGCACGACACGGTGCAGGAGCGTTTTGGGGTCGATCTCGAACGGGAGATCATCGTCCTGGGTGGTCGCGCGACGGGTGAGCAGCGTGCCTGAACGGGTCAGGGTTGGCGTGTTCTTCGGCAGCCGCTCGGTCGAGCACGAGGTGTCGGTGATCACAGCACAGCAGGCAATGGCGGCGATGCCCGCTGACCGCTTCACAGCGGTGCCCGTCTACATCGCGAAGTCCGGAGCCTGGTACACCGGTGACCAGCTGCTCCGGCTCGAAGAGTACAAGAACATCGAGCGGCTGATCGCCGCGGCAACGAGGGTCACGATGCGCCCGGATCCCAGCAGCGGGGGCGAGCTCATGGAGGTCGACGCTCGCCGCGGTCTGCTCGGCGGGTCGGCTCGCGCGGTGGATCGATTCGACGTTGCGATGCCCCTCGTGCACGGGTCCAACGGTGAGGACGGCACGCTGCAGGGACTCTTCGAGCTTGCGGCACTCCCGTACTCCGGATGCGACGTCGCGTCCGCCGCCGTGAGCATGGACAAACGCCTGTCGCGGACGACACTGCGCGGCGCGGGCATTCCGGTGCTCGACGACGTGATGGTGTCCCGCGCGCAATGGACGGACGGCGTGGACACGGTCTGTGCGGAGCTCGCGCGGCGACCCGGGTTCCCGATGTATGTCAAGCCGCGCCGGCTTGGGTCGAGCATCGGTGTCGCGCGTGTCGAGACCGATGCGGAATTGCGGGACGCGCTCGAGGTCGCTTTCGGTTACGACACCTCGATTCTCGCCGAGCCCGCTCAGGACGCGAGCATCGAGATCAATTGCTCGGTGCTCGGATGGGGGGACGACCTGCAGGTCTCGGTGTGCGAACAACCGGTGAGCAGCGGGACCCTCAGCTATGCCGACAAGTATCTCAGCGGCGCCAAGACCAAGGGCGGGGCAAAGGCGCCTGCCGGCGGTATGAAGAGCTCCCGGCGCCTCATCCCCGCGCCGATTTCCGACTCGTTGACCAGACGCATCCAGGAAACCGCGATGGCATCGTTTCGCGCCATCGGCGCCGCGGGCGTGACCCGAGTCGATTTCCTCGTCGCGCCGGAAGAGGACTCATTCGTTGTCAACGAGCTCAACACCCTCCCGGGTTCACTGTCGTTCTACCTGTGGGAAGCCTCGGGGATGGGCTTCGACACGCTGCTGACCCGCCTCATCGAGATGGCGATGGCGCGTCATCGCGAGCAGCAGGCAACCACGTCATCGATCGACACGTGGCTCCTCACCGGTCGTCCGGGCTGAACGGCCACCCGAGTGCAGATGGGGCGTCCACGGCCGGGCCCGCGGGGGAGTTCCCTCCCGCTGCGTTGGAGGATCGTGGCAGCGGCGATCCGCTCCTGCTCCTGCACGGGTGGGGTGTGTCGTCGGAGCTCTTTGCGCCGATCCTCGACGTCCTCGGGACGGGCCGCCGGCTGATCATCCCGGACCTGCCGGGTTTCGGCGCGACGGCCGCGCCCGACGAACCCTGGTCGGTGCACGACTACGCCGCCTGGTGCGTCGCCCTGCTGGATCGGCTCGGGGTCGAGACGTGCGACCTGATCGGCCACTCCAACGGCGGGCGGATCGGCATCGCCCTGGCCGCGAATCACCCGGGACGGGTGCGCCGGATGGTGCTGGCCGGAAGCGCCGGTATCCGGCCGCGGCGGACGTGGCGCGGTGCGATCCGAGTCCGTTGGTACAAGGTGCTCCGGGCGGTCGAGCGCTCGCCGGCGTTACCCGCCGCGCTGCGCCGGGCCGCCGGTCGCAACGCGGATCAGCGCGGGTCCGCTGACTATCGCGCTGTGTCCGGGGTCATGCGCGGCACGCTCGTGCGCCTGGTCAACGAAGACCTCCGAGGACTTCTGCCGAATCTGCACCTGCCGGTGCTGCTCATCTGGGGGGATCAGGACAGCGAGGCTCCGCTCGACGACGGCCGGCTCATGGAACGCCTCATCCCGGATGCGGGGCTGGTGGTGTTCGAGGGCGCAGGTCACTTCGCGTATCTCGAGCAGCCCGGGCGCTTCTGCCGGATCGTCGACGTCTTCCTTCGCGACGAGCAGGTCAGGGGCACCGCATGAGCCCACTCGTCGGTCCACTGGTCGCCGCCGCGGCCACCGTCTGGCTGATCCTGATCTTCCGGATCGTTCTCGTCGCGGCGCGGATGTTCCAGATCGAGGAATACGAATCGGTGCGGTTTCTGCGCTGGGGGCTCACCCGCGAGTGGCTGGCCCATCGCACCGTGTGGCTCGGGCTGCTGGTCGGAGCCGTCGCGCTGAGTGTTGCCGCAATCCTGCCCGCGGGTCGCCCGATCGCCATCGCCGTTGCCTGGCTGGTGTCGGCCGCCGCAGCGCAGTTCACCTGGCGGTGGACATCGCCGAAACGGCCACTGGTGATGACCGCGCGGATGCGCCGGCTGCTCATCGCCGGTGGTTTCCTTGCGGTGCTCCTCGCCGCGGGGCTCGCGCTCGGGATCGTCGCCCTCCACCCGATCGTCTCGGTGATCCTCGTGCTGATCGCGGCCGGGCTGGTCACCGGCCTGAGCGAGATCCTCCTGGTTGCTGCCAATGTCGTCACCAAGCCGGCAGAATCGCGCATCCGCCGCCACTACCTCGCGCTTGCCTCGGAGCGCATCCGAAGGGTCGACCCCGTTGTGGTCGCCGTGGCCGGCAGCTTCGGCAAGACGAGCACCAAGCAGATCCTCGCTCAGCTGCTGCAGCCGCACGTGAGCACCCTGCCGACGCGAAAGAGCTTCAACACCCTGATGGGCGTGACCCGCGTGATCAACGAGGACCTCACGCCTGAGCACCGGATCTTCATCGTCGAGATGGATGCGTACGCGCCGGGAGAGATCGCGGCGATCAGCAGCCTCGTCCACCCGCGTCTGGCCATCATCACCGGCATCGGGCCGCAACACATGGAACGTTTCGGCACGCTGGAACGCATCGCCGGCGCGCTCTACGAGGTCGCCATCGCGCTCCCTGCCGATGGCACATTGATCCTCTACACGGGGGACGAGCCCGGCGCCGCACTGGCGCAGCGAGCGCGCCAGGAAGGCAGGCATCTGATCCGCTACGCGCTCGCGCCTGACGGTGCCGCGGTCGACGCCGACGTGGTCGCATCAGCGATCCGCATCGACTCCCACGGCGCGACCTTCCGCTGGCGGTGGGAAGCCGAGGGCCTGGACCGCGAGGTGGCGATTCCGCTGCTCGGCCGCCACCAGGTGGCCAACGTGAGCGCGGCATTCGTTGCCGTCGTCACCCTCGGCTACTCGATCGACGAAGCGATCACCGCCGCCGCCTCTTTGGAACAGGTCGAGCATCGCCTCCAGGTGATGGCGAGCGCCGGCGCGCTGACGGTGATCGATGACTCGTACAACGCCAACCCGGTCGGCGTGCACAACGGTCTGGAGGTCCTCGCGGCGATGAGTGGCGCGCACAAGTTCCTGATCACGCCGGGTCTCGTCGAGCTCGGCAGTGTCGAGGAAGACGAGAACCGGCGTTACGGCGAACACGCCGCAAGAGTGTGCGACCACGTGATCGTCATGTCGGCGAAGACGAGTGCGGCGCTGTGTGCCGGTTTGCGCGACGGCGGCATGAGCGAGGACCGCATCCATGTCGTCGAAACCCTTGACGAGGCGACCCGGCTGCTCCAGACCCTGTCACGCCCCGGGGACGTGGTGCTGTTCGCCAATGACCTCCCCGACACCTATCTCCCGGCGTCGTGAGCGGCGCCTAGAATGCGCGGCGTGCCTGATGGCGACTCCGCTGCAACGGCCTTTGTCGAAACGTTCCGGCTACTGGTCCCGGCGCTGTCGCACGGCTGGGAACGCAAGCGGCGCGGATGTGTCTCCTTCGTCACGGGCATCCATGAGGCCTCGCTCAACGGTGTCTTGGTTCACGGAGCCGACGCGGTTGCCAGCGACGTCGCGAACCTGCTCGACGAGGTTGCGGCATCCGGGCTGCCGCACTGTTTGCAGTTTCGACCGAACGGCAGCGCGGATTTGGAACGACTGGCCGCTCAACGGGCAATGACCGCAGACGACGACATCCCTCTCATGGTCGTCGACCATCCGCGCGCACTCGACGCTGCGCTCAGCACCGATGCACTCGTCATCCGGGAACTCGCGCCGGAGGATGCCCCCTTGCACGCTGTGACGGCTGCCTCCGGCTTCGGAGCGCCACTCGAGCTGTTTCGGGAACTGATCACCCCACAGGTCCTGAGGCTGCCAGGCGTGCATTGTTATCTCGGTGAAGTCGGGGGCGAGGCCGTCACCACATGCGTGGGGGTGACCTTCGGCGTTTTCGTCGGGATCTTCAACGTTGCAACGCCGCCTCAGCATCGCCGACATGGTTACGGTGCCGCCGTGACCGCGCGAGCGATCACCGATGGATTTGGCCATGGAGCCACATGGTCGTGGCTCCAATCCAGCCCGTCCGGATTGGCGGTGTACGAGCGGCTGGGTTTTCGAACAGTCGAATCGTGGCACTGCTGGATAGCATCGGCGAGGTCAGAGGAAGCGTGATGCCACCTCAACCTTGCGTGGGCCCGGTCACGCCGGCGTTGCCTGGGAGATAATCGCCTCGGCCTCGTGCGGCCGCACCGTCTCACTCAACGCCTCAGTCAACGTCTCACTCAACGTCCCAGCCTGCGAACATGCACCGTCCCCACCGCACCGAGCACGTCCTGTGAGCACCGGGGTGCTCGACGAGCGCGCGCATCACCTCGCCCTCGTCCGCGCCCAGGCGGCCCTGATCGCGGATTCGTCGCGACCGGTGCGCCGGCTCGTGCTCAGCCCTGGGAC
>JBAPOS010000047.1:0-9007 GCA_049279755.1 Candidatus Dormiibacterota bacterium | reverse complement strand
GATCGCATCACACTCCGTCTGTGTGGAGTGCAAACGACGCGGCACGGTCTGTGTGATGGTATCCAAGGGCATTCCGTGCCTCGGACCGGTAACCCACGCGGGGTGTGGTGCGATCTGCCCCACCTACCATCGCGGGTGCTATGGGTGCTTCGGACCCGCTGATACGACCAATGTTCCGGGGTTCATCGACGCGCTGAGCACAACCGGCATGTCCGGCTTCGACCTCGTTCGTGTGTTTCGGACCTTCAACGCCGATGCCCCTGCGTTCCGCGAGGCTAGTACGAGCGCTGAGGCCGGGATGATCAAGCCGTGACCCACTCCAACGGGGCATCGCGCACGCTTTCGGTCACCTCGCTCGCTCGCGTCGAAGGCGAGGGGAGCATGCATGTGGTCGTACGAGACGGTGTTGTCCGCGACGTCGAACTGCGCATCTTCGAGCCTCCAAGGTTCTTTGAGGCCTTCCTACGGGGACGCTCATACACCGAGCTGCCCGATATCACGGCGCGGATCTGCGGGATCTGTCCGGTGGCGTATCAGATGAGTGCCTGCCAGGCGATCGAGAGCGCCTGCGGGGTCCGTGTCGATGACACGGTGCGGGCTTTGCGCCGGCTGCTCTACTGTGGCGAATGGATCGAGAGCCACACCCTCCACATCTATCTCCTTCACGCGCCGGATTTCCTCGGATACGAGAGCTCGATCGACCTGGCTCGGGACCATCGCGATCTCGTCGAGCGCGGGCTCAAGCTCAAGAAGATCGGCAACGACATCCTCAATGTCCTCGGCGGCCGCGCGATCCACCCGGTGAACGTGCGCGTCGGCGGTTTCTACAAGGCACCCGCCGTCGCCGACCTGGAGGCGCTCACCGACCGTCTCAGGTGGGCACGGGATGCCGCGATCTCCACGGCGCAGTGGGTTGCAGGATTCGAGTTTCCCGACGTGACGCTCGAGGGCGACCTGGTCTCCTTGCGCAACGACAACGAATATCCAATCCTCGAAGGACGTATCGCCTCGACCGCAGGTCTCGACATCGCGGTCGCGGAATTTCCCGACCATTTCACCGAGGAACATGTGGCGCATTCCACGGCGCTCCAGGGGCACGCTCGGACCGGCGGCACGTACACGCTCGGACCGCTGGCTCGATACAACCTCAACTTCGATGTGCTGCCCCCGCTCGTCAAACAGGTGGCGGCGGACGTCGGCATCGCGAGTAGCTGTCGCAACCCGTTTCAGAGCATCATCGTCCGTTCCCTGGAGGTGGTCTTCGCCTGCGAGGAAGCACTGCGCATCATCGCGTCGTACGAGCCTCCCGCCGCGTCGCACGCCGAGATACCCGTGCGCAGCGGCACCGGCCATGGATGCACCGAAGCACCGCGAGGTTCCCTCTACCATCGCTACACCATCGACGGGGACGGCATCATTAGCGATGCGGTCATCGTGCCGCCGACCTCACAGAATCAGCCATCGATCGAACAGGGTCTTCGGCAGTTCGTCCAGGATCGTCTGGATCTCGATGACGCCGAGCTGACCCGGCAGTGCGAGCAGGCAATTCGCAACTACGACCCCTGCATCTCCTGCGCAACCCACTTCCTCGATCTCACCGTCGATCGGGCGTGAGCGGCTCGGCGGTGGTCATCGGGATCGGCAACCGCTTTCGTCGAGACGACGGTGCCGCGCTCCGAGTCATCGAGATTCTGAGCGACCTTGTTCCGGCTTCTGTGCGTCGGGTGGAGAGTGACGGCGAACCCACCAGGCTCATCGACTCGTGGACGGATGTCGAGCTGGCCGTTGTCATCGAGACGGTGCGTCGTGGTGATCCTCCCGGGACGGTGGCCTCCGTCGAGTGGGAGGGATGGGCACCGGCCACAACGCGTCAAGAGCACGGGTCACACAGCCTCGGAGTCCTCGAGGCGATCGCGCTCGGCGACGCTGTCGGTCGCTTGCCCGCCCGTCTCCGAATCGTCGGCATCGAGCCTGAGGACCTCGGATGGGGTGAGGGGCTCACGCCGCAGGTCGGGCGCGCCACCGAGCGGGCCGCACGCCTTGTGCTCGACTACCTGCGCGCGACCCCGCCTTCTGACGTGAGCGGGCGCACGACCCGATAGGCGGGCTCCCACATCGCGCGACGGACCTGGGCTGCGGCATCGCCCACGTCGACCCGAGCTAGGCCCGCAGCCTCGGCGGCTCGCGCGACCGCGGCCGCGACCCGTAACGACACGGCTCGCACCTCCGCCACCGCCGGCATGACGGATGCCCCCCGGCGCGACGCGTCCACCGACTCCGCAACCGTGTCTGCCGCCGCAAGCAGCATCCCGTCACTGATCACTCGCGCTCGCGCAACGACGGTCCCGAGCCCAAGCCCTGGAAAGACGAGCGCGTTGTTCGCCTGACCGATCTCGTAAGTGACGCCCGCGAACTCGACCGGTGGGAACGGGCTGCCGGTTGCGACCAGGGCCTGTCCTTCGCTCCACGCGATCAGGTCCGACGGAACCGCCTCGGACAGCGATGTCGGATTCGACAACGCGAAGACGATCGGACGCTCGGCGTGACCGGCCATCTCGCGAACCACCGCCTCGGTGAACGACGATGGCTGGGCGGCACAGCCGATCAGCACAGTCGGATGTGCCGCTTGCACCACCTCGAGGAGATGGATCTCGTCATTGCGACGATGCCAAGCGCGTACCTCCTTCTGAGGCCGGGCGTATGCCCGCTGGAAGTCGCGCATTCCCGCATCCATGCCTTCGACCAGCAGGCCATGACTACCGAGGCACCAAAGCCGGCTCTTGGCCTCAGCGGGCGTGAGGCCATCGCGCACCATTGCGCTGCAGATGAAGTCAGCGATGCCGATCCCGGCCGTCCCCGCGCCGAAGATCACCACACGTTGCTCCGCGAGCGCGCTTCCCGCGGCTCGCACTGCCGCGGTGACACCGCCCAGGACGACTGCGGCCGTCCCCTGCATGTCATCGTTGAACGTGCACAGCTGCTCGCGATAGCGGTTGAGGATCCGCCGTGCATTGCTCGCTCCGAAATCCTCCCAGTGCAGGAGTGCCCGCGGAAAGCGAGACGAGGCAGAGCGAACAAATCGGTCGATGAACTCGTCGTAGGCGTCGCCGCGCACACGGTGATGCCGGGCACCCATGTATGCGGGATAGGCCAGCAATTCGTCGCGATCCGTGCCGACGTCGAGCATGATCGGAATGACTCGAGTGGGGTCGATCCCAGCGGCGGCCGTGTAGACGGCGAGCTTGCCGACGGAGATCGCGATGCCTCCCACCCCCCAGTCGCCGATACCGAGAATCTGTTCGGCGTCGGTGGCGACGATCAGGTCGATATCGTCGGCGCCGGCACCGAAATTCTCGAAAGCGACGTCGATACCGTCGGCGTCATCAACACACAGGTAGACACCCCGCGGGCGCTGGAATTCCTTGCTGTAGCGTTCGATCGCCTCCCCCACCGTGGGCGTGTAGACGATCGGTAGCATCTCGGCGAGGTGCTCGCTGAGTACGCGGTAGTACAGAACCTCGTTGCGGTCGTGCAGCGAGTCGAGGAAGAGATGCTTGGCAAGATCGCTGGTCTGATGACCGTACTGCGCGTAGGATCGCTCAGCCTGCAGGTCTATGGTGGTCACAGCTGTCGGCAGCAGTCCGTGCAGGCCAAGCTGAGTCCGCTCCTCGAGCGTGAACGCCGACCCCTTGTTGAGCACCGGCGCCTCAAGAACATCCAGCCCACGCCGGCTGGTCTCGTAAGCCCCATCCACAGCGATCCTGAACGTCCGCTGTGCGCGCACTGCGCTGCGTTGTGCCATCAGGGTGCGAACCCATGGCGTGTGAAATGGCTCACACGCCGAGCGATGCGCCGGGTCAGCCGCACAGGATGTGTCGTGGGCGGTTTGACGAACGACCGCGGATGCGCTGCATAGAAGACGACCTTGACGCCTTCCACGAGCGCAAGGTACGTCACGATCATCGCCACGAGAATCAGGAAGAACTCGGCTGGCAGCGGTGAGAACCCCAGGGTATGGGCGACAGGGGTGAAGGGAACGATCGCGCCCGCCAGGGCGCAGAGCGGCGGAACAACCAGCATCGCGAGACTCGGACGGCTCCGCACGAATGGGACCCGTCGCGTTCGAATGACATAGATGACCAGGGTCTGAGTGGCGAGCGATTCCACGAACCACCCCGTACGGAATTCACTGTGGTTGGCGTTGAGCAGATCCAGCATGACAAAGAACGTGAGAAAGTCGAACACAGAGCTCACCGGTCCGAACACGATCATGAACCGGCGGACGAACGCGATGTCCCAGGCGGCAGGGCGTGCGAGTGTCTCGGAGTCAACGGCATCCGTGGGGATGGCGAGCTGCCCTGCGTTGTAGAGGAGGTTGTTGAGCAGGATCTGTGAGGGCAGCATCGGTAGGAACGAGAGGAACACCGAAGCGACCGCGGCACTGAACATGTTCCCGAAGTTCGACGAGGTCGCCATGAGTACGTACTTGATCGTGTTGGCGAAGACGCGACGGCCCTCGACGACCCCATCGGCAAGCACGCCGAGGTCCTTGTCGAGGAGCACGATGTCGGCCGCGTCCTTGGCGACGTCGGTCGCCGAGTCGACGGAGATCCCGACATCGGCATGGTGGAGGGCGACTGCGTCGTTGACCCCGTCACCGAGGAACGCCACGTCGGCACCAGTTCGCCTTGTCACCTTGATGATCCGCGACTTCTGATCCGGGCTGACTCGCGCGAAGACCCGTGTCGTCGATATCGCCCGCATCAGCGTCTCATCGTCCATGGCGTCGATCTCAGCGCCGGTTACCACCAGCCCGGGGTCGATACCGATCTGGCGGCACACGGTCGCCGCAACGGTGCCGTTATCGCCGGTGATGATCTTGACCTCGATGCCGAGCCCGTGCAGCCGTGAGATCGCCTCGCCGGCGTCCATCTTGGGCCGGTCGACAAACGTCAGAAACCCAACGAGAGTCAGGTCTCGCTCGTCGCCCGTGGTGAGCTTGGCGCTGGCGGATGCTGCTCGAGTCGCCACTGCCACGACACGAGCGCCTTCCGCGAAGAGTCCGTCGAGTGTCGCTGCCGCGATCGGGGATACCGAGGTGCAGCGAGCGAGCACCGACTCCGGAGCGCCCTTGGTAACCAGCAACGGCCCGTCCGGGGAGTCCACCAGAACCGATGCCAGCTGCCGCTCGTGATCGAAGGGGATGCGCCCCAGGCGCCGGTATGTGGATGGTTTGCCCGGGAGGCGGGCGAGCTCCGCGCTCCGCGGGCTCGCCAACAGCGCCTGGTCGAGAGCGTTGCCGCCCACCGGTCCACTCGTCCCCGCGATCGACTCGTTGCAGACAAGACCGAAAAGCAGGGGTGTGTTCAACGCTTGACCATCCGACGCAACGCTGCGGTCGAAGGTGATCGCACCTTCGGTCAGCGTGCCCGTCTTGTCCGTGAAGAGGATCTGGATGTTTCCGAGGTCTTCGATCGCGACGAGCCGCTTGACCAGGACCCTCCGTCGCGCGAGCGCGCGTGAGCCACTCGACAGCCCCACGGTGACGATCGCCGGCATCAATTCGGGGGTGATGCCCACAGCGATGGCCAGGGAGAAGAGCAGCGCATCCAGGAGCGGTTTGTGGAAAGCGACGTTGAACACGAAGATCGTGAGCGTGAGCACACCCGCAACGCGCACCAGCAGCGTTGAGAAGCGACTCAGACCCTGCTGGAAAGCGGAGGCGCTCGCGCGCTCGGAGATGCCAGAGGCAATGCCTCCGAACGCGGTCGCAGGGCCGGTTGCGACGACCACTCCGCGAGCCGCCCCCTCATGCACGATCGTCCCCATGAAGACACAAGAGGCGAGATCCATACCAGTGGCATCCGGCTGAGGCTCGGCGGTCTTGGCCACTGGGAGCGACTCCCCGGTGAGCACCGCCTCGTCGCACTCGAGGGAGTCGACCTCGAGGAGCCGCATATCGGCCGGGACGATGTTGCCGACACTCAGGCTGACAACGTCACCCGGAACCAGCGTGATCGTGTCGACGAGCTGATCCAGCCCATCGCGACGGACGAGCGCGCGGTGGTGGATTTCCCGGTGCAGCGCCTCCACGGCGTTTTCCGCCCGGTACTCGTTGACAAAGCTCAGTAGCACGCTGACCGCGACGATCGCGGCGATGATCACCGCGTCGGTCGGATCACCCGTGAACCCGGAAACGGCTGCGCAGCCGAGCAACAGCAGCAGGAGCGGATTGCGGAACTGGCGCAGCAGAACACCGGTGGCCGTGACGCGGTGCTCTCTGAGGACGTTGGCTCCGCGCGCCTGGAGCCTCGCCGCCGCCTCCCCTGCATCGAGCCCGCTGTCGCCCGAGCCGAGCGCGTCCAGCACCGCCGCGGAGGGTAGACGAGCAGCCACCGGGAGGCTCATGGCGACGGCTGACGCGCCGACGGTGGAGGCAAACGGCGGAACCGTTCGAGAATGCTGACCATCGCTGCTACTGACCATCGCTGCTGTAAGGATCGTAGATTGGCGGTGAGGCGCAACATGCCCGATCAACCGATCCTTGAGATCCGGTTCACCCACCTTGCTCATGACGGGCCGATACCGGGACCTCTGAGAGCGGTCAGGTGCCAGGACGGCCTCATCACCGTGCTCTACTGAAGTAGCCTCCGAGCATCGCGCGATCGCGAACAAGAACCGCCAATGGAGGGTTACTGCCATGTTTCCGACCATTCTGATCGGGACCGACGGATCGGATTCCGGGGATCGCGCGGTCACTTTCGCGATCGAGCTTGCCCGCGATCAGAAGTCTCGGCTGATTGTCGTCCACGTTGATGAGCTGATTCCGGGTCACGGGGGAGCGCATCACGCTCAAGCAATGGAGCCGGAACTTCAGACGAAGATCGAGGAGCAGGTCGCCCAAGCGCGGACGGGCGGCCTCGATGTCGAGTTCGAGAGATATCAGGTCGGCCCAAGCGGCCCGGCTCACGCGATCGCGGACGCCGCCTCGAAGTCTGGCGCTGACCTCATCGTGCTTGGCAGCGTTGGCAGCGGGCCGCTCAAGGGCCTTCTTCTGGGGAGCGTCGCCCACCGGTTGCTGCAGATCGCACCATGCCCCGTGCTCGTCATTCCCACCAGGAAGCACGAATGACGCGAGGACCTTTGGCCCTTGCGGTTTCCCTTCTGCGTTTCACATCATGCGTGGATCGCAAGGGCCACCAGCCCAGCTGCAAAACGGAACCACCTCATATGCGCGGAGGCACCAGATTCAGATGTTCGAGAAGATAGTGGTCGCGATCGATGGGTCACCATTCTCGGATGCGGCGATTGCTGCAGCCGGTGGGCTCGCCGCAAAGTTGCGTGCCGATGTCGAGGTACTGCACGTTCACGAGCACGACCTCGTTCCTTCGAAGGCTGGCATGAGCCCGGATCTGGAGACGACCGAGGAGGCCAATGTGGTCGTTGCGGCTGCCATCGAACGGCTCAAGTCGAATGGCGTCAGCGCGAACGGGCATGTGCTGCAGTCATCAACGCGCGATGTCCCGCGCAAGATCATTGAATTCACGAACGAGAGCGGCGCGGATCTCATCATCGTTGGACGGCGGGGGCTGTCGAGCCTGACGGGTATGCTCGTCGGCAGCGTGTCGAACAAGCTCATCCACGCCGCAACTGTGCCGGTGATGGTGGCCCACTAGCCATCCTGGGAAGACAATGCGACGCGCGTTCACGCGTCGCCGCCAGTATCCCGTCTCCTGATTGCAAGCATCTCGCAGCATGTCGTGCAGCCAGCCTGCTCCGGAGGCGGCTACCTACGGCCTCGTGCGAAACATGACTGACCACAGCGAGGCAGGGTTCGTCGGAACCGGATCTTGCTACCTTCGCGGACACAAGAGCCAGATGGGCAACTGGTGATCCTTCCCAAGGTTAGGGATCCGCGGTTCATCACCGTGCGTCGCGGAGGGATCCTCCAGGACGACGATCATCGTCTTCTCGCGCTGTGGGCGGCCGACTGCGCGGAGCACGTGCTGCATCTCTTCGAGCAGGAACGGCCGAGGGACGGCCGTCCACGTCGGGCGATCGACCTAGGGCGTGCCTGGGCGCGGGGGGAGATCAGGTGGGCAGAGGCCCGCACTGCGGCCGGCCATGCAAACGCCGCGGCCAGAGACCTGAGTGGGGCAGCGCGGTATGCCGCATACGCTGACGGCCAGGCCGCGGCGGTGGGGCACGTGGCGGCTCACGAACTCGGAGCCGCGGCCTACGCGATCAAGGCCGCGCGGGGGGCAGCGACCGAAGACGACCGCGCGGAACGCGGCTGCGTGGAGTGCTTATGGCAGCGGGCCCAACTCCCCGACAGGATCCGAGAACTCGTGCTTGACGACCAACGGCTGCGCAACGAGTTGTGCTGGTTTGCGTTCGAATGCTGACCACGCCCGCGAGACCATAGAGTTCTGATCATGCGGAAGCTGATTGCGTGGGCTTTCATGTACTCGGTCGACGGCCTTCTCCCCGACGAGGGCACCGAGTACTGGAAGTTCTGCTTCGGGCTGCCCATCGACCCGGCGGAACAGAAGCAGAAACTCGACGTCATTGAGGGCGCGTACGCGCACATCATGGGCCGCACCACTTACGAGGGCATGGCGCTGGCCTTGCCGACCGGCAACCACCCGTTCTCGGGCGTGATGAACGCCGCGCGCAAGGTCGTCTTCTCCCGGACCATGAAGACGGCCGAGTGGGCCAACACCAGCATCGCCGCCGGTGACACGACGGACGAGATCGACAAGCTCAGACAAGGCGACGACGGCCACATCCTGGTCTGGGGCGGCGTTGGCTTCTGGCGGTCGCTCATGCGACTCGACTTGATCGACGAGTTCCGCCTGGACTTGCACCCCTACGTCGCCGGTGAGGGCACCCGGCTGTTCGACGGCTTCCCCAAATCCTACCGGCTCGACTTGGTCTCCAGCACCGAGTTCAGCAACGGGATCATCGGGCTCCGCTACCGGCGACACCGTTAGCACGGCGGCGGCAT
>JBAPOS010000046.1:0-6757 GCA_049279755.1 Candidatus Dormiibacterota bacterium | reverse complement strand
GTCCCGCATGGAGCAGGCCGAGCGTGCCCCGAGGGGACGAGCCGAGCGAGACGTCGCGGTGCTCGCGCGTCCGCCGGACGACGCGCACGCAGTACTCCTTGAGGGCGGCGTCACAGTAGATATCGCGACACACCTCCTGAGCTGCCTTGATCTCCGCCGCGTTGGTGACCGGCTCGAGTGCGTTGAGCGGGCTTCCCGATTGAAAGCGATCGAGCATCGCGACCTCTTTCTCAGAGGAGAGATACCCGAGTCGGAGCTTGAGCAGGAACCGGTCGACCTGCGCCTCGGGGAGCGGGAACGTTCCGCCCAGCTCGATCGGGTTCTGAGTCGCCAGGACCATGAAGGGGTCCGGGAGGTGGTGGGTGGTGCCGTCCACGGTCACCTGCCACTCCTCCATCGCCTCGAGCAGCGCGGACTGGGTCTTCGGGGTTGCTCGGTTGATCTCATCTGCGAGCAGCACCTGGGCAAAGATCGGTCCTTTCCTGAATTCGAATGTCTGCGCCTGCGGGTTGTAGACGCTCACGCCGGTCACATCGCCGGGAAGCAGGTCGGGTGTGAACTGCACTCGCTCGAAGGTGCACCCGCTGCTGCGCGCGAGCGCCTTGGCGAGCAACGTCTTGCCGGTGCCCGGGACGTCCTCGATCAGAAGGTGGCCGCGGCACAGAAGCCCCACGATGCAGAGTTCGATCTCCGCTTCCTTCCCAACGATGACCGTCCCGAGGCTCTCCTGCAGACGCCGCGCCATTGCCTGGACATCGACGTTCATAGGTGATCCTCGCGCCTTTCTCAACCGGGCTGGTGAGTCAGTTGACCTCGCCTGGAGTATACGGTCGCCAGATACGCTGCCAGCATCACCCAGGGGGGTGATCCGCACGACCCTGCCAAAGCGTTGTATAACTGCACCTGGAGATCCGCGCCCGGGTCTCTCTAAGGGTGACGGTCGGAGGAGGAGGAATTGGTAGAGCGCGAGGAAGAGATCCTCACAACTGGCGAGGCGGCGGCACTCTGCGGTGTGTCCCGGTCGACGCTGCGTCGCGCCGTCGCTCAGGGTCACTTGCGCGCCTGGCACACCCCCGGAAAGCACCTTCGGTTCACGCGCGCCGCGTGCCTGGAGTTTGCCCAATCGCTGGGCCGGGTCGACCTCATCGGCCAGTCCTATCGTGAGGCTCCGATCGCCGGTCAGGCTGCGCAGGCGGGCGCGGGCGTCTAACCAAGGATCCCGGCAAGCGCACGGTCGGTGCGCAGGAAGGTTGCAGGGGCTCTAGCGTTTTCCGGACAGCAGGCCGCCCACGGAACCACCGAAGAGCGCGAGCAGGTCGCCGCTGAACAGGTTGCCCAGGTCCATGGGCCCAAGGTCGATCAGGTGATGGCTGTTGGTGGCCAGCGATGACGCGATGGTCGACGACTCCTGGAAGAAGGTGTAGATCGCGCCGACGGCGATGAAGCCGATCGCGACCACGATGCCCTGGTAGAGACCGAAGCGTCCGGCGAGCTTGGCGGCGAGCCAGCCGCCGAAGATGACCGCGATCAGCGTGGACACGCCGACGACCCCGCCGTCGATGCTGCCGGTGGGACCGAAAGCCGCGTTGGTGGCGATGAGCCCGGCATTGCTGATCACCAGCAGAGCGATCTCACCGACGACGAGGCCGAGCAGGCAGTGACGCCAGGAGATCGTGTGACCGGTGTAGACGGCGGCCGGGGCCGGCGGGCGCCGGGAGCTGGTGCTTGCCGATGTCTGCCGGCGCTTCGGAGACCGCGTCTCGGTGGCCATCGCGTGGAGTATACGAATCTGTCGCCAGCCGGCCGCGATCGGTTTTCGCGCGAGCACGGCCCCTACGCTGCGCTCGCATGGCAACGCTCGTTCGCGCGACTCAAGCTGCTGTCCCGCCTCAGGCGCGCCCCCCGCACAGACGCGTGGTCGCGTGGCTTTCGGAGCCACGACGAGCGCTGCTGGCGGGAGTGCTCATCCTCAGCGGTGGAGTCGGGCTCGATGCGCTGAGCGACCCTGACGTCTGGTGGCATATCCGGCTCGGCGACTGGATCATCGCCCACCATCAGATTCCCGCCGGCGAGCTGTTCGCGTACACAGCTTTCGGCAATCCGCTGGTTGCGCACGAGTGGCTGTCCGAGACCGTCTTCGCCGCCCTCGCAGCAGCCGGCGGACTGTTGCTCGTGACCGTGCTCATGGGGCTGGTCGCATGGAGCGCTCTTCTCGCGACTGTGCTTCGGGGCAGCATGCGCGGTGCCGGACCGGTGGCGCTCGCCGTCGGGCTCGTGCTCGCAGCGCGTACGGCCGAACCCGTGCTCGGCACCCGGCCGCAGGTCTTCACCTTTGCGCTGATCTGCTGGACACTCTGGATCGCCGAGACCTATCTGCGCCGCGGCGGCCGGCGCATCTGGTTGCTGCCTCCCCTCTTCCTGGTCTGGGCGAACCTGCACGCAGGGTTCATCGCGGGCATCGGCCTGCTCGCGATCGTTGTCGTCGCCGAGACGATGAAACACCTCTGGCCGCTGGGCACCGTCACCCCAATGCGCCGGATAAGGGGCCTCGGGATCGCGCTCGTTGCATCGGCGCTCGCCGCCTGCGTCAACCCTTACGGGCCGGGGCTCTTCGTCTTCGCGGCAACCACCGGGAGCACCGAGCGTCAGAAGGGCATCATCGAGTGGCAGTCGCCCAACTTCGCCGACCCGGCGACGTGGGTCCTCCTCGCGCTGCTGCTCACCTTCGTGGCGCTCACGATCACCGTGCTAGCGCGGCCGTCGTTGCGCCGTCACTTCGACCTTCGCGATTTTGCTCTTGCGGCGGTCGGGGCGGCGCTCGCCCTCACGTCAGTCCGCAACACCGCGATCTGTGTCGCGGTGATGGTCCCGCCGTGGATGGCCATGGCCGCCGCGGTGGTGCGGTCGCTCGAAAGCCGTCGCCGTGTGCGGGATCACCCCAGCCAACCGCGACGCGCCGCGCCGGTCATGGCCATCGTGCTCGTCGCGGTGGGTGTGCTCGGAGTCGGCGCCGTCGGTGCGCGGGTGGCACAGAGCGCGTCTCCCCAGGGGATCGCCGCTGCGTACCCCGCGTGCGCGACGGCGCTGCTGGCCCGGAGCCCGACCGCACAGCGAGTGTTCACCGCCTACGGGACCGGCGGCTACGTCGTCTACCGGCTCTGGCCGCACGGGTCGGTGTACGAGTACGGGGAATCGATCTCGCTCGGCACGGCCGTGTTCGACGACTACCTTCGCATCGCGGCGGGGGTCACGACGTCACCGACCGCGCTGGAGCTGCTGGCATCGAGCAACACCACCGCGGTGCTGTACTCCAGGGGTGCTCTCACGGATGAGCTGAGCGCTGCGCCGGGCTGGACGCAGGTCGCCGACGACCACGGGATGCTTCTCTACCTTCGTGGCGATGCGTCCTGGGCATCGAGTGCCGGCTGCTCGCCGTCCGCCCCAGGCTGACGTACCGCCCGGCGATGTACCCGCGGGAGTACGGTCCTCGACCATGCGGCTGATCGGCGTGACCGGGGGTATCGCCACCGGCAAGACCACCGTCGACCGCATGCTCGCGGCCCACGGTGCGACCGTGATCGATGCGGACGAGCTTGCCCGCGAGGTGGTGCGTCCTGGTGAGCCCGCTCTGGAGGAGGTGGCGGCGCGCTTCGGACGCGGCCTGATCCGGCCCGACGGCAGCCTCGATCGCACCCGGCTCGGCAGGCTGGTCTTCGCAGACCCTGACGCCCGACGCGACCTCGAGCGGATCACCCATCCCCGGATCATCGAGCTGATCGGCGCACGCGTGGCCACTGCCCTCGCGGGCCCCGCGCCGCTGGTCGTGGTCGACATCCCACTGCTCTTGGAGAACGCGCGCGAGGCGATGTTCGAGGGCGTGCTCCTTGTCTACGCGCCGGCCGAGGTGCAGGTGGAGAGGCTGCGCGAACGCAACGGGCTCGACGAGGCCGCTGCGCTGCAACGCCTTGCCGCGCAGCTCCCGATCGATGAGAAACGCGGTCGGGCGACGTGGATCATCGACAACAGCGGCTCACTCGACGCGACGTCACGGGCGGTCGACCACTGGTGGGAAACGGAGGTCAGGTAGGTGAGCGTGGCGCCAGTCCATCGAGCAGCACCTCGAGCATCTGCGCCTCGTCGCCGGCGAAGGCGCCGGGGTCGCTGCGACGCAGCGTGCCCATCACGTAGCCGCTGAGCACCATCTCAGCTGCGCCGAAGACGACGTAGCTGGCCAGCTGGGGATCGATGCCGGCGCCGACCTCGCCGCGAGCGCGCGCCTTGCGGATGATCTGCTCGATCGCCTCGAAGGCCACCATCACGGTGCCGATGTCGTGCGATTCGAGGAACTCATACGAGCGAGTCACCTCGTTGATCATCACGGTCATCAGATCCGGCTCGCGCCGGTACACCTCGACCCAGAAGTGCACGAGCCTTCGCATCTGCTCGCGGAAGCCGACATCCATGTCGCCGACTTCGTGAAGGTAGGTGACGTATTGCGCCCAGCGCTCCGTGAAGATCGCCGCGAGGATGTCCTCCTTGTTGTGGAAGTAGTGGTAGACGAGTCCATACGCGATCCCCGCCTGCTCCGCGATGTCCGCCACCTTTGCTCCGTGAAAGCCGGAGCGCGCGAACACCTCGGTGGCCGCGGCGATGATGCGTTCGCGCGTCTGCGCGCTGCGCGTGGTGCGGGGCGCATGACGAGGGGTCTGTGCCGCCTCGCTCACACGATCACTCCGGCCGCACGCAGTGAGGCGAGCTCTCCGGCGTCGTACCCGGCCTCGGTGAGAACTTCCTCGGTGTGCTCACCGTACCCGGGCGCGGCCCGCCGGTAGCGCGCGGGCGTGTCCCCGAGCCGTATCGGAAAGCCCGTTTGCGCTGTCGGTCTTCCGTCGCCGGCCTCAAGGCGCATGCCACGGCTGCGGACCTGGGGATGCTCGAAGGTTTCTCGAACATCGAGTACGGGCTCGACGCACACATCGCGACCGGAAAGGGCCTCATCCCACTGCGCGCGGGTTCGCGTTCGCAGCACCGCCTGCACCGAGGCGATTGTCCTGCGTCCCTCCTCGCCATCATCGAGACCGGTTCCGGCGAGCTCGGGCAGGCCGAGCAGCTCAACGAACTCGCGCCAGAACTTGGGCTCGAGCGCGCCGACCGCAAGGTACCCGTCGGCGCATTCGTAGATCCGGTAGCAGGGATACCCGCCGGTCAGCAACCCGCCACCCGGAGTCGGTGGATCGCCGGTCGCGAAGAGCTGCGATGCGTGCACGCCTGCCCAGCTGATCAGACCGTCGACCATCGAGATATCGCAGTGCTGACCCAGGCCGGTGCGCGTCGCGTGATGCAGCGCGATCATGATCGCGAGCGCTGCGTCGAGCGCGCCGCCCCCGAGATCCCCCACCTGTAAACCCGGCATCGCCGGGGCGTCGCCGGCGCTGCCGCCGAGCAGCAGCACGCCCGCGACCGCCGCGTAACCGAGGTCGTGTCCGGCGCGGTCGCGAAACGGTCCATCCTGACCATAACCGCTGATGCTGCAGAGCACGAGCCGGGGATTCACCTCCCGGAGCGCCCCGAAGCCGATGCCGAGACGGTCCATCACCCCGGGCCGGAAGCCTTCGACGACCACATCAGCGGTGGCCGCCAGGCGGAGAAACGCCTCACGCCCCAATGGATTCTTGAGGTCGACCGCCATCGAGCGCTTGTTGCGGTTGAGCGGATGGAACATCGCCGAGTACTCGTCGACGAGCGGCGGCATCCAGCGCATGTAATCGCCGCCGGCGGTGTCCTCGACCTTGATGACATCGGCGCCGAAATCAGCGAGCAGCACGGTGCAGAACGGCCCCGGAAGCAACCTGGTCAGGTCGAGGACTCGAACGTCGTCGAGTGCCGGCATGGTCGCGCGAGTGTAGCAATCACTCCACGCGCTCTATCCGCGCAACCCCTGTGCTAGGGTCGATCGCAGGGTAGACGTGATGAGCAACGTGATCGTCCGCTTGAGTGAGGCTCGTTGATGGACGAGCTGGTCATCAAGGTGCCCGCGCCGTTCAGCGGTATCGAGGATCTGGGATTCTCCGCGCGCTACCCGGCGCAGGACCGCAGCGAGCCCCTCCGCGACATCCCTCTCTTCGTCGAAGGGCCTGCCGGTCCGATGCACCTGCTCATCGAGCGCCTCGCCCTCTTCAGCGACAAGGATCGGATCGTCGGTTCGCACGCCGACGACGACCAGTACGCGTGGACGGCGCCGGTGCAGCTGACCGACGAGGTATGCGTGCTGGCGTTCCAGGACCGGAGCCTGCGCGCCGGTGACACGCTCCTCGAGCCAGGGGACACCGCCCAGGCCGTCCGTGGCTACGTATGGAACCTGGTACGTCCGATGGCATTCACGTTCCTACGGGACTGCGTCCGCATCGGCGGGCTGCGCCTCTCCGAGCGTATCGCCGTGGTGATCGACACCGGCCGGCCACCGTCTGTCGACATCGAGCTGCAGCGGTCGTCGATCACCCCCGAAAACGGCAGCAGGTTGCTCTTCGCCCTCTGACCCGGGCGGCGCTCAGGTCCTTGCCGTGGGCGTGGGGGTCGGCGTCCCCGTCGGCAGCGGCGTCGAGTTCGGCGGTGTGGTTGGGACCGGGGTCGGCGTCGGGGTGGGCGTCGGGATCGGGGTCGCGCCGACCGCGGTCGGAGTCGTCTTGGGCGTCGGCGTGGGCACCGGAGTCGGCGGCAGCGGCGCCGTCGGGCAGCCCTGGAGCTGGGGGTTGAACGG
>JBAPOS010000045.1:0-19717 GCA_049279755.1 Candidatus Dormiibacterota bacterium | reverse complement strand
TGAAGGATGCATGGCGCCATGTGGCTGAGCAGGCTGTCGCCGGGCTCACCACCGTCTCCGTCGAGCAGCTCACCGCGACCCTCGCGGACCTGGCCGACAGCCTAAGCGCCGATGATGCTACGGGCGGTGACGTCCCACGTTACGTCACCCGACTCAACCCTCGATAACGCAGAACGTCGTGTACGCACAACGCTGACAAGCGTTCTCGTCGTTCAGCGCGACGCAGCAACTGCGTCTGGTTATCGCGAGGCGATGGCTCTGGCCGCACAACGCCCTCACAGGACAGTTCCCCGCAGCATACGAGCGCAGCGCGCACGGCCGATGCGTATTGCATTGGGTCCCGATCACGACGCCCACCTGCTCGTGCCCGTCATCCCCGCGGAACCGTGAGGCTCGTGCCGAGCGGTACGCCGGTGCTAGGGTGGAGACAGCACACGGAGGTGACGGCAATGATCAGACGTTTCCTCGCCGGGCTCCTGCTCGTCGCGGGTGGGGCCGTAATCGCGGTCGGCGTTTCTCAGAACTGGGTGACGCTCCCGGCCAACGGACACACTTTGGACGGCTTCACGATGGGCAGCACGCCGATCGACGCGGTGGTGAGCTTCGCCGTGGCCGGCGCGATCATGCTCTTCGGCTTGTTGATTGTCCTGAGAGGAGGCGCCATCTCGCGCGGGCTGGGTTTCCTCTGCTCCGTTCTGGCAGTCGTCTGGGCAGCTGAGATCGTGTTGCTTCTGAGCAGTGCGAACCACGACCTCGACCACCTGGTTCCCGCCGCGTCGCTGGTGCGACACCTGCAGTTGGGGTACTTCCTTGTCGCCGGCGGCGCGTTCGTTGGATTCCTTGGCGGCACCATCGGCCTGTTCGTGCCACGACGTGCAGCGATGAAGGTGAAGCACGTAGCGCCAACAACGCCGCTGCCACGCGAGAAGGCGCCCACGCCGATTGCCAACGGCGTGGCAACGCGCAGCACAGCTCCCTGGGACGTACCCGTCGATCGCTCTGGAGCGTCGTCGTCAGCTGATTCACGGACTCCGGCGGAGGTCGCGTCCCGCCGCTGACGTTCGCGTCGACGCATTGAAGCGCTACAACGAAAGGTGGAGCCGGAGCGCTTCGTCGAGTAGTGCCATCACGGAAGGCGACACCACTGCCACGCGCTTCCCGATACGTTCAACGGCAACCGAGCGGACTTGCTCCGCCTGCGCCTTGGAGTCTCGTTGCAGCCCTGTGGCAGCGGCCGTCAACAGAACCTGAAACGGGTAGATTCGCTCGACATTTGACGTGACCGGGATGACCGTTACGACACCGCGCCCGAGGCGCGTCGCCGTGCTATTCGCGCCGTCGTTGCTCACGATCACAGCCGGCCTCGTCTTACTCGCCTCGGCTCCACGGATTAGCTCGAGGTCGACGATGCGGATTTCACCTCGTCGCATCAGGCGTTGACACCCTCCCCGGCAGCGACCTCCCAGAGACCTGCCTCGCCGGCCGCCGCCCATTCCGCCCAAGCGTCCTCGTATGCCTCGCTGAGCTCGGCAGCGCGCAGGAGTCGAACCGCCTTGTGGAGCACTGCGGAACGAGAGGGATACCCCTGCGTCTGAGCGTAGGAATCCAGGAATTCGACGTCCTCTTCGGGGAGGCTCATACTCACCTTCATACTCCAATACTACCATGGTAGTAACACGGCCAGCCGGCCATGATTGTTCCGGCCCGAGCTCAATTGCATGAACGTCCTGATTCCCCTGCCTGACCGCGACTTTGACGTCACCGAGGTGGCGGTCCCGTGGCGCCTGCTCACTCGTTCAAATCATCAGATCACCTTCGCGACCGAGCACGGCGGGGCCCCGCCCGCGGCGGATCCGCGGCTGCTCACCGGCGTGGTGTTCGGCAGGCTCGGCGCCGCTCCAGAGCCGATCGCTTTTTACGGCGAGATGTGCGCGTCATCCGAATTCCGTTCGCCCTTACCCTGGGATGCCGTCGACCCGGCGCGTTACGACGGCCCGCTGCTACCTGGCGGCCACGCCCCTGGCATGCGCCAGTACCTCGGTTCAACGCTTCTCCAAGAACGCGTAGCGCAGTTTTGGAAGCTCGACTGCCCCGTCGGCGCCATCTGCCACGGCGTGCTCGTGCTTGCGCGCAGCCACGACCCGGTCACGGGACGCAGCGTCCTTGCCAACCGCCGGACCACGTGCCTGCAAGTACCAGGAGCGCACCGGATTCCTGCTCACCGCGTGGCGCCTCGGCCGCTACTACCGCACCCACCCCGCGTACGTGGAGGACGAGGCGCGCGCCGCGCTCGATGACCCCGCGCAGCTCGAGCACGGACCGCGGGTGTACACACGGCGAGGCACAGTCGACAACGATGCTCCCGCCTTTGTTGTCGAGGACGGCAACTACGTGTCAGCGCGTTGGCCCGGCGACGCATACCTGTTCGCCACCCTGCTCGAGCGCGGTGTTACACCGAGGCCTGGCGGGAAGGGGGGGATTCGAACCCCCGGAGGGACTTAAGATCCCTCACCCGCTTAGCAGGCGGGCGCTTTCAGCCTCTCAGCCACCTCCCCAGGCCGGCGTCAGTATATGTCGTGTCCGGCTTGCGACCAACTCAAATCGAACCCCTCGTAGAGTGGCGACGTGGTCCACGCGCGGAGGGGGACCGCCGCGATCGTCGCCCTCGGGATGGGTGCGGTTTCGCTGGCGACCGCCCCGATGACGGCCGAGGCGGCGATGTTCCGGCTCCCGGTGGGAACCCAGCGCATGCAGATGCCCCTCGATTGCGAGGCGACGTCGCTGACCATCGCGCTGGCGTCCGTGGGCGTGCACACGACGCAGCGCTGGGTGCAGGGTCACTTCCCCACGGACACCCGCGCACCCGTGCTCGGCGCCGACGGCCTCCCAGCGCGGTGGGGTGACCCGTACACGGACTTCGTCGGCCACGTGATGGGCTCGGAGCCGGGCAGCAATCCACACTGGACTTCCTACGCGGGGTGGGGCGCCTATGCACCGGTGGTCGCCCAGACCGCGGAATCGCTCGGCGTTCCCGTGGCCACGCAGCTCACCGGCTGGAGTCCCCAGGCGCTGTACGCCGCTGTCGAGGCCGGGCACCCGGTGCTCGTCTGGACGACGGTCAACTACTCGTCACAGACCGCCCGCACCTGGACCGCATGGGATGGGAGAACGGTGCCGTGGACGCAGGCGGGCCACGTCGTGGTGCTCATGGGCGTCAACACGTCGGCGGGGACCCTCGAGTTCAGCGATCCGCTGACCGGCTCATACAACGGCACGACCATGGCGCAGTTCGCTCGAACCTTCACCATCTACGGGAGCATGGCCATCGTCATCGAGCGCGTCGCGCACGCCGCACCACCCCACGTCACCGTTCGGCACGTGGTGGTGCCCGTTCATCACGCACTACCCGTGGTCGTGAGGACATCTCCAACGGCAACTCCCGCTCCCTGGGTTCCCACGCGCCGCGTCCGCATCCCGAGCGCGTTCGACGGAGGCGACGGCGTCGGCGTCGCCGCCGCAAGCCTCGGCCTGCTGACCGGCGTAGCCGCTGCCTCGCCGCAGCCGTCTGGCGCGGCCATTCCGCTGCTCGTCGCGGAGTCGATCCTCGCCGTCGCGGTCATCGCCATGCTTGCTGTTCTGATGCGAAGGCGACGGCGTCAATGCGCTGGGTGACGTTCACTCACTCCACAGGTTCCGGCGAGCGAACCGGCCTGGTCGTCGATGGGCTTATCCACGCGTGCGCGCCCGGGACGACGTTGCTCAGCCTCCTCGGCGACGACGGAACACGGCTCTCCGCGGAGGGTGACGAACTACGCCGGGATCCACACGACGTGTTCGAACTCGACGCCATCCAGGCGCTCGCGCCGATACCGCGACCGCCGACGGTACGTGACTTCTATGCATTCGAACAGCACGTGCGCACCGCACGGCAGCGACGCGGGCTCGAGATGGATCCCGACTGGTATGAGTTGCCCGTCTTCTACTTCAGCAATCCATACGCGATCAACGGTCCCGATGTGGATGTCGCGATTCCACCCGGCTGCCTCGAGATGGATTACGAGCTGGAGGTCGCCGCGGTGGTCGGATTCGGCGGCGCCGACCTTGACCCCGAGGACGCGGAGCAACGAATCGCCGGTTATTGCGTCATGAACGACTGGAGCGCCCGCGATATCCAGCGACGAGAGATGAAGCTGAGCATGGGTCCGGTCAAGGGCAAGGACTTCGCGACAACGATCGGACCGGTCTTCGTCACACCCGACGAGCTCCACGACGCGCGACGCAACAAGAGCTACGACCTCGAGATGACCGCGACCGTGAACGGCGTCGAATATTCGCGCGCGTCGCTCGCGGATATCTTCTGGAGCTTCGGCGAGATGATCGCGTACGCGTCGCGCGGCACGCGCGTCGAGACCGGGGACGTGATCGGTTCCGGCACATGCGGTACCGGTTGTATCCTCGAGTTGTCCATGGTGCACGGCATCGATCGATACCCCTGGTTGCAGCCGGGCGACGTCGTCGAGTTGAGCGTCGAGCGGCTGGGGAAACTTCGCAACCGCGTGGTTGCCGGTGCGTCGTTGCGGCCGCTGCGATGAGCACCGGCGACGCCTACCTCGCCCGTCTCGCCGCAGTTGAACCCCGGCTCGCGGCCGCTGCAGCAGCGGAGCCGCCGCATGAAGCGCTCACCGACGCGGATCCGGGCACTGGCGAGCGATGGGATCGCGGCCAGGTCTGGGCGCACGTCGCCGAGTTCATCCCGTACTGGATCGTGCAGGCGGGGCCGGTGCTCCGAGGCCAGGCCTCCGGCGAGCCGGTGCCGTTCGGGCGGACCAAGAGCGACCCGCAGCGTATCGGGGTGATCGAGCGGGATCGACATGAACCCGTCCCCGTGCTCTGGGCGACGGCGCAGGCCGGCATCGCTGAGCTCGAAGGGTTCCTTCGGAGCGTGCACGCCGACCAGTGGGGTATCCGCGGGCTGCACCCGAAGCTCGGGCCGATGACCATCGATCAGTTCGTCGAGATGTTCCTGGTCGGCCACCTCGAGGAGCACGCCGAGCAGCTCGAGGCGATGCGCGCTGCTTCGATCTAGCGGTGCTTCTTGCGCCGGTGGCGGCGCTGCTGCACCAGGGGAGCGACGGCCGGCTCCGTTGAGGGCGGTAACGCATCGACGAGACCTGCGGCCTCGAGCGCACCGGGTTCATCCATCCAGCTTCGAGCCTTTGGTGGACGTCGAAACATCCGGGTCAGGCGTCGATCGGCGCTGCGCCGGAACGTCTCCGCGCCGCTGACCGTCATGGTCGGGAGATAAGGCGGGAGCTCCGCGCCCGGACCGGTGGGGCCGAGTCCGTCCGGATACGGCCGGTTGGTGCCGATCGCAGGGTCCTGGTTCTGCTCACCCTTGAGGCCGTACCAGAACAGCAGGACGAGGAACACCAGGATGCAGCCGAGTAAGACGATGAGCGCGACCACATCACCCATGGTCACCGTCCTGAGGCCGTCCGTCAATGCAAGCGGTCAACCCTCGATCAACTGCAAGGACGATGGCTGTGTCACCCGCGTGGCGGCCGCCGCCTAAACTGGCCTGAGCCCACGCGGAGGGATGCCGGAGCGGTTGAACGGAGCGGTCTTGAAAACCGCAGGGGCCGCCAAGCCCCCGGGGGTTCGAATCCCTCTCCCTCCGCCACAAGGCGCTGTCGCGCCTGCGCTCAGCCGAGGCCGGCTCGCGTTGCCCACAAAATCGTCCTTGCAGCCCCCTATCATTCAGCGCGTAATCCTCATTCAGCATGAGGGCCAAGGCCACGACGGTGGTGCGCTGTGCAGGTGCAGGAATCCGGGTCACCAATTTCGGCAACGCTGATGCGGTCACACCCTCGGCTCTCGCGGCTCATGGCGGTGATCGGGGGAGCGGCGGTCGTGTTCCTCGGCATCAATGTGTTGCATACCTTCGGACCCACCCACCTGCACAACGACGGGCCGCTTGTCCTGAGCGGAGCCGGCTTCGCGTTTGCCTCCTCGACGCCCGGCCCGTATACGGGGGGATACGTCCTGTGTCTCCAGCAGGGCACTGACCCGGCGATCATCGAAAGTATCTCGCCGGCCACGACGGTCGGCATTGGACTCAACTACCTCGGCGCGTTTGTGCGTGACCTTCCCGCGGCCAGCTGGGGCGGCATCGAGACAAGCGAAGGGTTTCCCCCGAAGGTCGCAGAGAGGCTCCTCCCCGTCGCAGGCTACCGGGTGACCCATCAGTGCTCATGGCTGGGAGGACAATCGCCGAATAGCACGCCGCCAGCATCTACCGAACTGGATGTGGGGATCGGCAGGCGTTCCCAGTCGGCGGGCGGGGGCTGGACCGGCTACACAGTTGCCTACGTCGTCGATTCGACGCAGTACGTGGCCACATGGGACAACGGGATCTACGCTTGCGGCCAGGATGCGCCGGCATCGGGGTGCCTTCCTCCCATCTGAAACCAATCTCGGAGCCAGCGCGTTCGCGCCACGAGATGACGTCGCTGTTCATTCGCTCCGTGCGCGTGTGGCTGCCGATCGCAGTTGCGGTCACGCTGCTGAGTGTCCTGATCTTCACCCTGGTGCAGCAGGATCTTCGGCAGACCGCGAATGACCCGCAGATCCAGATGGCTGAAGACACCGCCGCGGCGCTCGCGTCAGGAGCACCTGTCGCGTCTCTGGTTCCGAGTGCGCGCGTCGACATTGCGGCTTCGCTGAGCCCATTTCTCATCGTCTATGACGATCGAGGACAGGTGACGGCATCGTCTGCAACTTTGGATGGCAAGACGCCCTCGCTTCCTGCAGGCGTGCTCACCTCGGCACGAAGCAGCGGTCAAGACCAGGTCACCTGGGAACCGCGCTCGGGTGTGCGCATCGCCGCGGTTGTCGTGCCCGTGAGGACGGGCGGTTCCGTCCTCGCCGGCCGCTCCTTGCGCGAAATCGAAATTCGTGAATCGGACCTGCTCGGCAGCACTGCGCTTGCCTGGTTGTTCATCCTCGGCGCTGTCGCGGTGACGATTCTCGGCATCGAGGTGCTGATCGAGCGGCATCGTAGAGATCTGCGCTGAACCGGTCACGGTCTCGGCACCGTCCGCGAACGCCGCCGGACTCGCAGCGTCCACCTGTTGAGAATGAGCGGTGGACATAAAGCTCTGCTGCCCGACGTGCTGGAAATGGACGGAACCGGGAATGGCGCTGACGTGCAAGCGGTGCGGCACACCGCTCATCCTTCCCGACGGTCGTCGCGCTGACGAAGTTGCGGCGGCACCGCCCGCTGGTGAGGTCGCGGCGTTGCCCGAGCCCCCGCCGGTTGAACTCGCACCCGTGGGGTGGTCCGTCCGCGTTCGCTGATCAGCGCGACAGCGCTGAGCTACCACCCACAGCGGATGCAGCGAGACCTTGCACCGCTGCTCTGACGTAACGCCACCACGAACAGCTCAACGCAAACGCGTGACGGTGGTGGCACCGTCCGAGAACGGCACCGGACCGCCGGACAATGCCCGCAACAGAATGCGTGGTGGCCGCCACCGCGCCCGTTGCCGTCTGCTGCCCCACCTGTTGGAAGTGGTCGGAGCTGAAGAGCTCGAGCACTTGCAAACGGTGTGGCACCCCACTCGTGCTGCCGGACGGCCGACGCGTCGACCAGGCGCGAGATGGCACGGCGCCCATGGCGGTCGCGATCAGAGCGCCGTCCGTATCACTCGCACCTCTGACAGTGGGAACCGACTGGGTATCGATCGCGCGGTGGATCACCCTCGCCTACGGCGCACTCCAGGTGCTCGGGATCTTTGCAATCGGATTGCTGATCCCGACGATCACCGTCCCGGTTCAGGATCCGAGCACGGGCGTGATCGTCGACCAGACGCTGAACATTCGTCCATTTCTCGCGCTGGTCGCGGTGGTCGCCATGATCTTCTTTGCGGTCATCGCGTGGCTCACCAAGTACGGGGTCGCGCGGGCTATCGTGCTGGTGGTCGTCCTGTTCGAAGCCCTTGCGACACTGTCTCGCATGAGTTCGGAGCAGTCCACCGCAGTGGTCGCGAGTATCGGTTCCCTGCTCTGCGACGCCGGCTACGCCTACGTACTCGTGATGAGCTTTGTCTCGCATCCCCGCCCGGCGCCCGTCAATGCCGGCACCGTGCCAGCGCTGCCAATGGCGCCGCCTCCACCCCCGCCGCCACCACCTCCCGCTCCCCCACCGCTGGCTCCTCCGCCGCTCGCCCCGTACCCGGCCGAATAGCGCGTCGGACGCTCCCGCGGCAGCGCCCACCACGAGATCGTCACGAGATGGGGATTGCGTCCGGTGCGGGCCTCCGAACGCTTATGGCGTCTTCAAGTACTCGTGGAGGTCGATGAGCCAGAGATGGAGCGCCACGGGACCCGACCGCAGGACTCCAGCCCGCACCAGCTCGGCTCCGAATGGTTTCAGCGAGTCGAGTGAGGCCTGGAATCCCTGACCGGTGAGGCTCATCAGCAGGATCTGCGCCGGATGACGCTGTCCGAAGAAGAACTTGTCGAGTGGTGTCAGATCTCCGAGGGTGCTCGGAATCGAATTGAAGAATGCATGGAAGATACCGATCGGCTCGCGCAGTTCCTTGAGCTGACTCCCGTTCCACCACATGAGCAGCTGCTCGCCGGAATACGAGGCAGGACCGACGAACGTGGGCATCTCGGTAGTGACCGCATACAGGTTCACCCACGTCGAGTCATCGCCCCAGGCGGGGTCGTTGCCGCCCAGCGTGTATGCGTAGTCGGGGAACGTGTCGTCGACGGTGCCGCGTTCGTGCTTGTGCTGCGTCGGCGTGACCGTCAGAACGAGCAGTCCGGCAACGATCGCGGTGAGTGCGCCGCCGACCATGAGCCGGGAGCGCACCACATCATGCGAGGCGGCTTCCCTCCGCGCGACCCAGGCAAGCAACACGATCGCCACCACGATCAGCAACCCGACCGGCATCCATCCGAACTGCGGCACCTTGGGAGAGATCTCGAATACGAGCGGCACTGCGACGAGCACCACCGGGATGAGCCATCGATACCGCTCGTGCTCGAGGATCGGACCGCCCAGCTCGGCGATGGTGATCGCGAGCGTGAGCAAGACCGAGGCCCACAGCAGCGATGAAAAGTAGTGCACCTCGAGCACCTGCGTGCTGCCGATGAACTGCAGGATCGCGTAGATCACGATCTGGAAGGCGCACGCCAGGCTCACGCAGAGCTGGGCTGTCGGAATCGTCCCGAGGCGGCGCGCAACACGCGCAACGCGATCCCTGGCGAGCACGTCCTTGAGCCGCCCCCCGAATGCCGCGTAGCACGCGAGGCCCACGGCCGGTGGGACCAGCAGGTAGGTGACGTACGGCGCCCACAAGGGGCTGCGCGAATGGTTCGCAACCGTCTGGGATGGCTGCGCGAGGTAGATCAGCGACTGGAACGTCGTGAGGATGTAGTCCCACGGGCCGATCAGTACCGCGGAGGCGATGGCAAGCAGACCGGTGATGCCCACGGCGGTGCCGGCGATCAGTGCCAGGTCTCGCCACAGATTCGGCCGCTCGCGTTTCCGCCGCACGAGCCAGTAGGCGAGCAGCGTCGCGAGGATCAGCGGCGCCGACGCGGCCACCGCCCAGACCGCAAGCGTGAACAGGACTGCGGCACCGATCAACCAGCCCGCGCGGCGGCGCGCCGACGGCATCACCAGACATGCCAGGCCGCCGAGCAGGTACGAGACGCCGGCCGAGTCGGGAAAGTCGGTTCCCCAAGCCAGGATGATGACCGGGCAGCTGAGGATGACGATGACCCCGATGACCCCGGCAACACGGCTGTACAGGCGCCGGAGCAGCAGGTACGTCGGCACCACGGCGATCAACGCGAGCACGTACCGGAACACGACAAACCCGGGGACGCCACCGAACAGGACATAGGAAATCCGACCCGGCACGAGGAGCCCGACCCGCGCACCCTCGCGCAGCCGTTCGGTCGGTTGGAAGACGGCTGCGTAGCGGACGAAGATATCGTGCGGGTCGATCATGAAGGTGGTGTGCATCGCCGGGTCGTTGAGATCGGGCGGCGCCATCAAGGTCAGCCTCAGCCCGAAGAAGGCGGCGACCGGCGCAAGTGCGAGCAGCACTGCCTCCACGCAGATCCACCAGAGCGAGCGTTGCTGCCCCGGCGCAGCATCACCGAGCCGATCCTGGGGAGCCCGCACGGGCACAGGATAGGGGCTTCAGGGTCGGTGGAGCCCCTCAGGAGCGTCGATGCCCCTGTGGTGCGCGTCAGCGCGCGTGCGTGGACGCACTCCAGTGATCGATGTCGATGATGAAGTCGATCAGTCCGCGGAAGTACGTGACCTGGTCGTCGTACATGCACATGTGACTGCCGTCCCGGCAGAGCAGGAAGCGGCCGTGGGGAATTCGACCGGCGACCATCTCCATGTGCACCGGGTCCATGGTGTCGTGGGTCGCGCCGATCACGAGAGTCGGCACACTGATGCTCTCCAGGTCATCGGTCCTGTCCCAGTTTGCGAGGATTCCACTCGCGCCGAGCTCGCTCGGTCCCTGCATTGGAACGTAGATCGATCGATTGAGATGAGCGAACGCGCGGTTGACCGGATCCGGCCACTCCTCAGCCGGCAGGCGGAGCACGTGCTGCAGATAGTGGTCGTTGAGCAGCTCCATGTATCGAGGCGTCTCGGTTGCCCCGTCAGCCTCGAGCCGCTTGATCTCCGCGAGCACATCCTGATCCATCGCCGGCATCAGCACCGTGCGCGCGTACTCGTTGTACGCGGGGATGCTCATCATCATGTTGGAGATCACCAGACCCTTCAGGTGCTCCTGATAGCGCAGCGCGTACTCCGTGGCGAGGATCCCGCCCCACGAGTGACCCAGGAGGAAGAAGTTGCTCGCGTCCAGGCCAAGCGCGACCCGCACCTGTTCGACCTCGTCGACGAACCGATCGAGCTGCCAGAGACCTGGCTCGTCGGGCTGGTCACTGTACGCAGAGCCGAGCTGGTCGTAGTAGTAGTACTCGATGTTTGCCGCCGGCAGGTAGCTGTCACAGGCTTCAAAGTATTCGTGGGTGGCGGCGGGACCACCGTGCAGGAGCAGCAGTTTCGCGGTCGGGTTGTTGCCGAAGCGCTTGGTCCAGACGTGGAACTCACCCGACGGGGTGGCGATGGGGATCCTCCTCGCGCCTCCGCCGAGGATGTCATCCCGACCTGTGTTGTCCAGATATTCCTCGGCGGTCATCGACGCTCCTCCAGGGTGTGCTCAACATCTCTGCGGCCTGCGACAGCGTAGCCGCCGGAGCGGTCGACCCTACCGCGCGTACCGGCGGTCGCTTTCCCGGAACTCCGCCACCGCCTTGGTGATGCTCTCCTGGAGGTACTGAAAGAACAGCTGACGCTGCGCGACATCGATCGCGACGTCAACATCCTCACCCGTGCGGCGTCGCGCGATCCAGGGTGGTATCCCGTCGGCGACCATCTCGCTGCCGACGTTGATCCGAACCAGTGCATCGTTCTCCTCGGAGACGTGGATGCCGACCTTGAGGACCAGGCCGGTGTGCTCCACAAGGCGCCAGCTCCGCTCCCAGCGAAGGTTCCGGTTGCTGTCGCGGGAGAGGTGCACGGTGTCATCGGTCACGACCGATTCGCCTTCGCGCGCGGCGGCTTCGAGCTGCGCCCTGATGTGTCCGTCGAGCTCGCGGGCGATCCAGTTGACGAGCGACGGCGTGCGATCGTCGAGGTCGGGGAGACCGTTGGGATCGGTGGCGAGCGACCCGATCGCTCGGACGGTGCTCGCATGACGACGGCAGTACGGGACTCCGTCGATCACCGCCCCGTGGTCAGGGCAAAAGGAGAGGGTGCACAGATGACCTCGGCGGTCCCGGTACTCGCATTTCAGCGCATCGCTGTTTGGGCATCCGGGCACGCTGCAGTCAAGGCCGGTGGGCTGAGACTCCGGAGGCGGGGGTGGGGGTGGGGGTTCCTGGCGCCGGCGCCGGAAGAGGCTGGTCATCGACGGAACTCCACGGAGGCCCCATCCTACCCCGCGGCACGGGGCATGATCCGGGCCGGCGGAGTACACCGCCGGAATGGGCCGCGATCCTGAGCGACGGCAGCGCCACATTCGCCGTCACCAGTACCTCCGTGCGGCAAAGGGCCCGATGGATGCGCCACCACTCCACCTACAGTCGCGCCGTCTCAGACGGATCGAAGGCCGCGCCCCTGCCTCCGGCGAGCGCAGAGAACCTGCGAGCTTACCCGAGGTCTTCGAGCCCGCCCGTTTCGGCGAAGATCAACTCCTCGGCGATGTTCGTCACCCGGTCACCGATGCGCTCGAGGTAGTGGGCGACGAACACCAATCCGGTGGCTCGCGGCGCCAGGCTCCCATCGGCAGTCATCTGGTCGACGTACAGTGAAAAGATCTGGCGATACTGCATATCGACCATGCTGTCGCGACGAGCGATGTCTCGCGCTGCCAACGTATCGTGGGCTTCGAATGCGGCGAGGATGTCGCGCACTTGTGTCTCAGCCTGCTCAGCGAGAGCTCCGAGGGGCTCCGACGATGGCACGTCGGGCAATTCGGTCATTGACCTCCCGATCCGAGCGATCGAGACGCAATGGTCCGCCATGCGCTCCAACTCCGAGGCCATGTGATCGTAGCCGTGAATATCGCGAAGGTCGCGTGCAACCGGTGCCTGGGTGAGGATCACATGGAAGCACGCATCTCGGATCTTGTGATGCTGCTGGTTGATAACCGCATCGCCCTCGATCACCGCTGTGCAGATGTCAGGATTGCGTTCGCGGAGCCCCCAGACAGCCCGTTCGATAGCGACCTCAACTTGCTTCGTCAACTCCACGAGGGCTCCGCGGATGGCGTCCAATTCGGCCTGCAGGACAGGACGGTGACCGGCGATGGGATTGGCTGGAGTCGCCTGGCTCATCCAAATCTCCCCGTGATGTAGTCCTCGGTGCGCTTGTCCACTGGATCCTTGAACATTTCATCAGTCTTGCCGAGCTCAACCAGCTCACCTGCCCGACCCTCGCCCATGAGCATGAACGCCGTGTAGTCGCTCACTCGCGCCGCCTGCTGCAGGTTGTGGGTCACGATGATGATCGTGACATTCCCATGGAGCTCTCGCATCAGCTCTTCGATTCGTGAGGTCGATATGGGGTCGAGCGCAGCGCACGGCTCATCCATGAGGATGACGTCGCTTCCCGCAGCCAACGTGCGCGCCAGGCACAAGCGCTGCTGTTGTCCCCCGGAGAGCCCGGTCGCTGCCATCCTGAGACGATCCTTCACCTCCTCCCAGAGTGCCGTCTGTTTGAGGCAGCGCTCGACAGCGTCGTCCAACGTCGACTTGGTCTGGCGCCTATCGAGACGCAGGCTATAGACGACGTTGTCATAGATGCTCATCGGGAAAGGTGCCGGGCGCTGGAAGAGCATTCCCACGCGCCGGCGCAGGCTCGCGACATCGACGTCCGGCGCATAGACGTTCTGATCATTGAGCATGACCTCGCCTTCAAGGGTGAACGAAGGGATCAGGTCATTGATCCGGTTGAGGCTTCGCAGCAGCGTCGACTTGCCACAGCCTGAGGGCCCAATGATCGCGGTGATCTCACCGAGCGGTGCTGAGAAGGAAACGTCGCGAAGAGCGAGGAATGCCCCATAGCGTGCATTCACGTTCCTCGTGCTGATGGCGGGGTTCGCCACCTGCACGATGCCGGGTCGCGCAGGACGGCCCCGCCCGGGGTCGGCCTCCTGCAACCGACCCATGATGCTCAATTCACTTGCCATCTCATCCCACCCTCCCACTCACATATGCTTCGGTCGCAGGCTGCGCCGGCGAGCCGAAGATCTGATCGGTTGTGCCGAATTCAACCAGGCGCCCTGGCTCGCCGGCGTTCTCAATCGTCATGAAGCCGGTGAATTGTGATACCCGCGTCGCCTGCTGCATGTTGTGCGTGACGATGATCACGGTGTACTGGTCGGCGATCTCGCCGATGAGCTCTTCGATCTTGAAGGTCGCGATCGGGTCCAGCGCGGAACACGGCTCATCCATGAGGAGCAGCGCGGGATCCACCGCGACCGCACGAGCGATGCACAGCCGCTGCTGCTGGCCCCCCGAGAGGCTCACCGCCGGCTTGTTGAGACGGTCCTTCACCTCGTCCCACAGCTGCGCTCGGCGCAGCGCGCTCTCGGCGATGTCGTCCAGCTTCCGGTCCCCCGCAGACTTGGCCAGCCGGACACCGATGATCGCGTTCTCAAAGATCGATTTGGTGGGAAAGGGGTTCGGCCGCTGGAACACCATCCCGATCTCGCTTCGGACAGAGCCGGGGTCGATGTCCGGATCGTAGATATTCTGTCCTCCGAACATGACCCGGCCGCCGACTCGTGCACCGGGCACGATCTCATGCATGCGATTCACACACCGCAGCAGCGTGCTCTTGCCGCAACCCGACGGGCCAATCAGAGCGGTCACGCGATGCGCGGGGGCAGCGAGGCTCACGTCAGCCACGACGTGGTGCTTGCCGAACCAGGCGTTCAGCTCCTCAATCGACAGCCCTTCGGCCGAGCTCTCCGGGGTGGTCATCGTCTCGCCCACCTTAGCCGTCGCAGGAGCAGGTTCAGTAGCCACGTCAGGCATTCGATGTCCGGACCCTACGGCCGAAGAAGCGAGCAACGAAGGTGAAGATCAGCACGATGGCGATCAGCGTGAGCGCTCCCGCCCAGGCCCGTGATTGACCTTCCTGAAATCCGGTGACCGCGTTGTCGAAGATCTGCAGAGAGAGGGTTGACATGCGCTTTGCCGGGTTGTACTCGGTGAACAGGTCATTGCCCAGCGCAGTCAGGAGCAGCGGGGCGGTCTCCCCCATCGCGCGCGCGACCGCCAGCATGGCTCCGGTGATGATTCCCGGGAGTGCGGTCGGGATGCAGACCCGCATCACCGTCTGACTGCGGGTGGCCCCCAGCGCCAGACTTCCTTCGCGGAGCTCGTTGGGTACCAGCCGCAGCATCTCCTCCGTCGTACGAGTCACCAGCGGGAGCATGACGATCGCGAGCGCCAGTGATCCGGCGAAGCCGGAAAACCCGAAACGGGTTACCCAGATTGCGTAAATGAATGCGCCAGTGACAATGGTCGGCACCCCGATCAGGACATCGTTGAAGAAGCGGATGGTGTCGGCCAGTCGCCCACGCCCATACTCGACCAGGTAGATGGCTGCGCCGATTCCGAGTGGAATCCCGATCAGGGCTGCGATACCGACGATGATGAGACTGCCGATGATGCCGTTGTAGAACCCACCACCGGCGGCTGCTGGGTTGCCGGGAGGGGTCTGTGTGAGGAAACCAAGGTTCAACGCACTCACGCCCTGGATGGCGACGTAGATGAGCACCCAGGCGAGCACGCCGACCGCCACCACCACCGCTGCCACCAGCAAGCCGACGAGTACCGCGCTCTTTGCGCGCCGCCGGCGCAACGCCGGACGGTTGCGGGAGCCAGGCGTCCCGAGCGCGAGCTGGGTCACAGCGCGACCCCGCGGTGCACTATAAGACGCGCGACGATGTTCACCAGGAGCGCGACGATCAGGAGCCAGAACCCCACCACGAACAGTGCCGACAGATGGAAGGGCTCGGTCGCCTCGGTGAACTCGTTGGCGATGACACTGGACATCGTCGCACCTTGCGAGAAGATACTCCCGTTGATGTGGAGCACGGCATTGCCGATCACCATGGTCACCGCGATGGTCTCGCCCAACGCCCTGCCGAGGCCGAGTAGCGACGCCCCGACGATGCCCGACCGGGCTCGCGGCAGCACGGCGATGCGGATCATTTCCCATCGCGTCGCCCCGAGAGCGAGCGCGGCCTCCTTCTCGTTCCGCGGCGTGCTCCGGAAGACCTCACGGCATACGGCAGCAATGATCGGCAGGACCATGATCGCGAGCACCAGCCCTGCGCTGAAGTACGACACTCCGAAGAACGGACCTTGGAATGCAACACCGATCACCGGCACAGTGCCAAGGGTGGTGGTCAAGAAATCCACCACGGGCTTGATCGCCGGTATGAGCGCGAAGATCCCCCAAAAACCATAGACGACACTGGGTACCGCTGCCAGCAGATCGACGAGCGCAGAGAGCGGACCCTTGACGCGCTGCGGCGCTACCTCGGTGATGACCAGCGCCGCCCCGACAGCGAGTGGGACGGCGATGATCATTCCGATGATGGAGGTGAGCATCGTTCCGTAGATGAACTGGAGAATCCCGTACGGATTGGGATGCGAAACGTTCGGGAACGCGGTCGACGGGGTCCAGCGCGAGGCTGTGATGAACGAGAAAAAGCCATAGTGCTGCATGGCTGGAAGGCCTTCCAGCACCAGGAAGACGACCATGCCGACGATGACGACGAGCACGATCGCGCCCATGACCGAAACGCTGGTGCCGAAGATCCGGTCGGCCACGCGCGGCCGGCCGCGCTTCAAGAGGGACGGCGCCACCCGGATGGTAGATGCGGCGATGCCGCCGCCCGCATCGGCTGGCGGCGGCATCAGGAGACCACCATTGTCAAGGTGATTTTCGGGTCACGGCGAGACCGGGGTACCGTTCACCGTGATCTTCTTGAGTTGGGCGATGCACAGAGCCTGCAGCGTCGGCCCCAGTGGCGTGTAGTTCACCGATCCCGTCAGATCCTGACCCTTGGTGAGGACCCACGAGAAGAAGTTGACGAGGGCAGCCGCCGTTGCTGCTTTGGTCTGATTCTGGTAGACCAGCGCCCACGTCAACCCGGTGATCGGATACGCCTGGGCATTCGACGACTGGTTGACGATGTCAACCCGTAGGTCGGATGGGTAACTGGTGATCCCCACTGTTGCGTTGGCAGCCGTCTGCTCGCACGGCTCGATGAAGTTACCTGCTTTGTTCTTGACGTCTGCATAGGTCTGGTGCTGCGCGATGGCGTAGTCCAGCTCGATATACCCAATGCCGCCTGGCGTTTGGCTGATGACGGCGGACACACCTTCGTTGCCCTTGCCGCCGATCCCAACCGGCCATGCCACCGTCTTACCAACACTGGTGGTCGATCCGCCGAGGGCGGACACCCACGCAGGGCTCGTCTGAGTCAAGAAGTCGGTGAAAATGGCCGTCGTTCCCGATCCGTCTGAACGGTGGGCGACTGCAATGGGGGTGCTTGGCAGAGTGATCCCCGGGTTCAGGGCCTTGATCGCCGGGTCATTCCACACCGTGATGCCCCCGGAGAAGATCTTGCCGATCGTGTCGCCATCGAGCTTGAGACCACTCGCAACGCCGGGGAGGTTGTACGCAACCACGACCGGGGCCTGCACCAGAGGGATCTGCACCACAGGACCCTTGGCCTTTGCGATGTCGGAATCCTTCATGAACGCATCCGAATCGCCGAAGTCGACGGTATTCGCCTGAAGTTGAGCGATACCGGCGCCAGAACCAACCGACTGGTATGCCACCTGCACCGAGTTGGATGTGGCATAGGCCTTGGTCCAGACGGACATCATTGGCGCGACGAATGTCGAGCCCGCGCCGCTCAGCGTCGTCGCCTGCCCGGAAACCGTAGCGAGGCCGTTGGTGTAGCCGGGGTTCGCAGTGGTGCCTGTGCAGACAGGCGTCGGCGTGGCACTCGGGGCGTTCGTCGCAGCGGGGCCACTGGTGGACCCGCATGCGGCGAGCACCGATCCCCCCACCAGCAGTGTCAACGTACTTTTGACGCCCGCTCCTCGACGCCAGAATGGGCGCACGCGATTCAGCGATGGTTCGATCTCAACGATCATGTCTGCCCTCATACCCCGTTTCTCGACCGCCGTCGTGGCGACTGCACGGCCTTATCCTGCCGATCGGCTGGTTAACGGCGACACAGCCAGAGGGTTAAGGGGCGCTTAACATTTGGCGCCGTCCCAGCGGCGAACCGCGCCTCTCTGGGCCTAAGAAACGGGGGATCCTGCCAGACCGTCCACCAGGGCTCTGACGGCGGCGCCGGGATCGCTGCCCGCGACCTCCCGAACGACTGCAACCCGCCCCGCTCCAGCCCCCACGACGCCGGCGAGCGACCCGATGCCGATACCGCCGATGGCGAACCACGGACGCACCTCCGAGCCCGCTCGCGCTCGGGACGCCGCGTGGTTCACGATCCCGAGCCCCGTTGCGGGCCGGCCAGGCTTGGTCGGTGTGGCGGCGAGCGGACCGACGCACAGGTAGTCGGCCTCGGGAGCGCCCGCGTCGAACTCCGCGGGCGAGTGCGTCGACAGCCCGATGAGCAGGTCAGGGCCGGTGATCTGCCGCGCCCACGACGGCGGGAGGTCGTTCTGACCCAGGTGGACGCCGTCTGCGCCGGCGGCGAGGGCGACGTCTGGGCGGTCGTTGAGCACGAAGAGCGCGCCCCACCGGTCGGCGGCGGCGCGGAATTCGTCGCTCCACCGCAGCAGCTCTCCCGCCTCTGCCTCCTTCTCGCGCAACTGGACGATGTCCGCGCCCGCCTCGAGCACGGCGGCGAGAAACTCCCGGAGATCCCCCTCCTGCTCGCGGGCTCGGGTGACGACGTACAGGCGGGCGCGCGCCAATCGCTCCCGCCTCAGCTCACCCGGACTCGGCATCACCGAGGCTTGTGACCGCCCTGGGACGGTGGCCGAGGTCGGCCAGACCTTCCCAGGATGTCGACGCCTCCGCATAGAGGCGCTGGGGAATCCGTCCGGCCCGGTATGCCAGCCGGCCGGCCTCGACCGCGGCGCCGATGGCTCGTGCCATGAGCACCGGCTCCGCGGCGCGCGTGATCGCCGAGGCGACGAGCACCGCGTCGCAACCCAGCTCCATCGCGATGGCCGCATCCGACGCCGTCCCCACACCCGCATCGAGGACGACGGGTACACCGGCGCGCTCGCGGATGATCCGCAGGTTGTAGGGGTTGCGGATGCCCGATCCGCTGCCGATCGGCGCCCCGAGCGGCATCACCGCAGCGCAGCCCAGGTCCTCGAGCCGCCGGGAGAGAACGGGGTCGTCGTTGGCATACGGGAGCACGACAAACCCGTCGTCGATCAGCTGCTCTGCGGCGACGAGGAGCTCGGCGCCGTCGGGCAGCAGCGTGTCCTCGTCGGCGATCACCTCGAGCTTGATCCAGTTCGTCTCGAAGGCTTCGCGGGCGAGCCTGGCGGTCGTGACCGCATCGTGGGCGGTGAAGCAGCCGGCCGTGTTGGGCAGGATCCGGCGCCCGGACCGGCCGACGACATCCAGGAATGAGGCGGCCCCGGACGGGTCCAGGCGGCGGAGCGCCACGGTGACGATCTCGGTGCCGGATGCCTCCAGCGCACGCTCGAGGACGTCGAGGCTCGGAGCCCCGCCGGTTCCCATGATCAGCCGCGAGGTGAAGCGCTCTCCGGCGATCAGCAGAACGTCGTCCACGTCAACCACCCTGGACCGCGTGGAGGATCTCCAGCCGGTCGCCGGCGAGGAGCGTGGTGTCGGGCCAGCTCGCGCGCAGCACCACGTCACCGTTTCTCGCAACCGCGATGCCGCGCTGCTCCGGCGGGAGCTCCATCTCGCGCAGCAGGTCGGTGAGCCCCATGCCCTCGGCAACCTCCCGGCTCTCGCCGTTGACCACGATGATCATGTCCGCACCCCGGCGGTGCGCCGGAACCGCGCCGGCGACCACGGCCGTGTGGCCTCGGGCCACGCGCCGCCGGCAAGCACGCTCGCGACCGCGTCGGC
>JBAPOS010000044.1:0-20142 GCA_049279755.1 Candidatus Dormiibacterota bacterium | reverse complement strand
ATGATCACCGCCAGCTGAGCGGGCGGGTCTCGCGGCTGCTCGTCAACCCAGAGAACCTCGGCGAGGCGCTCGATGCTCACCGGACGTCCCTGCGCAATGCCGAGCACGCGCAGCGCGAGCCGCGCCTTGCGGCTGCCGAGCTCATGTTCGGCGAACCCCTCAACCGAAAGGCCATCGATGACGCGGACTCGCACCGCGTCCGGCGGCGAGACCGGGCGCACCGACGGCGGCGCCTCGGCGCGGACCACGACACCTAGGATACGTGCCGCGGGTCCGCGCGAGGGCAGCATCTACGGTGCCGTGTCAGGCCTTTCCGTAGTTGCTCGCGCCGTTCCAGTCGATAAGCACAACCGGTTCGTCGCCGATCACCCATGCGTCGTGGCCCGAGGGCAACGCAGTGATGTCGCCGGTGCGTGCGTCAAACTCGCTGCCGTCCGCCATCTGGATGCGCAGCACGCCCGACGCGTGGTACTGAAAATGCGGCGCCTCGCAGAGCTCGGTCCCCGCGAACGGCTTGACGTGTACGGACCACCGCCACCCGGGCTCGAGGGTCAGCCGCCCCACCGTTCCACCGCCGATGTTGACGAGATCAACGCGCCCCTTCTCGAAAACACGCTCCTCGTCGGGGCTGCTGAGAGTCTTGTGTTCCGCCGAGACTTTGGTTGGCATTGCGTGCCTCCTGTGAATGCGCTTGGCGCCGTCAATGGCGCCTCAGGAGGCCATGCTGGACGTCCCCGATTGCAGGATCACTGCAGGCCGGGTTGCATTCGCGACGCCGCCGCGAGGACGGCGTCTCAGGCTGACGCGTTACCCGGCTGCGTCGCGCTCGGTGAGCCCGCCGCCCCGTGGCGGAGGCCGTCGAAAAGGAGACCCACCAGGCGCTCCGACGCGGCCGACCTCTCCTGGTCCGTCGACATGCAGATGCCGCCCACGGCGCGCAGCAGATCCCCGCCGTCGACGTCTGCGCGGATCGTCCCGGCAGCGACGCCGGCTTCGAGCAGCTTGCTGGCGGCGGCTGTGGCCCGCCCGCGCGTCTGGTCGGAGAAATTGGGGTTGGTGCTGAGCAGCGGCTTCAGCAGGGAGAGCATGCCCCGCTTGGTGGCAACGTGGACCACGAACAGCTGCATCCACTCCGCCAGCGCCTGCTCGGGCGGCATGGACTCGAGGAACTGGTCCGCCCGCTCGCAGAGCACGTCGACCTCGTGTCGATACACCGCCTCGACCAGGGATTCGCGCGTGGGGAAGTGCCGGTAGAGGGTCCCGATGCCGACGCCCGCGTTGCGGGCGATGTCTTCAAGGGGCACATCGGCGCCCCGGGCCGCGAAGGCCTCGGCGGCGGCGGCGATCAGCAGATCGCGGTTGCGGATCGCGTCGGCACGGGGGCGCCGATCGGTCGAAACCGACTCAGCGGGCTCGATCGCCTCGCTCTCAGCCACCGCGACATCACGTGCCACCACTGGATCACCATGCCTTAACTTGCAAAACGGAGGGACCCTCCGTATACTACCGGAGGAAGCGTCCGTTTCCTCAGTCTACGCCACGGAGGTCCCCAATGCAATCCACCGCCACTCTCCTCGCCCCGCCCGGCAGGGCAACCCGGCGTCAGCCCCGCCGAGGCCTCGTGCTCGCCATCATCCTTGCGGTCCAGCTGATGGTCGTGCTCGATGCCACGATCGTGAACATCGCGCTCCCCGACATCGCGGGTGCGCTCCACTTCTCGCCGGCGAACCTGTCGTGGGTCATCACCGCCTATACGCTGGCCTTTGGCGGCTTCCTGCTCCTCGGCGCCCGCGCCGGTGACCTGCTTGGTCGCCGTCGAGTGTTCATCGCCGGCATCGCCGTCTTCACGGCGGCCTCCTTCCTCGGCGGTGTGGCCCCATGGAGCGGCTGGCTCCTCGCCGCACGTGCGCTCCAGGGGATCGGCGGCGCGCTGGCTGCGCCGTCAGCGCTGGCGTTGCTCATGACCATGTTTCAGGACGGACAGGAGCGCGTCCGCGCCATCGGCTGGTACACCGCGGTCTCGATCGGCGGCGGTGCCATCGGCCTGATCCTCGGGGGACTGCTGACCCAGTGGGCCTCCTGGCGGTGGGTGCTCTTCGTCAACGTGCCGATCGGCATGGTGGTCATCGTGCTGGCACGCCGCCTGCTGACCGAAACGCCCAGCCGCAACGGTCACTTCGATATTCGCGGCGCGCTGGCCTCGACGTTCGGCGTCACCGCGCTGGCGTACGCGTTCGTGCGCGCGGCCACCTCGGGGTGGGGTGACATGCTGACCGTCGGCGCGTTCGCGGTGGGCGCTGCACTGCTGGTGACGTTCGTGCTGCTCGAGCGCCGGGCAGCGGAGCCGATCACCCCGTTGCGGCTCTTCGCTGACCGCAGCCGCAGCGCCTCATATGTCGCGCGGCTCTTCCTCACCGCCGGCATGTTCGGGATGTTCTTCTTCCTCACCCAGTTCCTGCAGGAGGTGCTGCACTACAGTCCGATCAAGAGCGGTCTGGCGTTCCTGCCGTTCACGGTTGCGCTGTTCGCGACGTCGCAACTGAGCGCGCGTGCGCTCGTGCAGCGCTTTGGCGCCAAGCCGGTGATGGTGTTCGGATTTTCCGTGTCGACGCTCGGCATCCTGCTGCTGACGCAGCTCTCCGCGTCGAGCAGCTACCTCTCGCTGTTCGCGCCACTGATGCTGTTCGGCGCCGGCAACGGACTCGCGTTCGTGCCGCTCACCTCGACCTCGCTGAGCGGAGTCCGTCAGGAGGATGCCGGCGCGGCGTCGGGGCTCGTCAACGTGATGCAGCAACTCGGCGGTGCGCTGGGACTCGCTGTGCTCGTCTCGGTTTTCGGAACGGCCGCACGCGGGGCCGCCGTGCAGTCGGTCGCCGCCGCGCAGCACGCGTTCGTTGTTGGAGCCGATCACGCCTTCATCGCGGCGACGGTGTTCGTGTGCGCGACGGTGCTGGTGCTGGTGTTGGCGATCCGCGGGCGGCGAGCCGCCGCCCGCGCCGCCGTCGTGCCCGAGTGGGTGCGCGACCTGGACACGACCGCTACGGCTGTTGAGGGTTGATCCTGTCGATGAAGATGGTTGACCGGTAGTACGCGAGCTCCGCGATCGATTCGCGGATGTCGTCGAGCGCTCGATGCACCTCCTGCTTGGGAGGTGCATCGGCGAGGACATCGGGATACCACCGCCGGCAGAGTTCCTTGACGCTCGACACGTCGATGGAGCGGTAGTGCAGGAAGCTCTCGATCTCCGGAAGCTGCGCCGCGAGAAATCGCCGGTCCGTCCCGATCGAGTTGCCGCACAGCGGCACCGAGCGCTGCGCGCTGATGTGAGCGCGAAGGAATCGGAGCGTCTGGTCGCCGGCCTCGGCGAGGGATATGGGCGATGACTGGATCGCATCCAGGAGCCCGGACCCACTGTGCATGGTGCGCACCACGTCGTCCATTGCTTCGAGCTCTTGGGGTGTCGCGTGCACGACGATGTCCGGCCCCTCTGCGATGAGGTTGAGCTCATCGTCGGTCAGCAGCGTCGCGATCTCGACGATCACATGGCGTGCGGGGTCGAGACCGGTCATCTCGAGGTCCATCCAGGCGAGCACGTTCCCGATCCTAGCGCGCGTCCGGATTCGCATCGTCAGTCCGGCCCGGGCGACATCGGCATGTAGACTGCTGGGGACCAGCTGCGTGCGATCGAACCCTGAGTCATGCGCAGACGAGCGTCCAGAGTGAGGGCAGGAATGAGAAACGCGACCCCGGGACCGCAACGCCACGGGTCGAAACTGACCGCCCGATGCGCGCGGCGCCTCGCTTCTCTGCTGGCGGCGTTGGGATGCAGCATGGCATTCATGAGTGCGGTCCACGCGGCACCCGCGCCTCAGCCATCAGCGGCATCCGCGCCGGCGAACCACGCGTACCGCCACGGGCTGATGCCGATGCTCTCCGGGGCGCAGGGCAGCCCCACCATCAAAGCGGCTTGCTCGTCGAGCTGCGTGCACTTCAGAGGCGGCGTCTCGGGTGTCGGAGTGACCACGGGCAAGGAGCAGGTGTACCTCGTCTTCTGGGGAGACCAGTGGGGGGCCCAGGGAACCAACTCCAGTGGCTACGCGACCTTCGCAGGTGACCCGACGGGCATCGCTCCGGACCTGCAGGCGTTCTTCAAAGGTCTGGGCACTGGTGGCGAGCTGTGGAGCGGGATAGCGACGCAGTATTGCCAGGGCGCGGCGGTCGGTGCCACGAGGTGCACATCCGCGATGGCGCACGTGGCATACCCGACCGGCGGTGCACTCGCGGGCCTGTGGGAGGACACCTCGACGGCTTCGCCGGCTCAATCGACCGGCCACCAGCTGGCCGTCGAGGCCGAGCATGCCGCGAAACACTTCGGCCTCACCACGACCGCGGCCAACCGCGACGCGCAGTACGTCCTCGTGTCGCCCACCGGGACCAACCCCGACAACTACCAGGGCGGCGGATTCTGCGCCTGGCACGATTATTCCGGGGACACCACGCTGGACGGGGGTGGCGCGGCCTCGGGCGCGCTCATCGCTTTCACCAACCTCCCATACATCCCGGACGCCGGCGCCAACTGTGGTGCCGGATTTGTGAACCCGGGCAACAAGCGCGACGGGGTCACGATTGTCGAGGGGCACGAGTACAACGAGACGATCACTGACCAGTTCCCGACGGGAGGCTGGACCGCCAACGACGGCGAGGAGATCGGCGACCTCTGTGCGTGGCTGCAGACCGGTGGCGGCCGCGCCCAGAACATCACCCTGACCACGGGGAGGTTCGCGGTTCAGGGGATATGGTCGAACAGCGCCGGCAAGGGCACCGGCGCCTGCGCGATCAAGCACGCAATCAGCACCTGACCGGTATGTGACCTGCATGACCAGCGCCGAGACCGTCGTCACCTACCGGAGCCCGCTCCACAAGATGACCCAGACGACGCCGACGTGTCTCTGGAACGACTCGGCGTCCATCGATGAGCTCACGTACGCCATCGAGCACGGGGCGGTCGGGGCAACCTGCAACCCGGTGATCGCCATGGCGGTGCTGGCGGGTGACGCGGCCACCTGGCGGCCGCGCGCTGAAGCCCTGGTGCGCGAGCTCCACACGGCGACCGAGGACACCATCGCCTGGAAGCTCGTCGAGGAACTCTCGATCCGAGCCGCGCGGCTCCTCGAGCCGATCTTCGAGGCGCAGGGCGGCCGCAACGGTCGTCTCTCGATCCAGACGGATCCGCGGTTCTTCCGCGACGTTGACGCGATCGTCGCTCAGGCACTCAAATTCAGCCGTCTCGCTGCGAACATGATCGTGAAGATTCCGGTGACCCGTGCGGGGATTCCCGCCATCGAGGAGGCGACCTACCAGGGAGTCAGCATCAACGCGACGGTCTGCTTCACGCTTCCACAGTGCATCGCGGTCGCCGAGGCGGTTGAACGCGGGCTGCGTCGTCGTGAGCATGACGGCAAGGACATCGGGGCGATGGGCCCGGTCTGCACGATCATGGTTGGCAGGCTCGACGACTGGCTCAGGGTGGTGATGGAGCGAGAGCGCATCACGATCGATCCCGGGTACCTCGAATGGGCCGGTGTGGCGGTCTTCAAGAAGACGTATGCGCTCTTTCGCGAGCGCGGGTACCGGATCAGGCTGCTCTCCGCTGCGTTTCGCAATCACATGCACTGGAGTGAAATCATCGGCGCCGATGCGGTCGTCTCGCCGACTTCCGCGTGGCAGAAGCGCATCAACGCGAGCGACATCGACGTGATTCCGCGCATCGACATGCCCGTGGATCCAAAGGTGGTGGACGGACTGCTCGCGTACTTCGAGGACTTCCGTCGCGCCTACACGGCGAACGGGCTCAGCATCGAAGAGTTCGATGGGTTCGGCGCGACGCGGCAGACGCTGCGCCAGTTCTGCGCAGCATGCGGCGACCTCAATGCCTACGTGCGCGATGTGATGATCCCCGACCCCGCTCGGGGGTAGGCGTCATCAAGCTCACGTCGTTGATCCGTGCCGGTGAACAGACCGAGCACATCTCGCTCGATCTGATAGCGGCGCAGTCCGGAGAGCCGGTCGAGCTCGGTCGTGGCGACGAACGGCTGGCGGTCATCCTTTCCGGGCATGCCGCGGTCACCATCGACGACCGGGATTTCGGTGCCGTCGGCAGACGAGCCGACGTCTTCGAGGGCGCAGGCGATGCCGTCTATCTCCCACCGGCGTCGTCGGCAGTGTTGGTGCCCGCCGGAGAGGGGGATGGCTCCGAGTCAACGATCGCCATCGTTTCCTCCCGCGCCGGCTCGCTGCCACCCGGCCCCGCGCGGCTGATTCCAGGCGCGACCCAGCGCGAGGTGGTGGTCGGACGCGACAGTTGGGGCCGGACGGTCCGGACCATCCTCGGACCGGATGATCCTGCGTCGCGACTCATGGTCGGGGAGACGGTGCACGCCGGCACGGGAACATGGTCGTCATTCCCGCCCCATCGGCACGATCGGGAGTCCGCGGAGGAGGCGCGGCTCGAAGAGGTCTACTACTACCGTGTGCGTCCGGCCAACGGCTTTGCAGTACAGGTTCGCTACGACACCGACGCCGGGGAGCAAGACCTGCGAATGGTTTACGACGGCGACTCCGCGGCGATCACGTCCGGGTTCCATCCGGTGGTGGCAGCGCCAGGTCACAGTCTCTATTACCTCTGGATCCTCGCCGGGGAGGAGCGCGCCATGCGCGTGTACATCGATCCCCGCTACCGCTGGGTGCTGGAGCAGGCGGCGGGGCGCTGACTCGATTCTCCGCAGATCATTTCGTAACGAGATGCCTCTGCGACCGGTTCACGACTTTTACAAAGCCCGTCCATGACGGGGCTGACAGTCGGTACGGGGTTGGCGGAGCCCGTTATGGAGCCGCGATGACGACGACGACACGCTTCGCCCTACTGCTGCTCCTCGGCTGCGCACTCGCCGCGTGCGCGAGCACACCCACTGCGAGCCCCACGGCCACTCCCCTGCTGACGCCTGTTCCGACGCCCAGTCCCACCGCGACGCCGGTGCCAACCGCCACGCCGACCCCCATACCCACTGCGACGCCCACTCCGGCGGCAGTCCTCACGACCCGGTGCGACGTGGTTGGAACCGCTCAGGGTGGCAGCGTTTCGTGGAAGGGCACTGTCGCAACCTGGGAGCTGATCATCTCCCCAGGGGGCATCGTGGTGAAGCCCACCAACACCAGCGGTGAGTTCGGTCCCCTCACCGCGGGCACCTACACGTACGAGTTCAAGGATGCCGGCGGAAACGAGGTCCAGCACGGGCAATTCAAAGTTGCCGCTTGCGCTACGTGAGGGCTGCATCTCATCTTGACAGCGCCTCTTCTCCGGGACCTACGCAGGGCCGCCACGCCATCCTGTCATGAATCAGCCGCGGGGACGAACAGCAACCCCTTGGGGCTGAGGAACGCGTTGGAGAGTGGTGTTATCTGGCCTGTGAACAGGTTGAGCGTCCCGACCAGAGGATTGGCGTTGTCGTTGGGCTCGCCGACGAAGACCGTGCCTGCAGGCCAACCGTTGGTCTTCAGCGCCGTGATCGTCCCTGCCTTGGCATCCACGACATAGAGCGTGCCCCGCCCGGCGGTCGCGGTTGCGAGCCCGTCGATCGGCGGGATGTTTCCGGTGACATTGTCGGTCAGGTTGAGCACCGTCAGGTCCCGATCATCGTGCGCGATGGATGCGAAGATGATCTGACCGTCAGCCTGACTGATGGTTGCCAGCTGATCTGCGAATCTCGGAGCAGCATCCGGGATGACGCCGTTGGTATCGGGATCGGTCAGCGCCAGCGTCACCGACGTGTGCGTGAGAGCATCGAGAGCCTTGCTGTTATCGAAGAAGAGAGCGCTGAGATGGGCGACGCCGGTTGCGCGATCGAGGTCCACCGCGTAGTCGGTCGCCTCCTGGGTGTCGCTCGGGTTGGAGTGTGCAAGCACGATGCGCCCGCCCCAGATCGCGATGCTGTCGGTGCCCCCGTTGTCATTCTCAGCAGGCGACGGGTCGTAATGAAACCTGGTCGCCTCTCCTGTGCCGGGGTTGACCAGGTACAGGGCTGAATTCTCGTCCTCGTTGACGGTGACGACGAGACGGTTGATACCCGGGTCGGCGGTGAGCCCGTCGGCCTTTCCGGTCACCCAGATCGTCTCGACCAGTCTTCCGTCGATCGGATCGTAGCCGGCGATTGCGCTCTTGGTCGGTCCGCCTGGCGTGCCAGGGGTGCCGTCCGGGTTGATCCCATTCTGGTAGGCGGTCCAGATGAGCGCGCGGCCTCCGTCGACTCCCGATGAGGCAAACCGGGTGATGTCGTCCGGCCCGGTGGCTCCGGCGGGCGGGCTCGCCACAAAGATCTTGCCGGGAAGCGTTCCGGGATCCTTCATGCCGCTGTGTCCGGCAGCTGCGCCTGCAACGGGCATGGCAATCGCTATCCCAACGGCTATCGAACCAGCAGTCAGCAGGCGTCGCATCGCTGGTGTCGATCGGTTCATGAGGATCTCCTTCACACGGCAGCTGCGGGCGCCGAGTACCAGCGACCCGCGATATTCGTGTTGCCAGTCTAGGTAGGCGTTCCTCAAGAGCTGGTTAGCGACCGGTTATGAAGTCGCGATGGAATGCTTGCAACCTACGTGGGCGCGTCGGCCTCGTTCGCCGTATCGTCCTCGCGCGGCATGTACCACTCGCGGTACTCGCTACAGCGACCATCGTGTGCGAAACGAAGCACGAAGATGTTGCCGTACTCCTTGGCGATGTGAGACCGTGAGTCGTCGAAATACCGAGAGAAGCCCGTGACGATCGCCAGGTCTCCCGCAATCGCGAATGGTGCGTAGTGCGCTTCGAAGGCGTCTGGAGGATCGCCGGTTATCCGCCAGTACTCCGCGATGGCTGCATGCCCGTGGTGTGGAGCTGTGAAGGGATCGGCGAAGTACAGGGCGTCGTCGGTGAACAACTCCGCCACGCGGGAGTGATCGCCGGATTTCCAGACGTCGACGTAGCGAGCGAGCCACTCGACGACCGCGCCCTCAGCGACTGGTGTGTCTGCGTCGCTCACGCGGCCCTGGTCTCGACACGGCGATCGATGCTCACGTCACCCATCCGTGCTGCTCGCCCGAGATCCCTCAGCCGGAGCGAAGACGACGAGCGTAACCAGGTCTTCGACGATGTTCACGAAGTGATGGTTCTCACCCGCCGGCACGTAGATCACAGAACCGGGTGCAACATCCGCGGTTGCATCATCGGTCGCGAGCGCGCCACGGCCGTGCAGCACGACGTAGATCTCGTCCTCGGTGTGCGGCTCCTGGGTGTCGACGCACCCCGCGGGTAGGGAGTACGTGCCGATGCTGAGGTCGGGAACGCTCAGCTGCTCGACCCAGTTCGGCGCGCCCCCGGCCTGGGCTCTGAAGCGATCGGCTCCGATCAGGACTTGCATGGCACCTCAGCGCGCCGCGGCGGGACTGGCCCCGCCGGCGATGTCGAGCAGCGATGTCACGCCGCGTTTTGCGATCTCGCCGGCAATGATGATCCGCTGGATCTCCGACGTGCCCTCCCAGATCCGGTCGACGCGGATGTCCCGATACAGGCGCTCCACCGCACTGTCGCGCATGTAGCCGCGACCGCCGAGGACCTGGAGGCATCGATCAACCACCCGGCCTGCCATCTCGGACGCCGCCAGCTTCACCATGGCCGCCTTCGCGTGGAGAAGCTTTCGCTCCAGCCGGCCGGTTGCCTCCCAGGCGACCTGATGCACGAGCGACTGCATGAGCGCGATGTCGACTGCGCTGTCCGCGAGCATGGCGCCGACGAGCTGATGCTCGACGATCGGCCGGTCGAACTGCACGCGGGTCCTGGCGAAATCAGTCGCGATGCTGAGCGCGCGGCGCGCCGCGCCGACGCATCGCGCTCCGATCATCAGCCGCTCCTCCACGAACCACTCCTTGGTGATGTCATACCCGGCGCCGACCGCCCCGAGCACGCACTCCGCGCCGACCGCCACGTCGTCGAGGATGAACTCCGGGTGCTCGAAGACGAACGTGTGCATATAGCGCGGCGTGCGCTTGATGTTGACGCCGGGGAGATCCTTGTCCACGAGAAAGAGTGTCGGCGCCCCCTCCGGTTGAACGAGGGCGAGAACGATCAGGAAGTCGGCCACGTCGCCGGTCGTGACGAACCATTTCTCCCCGTTGATGCGGTATCCGCCATCAACGCGCGTTGCGGTGCTGGTGATACGCGAGGGATCAGACCCGGCATCGGGCTCGGTCACGGCAAAGCAATCGCGGCGCTTCCCGAGGATCGCCGGAAGCAGGAAGCGCTCACGTTGCGCGTCGGTGCAGTGACGCAGGGCGTTGGCGGGACGCCACACCAGGTCCCAGAGGGCGTTGGTGAGCCCGCCGAGGACCGATTGCACGATCACCTGGTCGAAGGTGCTCAGACCCTGGCCACCCCACTGCTCGGGCATGTTGATCGCGTTGAGACGGTGGTGACGGATGCGCTCGGCGGCCCAGGCAAGTGACTCGTTGTCGAGACCCCGGTTCTCCTCACAGCGATCCTCGAGCGTCATCAGCTCGGCGGTCAGCGCCTCCGCGCGGTCGCGCAACTCGACCTGGCTCGATTCGAGGAAGAAGTCCATGATCAGAGCTGCGCCGCGAACTGATCGAGCGCTGCGCCACCACCAAGGTTGTCGTCGCGAGTCATGCGACGGTACACAAAGAACCCGATCGCGACGGCGACGATCGAGATCACGAGCATGATGGTTGCCAGCGCGTTGAGCGCAGGCGTCGCCGTGGAGCGCGCGCCGTTGTAGATCTTCACCGACATCGTCTCCGACGACAGCTCGGCGGAGAGCGCTCGAACGATGACGAAGTCGTCGATGACGTCGGCGAAGACGAGCACCGCGCTCGCGAAGATCGCCGGCCACAGCATCGGGAGCAGCACGCGCCGTACGGCTTGAATCGGCGAGGCGCCGAGATCCATCGCCGCCTCCTCGTACTGACTGCCGATGGAGAGCAGCCGAGCGCGCACGATGACCACCGGGAACGAGAGCTGGAACGTGACCAGCCCAATCACCTGTGCGGGCGTTCCGAGCGGGATGAAGGTGGTGAGCTGGGTGAACACGAAGAGCAGCGCCACCCCGACGATGATCTCGGGAATGACGAACGACACCAGCATCTGGAAGTTGAACACCGCCGGGAGACGGCCGCGCCAGCGGTCGACACCGATGGCGAAGATCACGCCGATCGGCACGGCGATCACCGTGGTGATCACGGCGAGCTTCAGGGTCTGGAACAGCGCGTCGCGCAGCGTCGGGTCGTTCCACACCGAACCCGCCGGATCGATGAAGTACCAGCGCAGCGAGAAGCCTTGCCACGCGGTGCGGCTGCGGCCGGCGTTGAACGAGAAGAGCACCGCCAGCCCCACCGGCAGTATCGACCAGAGGAGATACAGCCAGGTGATCGTCTCGAGCATCACGGGACGGCGCCATGGATTGGAGCGCGAGGGCAGGAATCGATAGAGCGGTGATCGACGCTCGCTCGGCGGTGCGACCGGGAGCCGGCCGCGCTCGAGGCTGACCTCGCTCATGCTTCGACCATCGAGCGACGCGATGTGCTCCGCGCGTAGTACACCATCGGCGGAATCAGCAGCGCGAAGAGCAGTAGCACGAAAGCGGCCCCCTCGGCGGCTTCGCCGGGTGTGGACACTGCCGTGTTGATCAGGTTGCCGAGCATCGATGTTCGTGGCGAACCGGAGAGCAGGTCGTTGGTGAAGTAGTCGCCGAACATGGGCAGGCTCACGATCAGCAAGCCGGTGAGGATCGCCGGGCGACTCATGGGCAGCGTGACCCGCCGAAATGTCGAGAACCGTCCCGCGCCGAGGTCGCGAGCCGCCTCGAGGAGGCTGTTGTCGATACGGTCGAGTCCGGCATAGAGCGGCAGGATCATGTAGGGGATGTATCCGTAGACCAGACCGAGGACGACGGTGATCGGCTGACCCGAAAGCCATGCCACGGGCGTGACCCCGAAGATGCCGAGCGTGTGGTTGACGAGCCCGTCCACCTCGAGGAGGTTGACCCACGCGAGCATGCGCATCATGTAGCTGACGCAGAACGGCGCGAGCAGCAGGACGAGGAACAGCACGCGGCGGCGGCCCGCGAATCGCGCGACGAAATACGCCACCGGATAGCCGACGACGAGTGCGACCAGCGACGCGGCGATGACGTACGCAAAGGTGCGCAGCATCGGCGGTCCGAAGAAGCCGGCATCGCCGACGAGGTGACCGAAGATGTACTGGAATTGCGAGGGATCCCAGTTCAGCGGATTCCAGACCGGGATCGGGCTGCGGAAGACAGGGTCGAGCGTCCCGAATGCGATGCTCAGGACGACGTAGAGCGGCAGCAGGAAGAAGAGCGCGAGCCAGAGCATCCCCGGGGTTGCGAACGCCGGCCAGAGCCAGCGCGGATACAGCACGCCTCGGGCAGGACGCTTGGAGGCGGCCCGGGCCGCCCCCCGCTCAGCCACCCGCCTTGAACTGCTGCCAGACGTTGTGCCAGGCAATGTCGACGGCCGGGCTCAGTTCGAGCTCGCGATAGCCCTCATTGAAGTACTGCGGCAGGACGACAACGCTGGCCAGGTTGGGCGGGATCGTGCCGTCGCTCACCATCGTGTTCGGGTCGATGCCGTTGTGCGGCGTCTGATACCCGGTGAAGGCGGCATTGGACTTGGCGTTCTTGAGGTCGAGCATGTAGTTGAGCCACAGGTGGGAGAGGACCGGGTTCTTTCCGGCGCGAAGGATCACGAAGATGTCCTGGTTGACGGCTCCCTTGCCGTTCTTCGGATACCAGTAGCGAAGCACGTTCGGACTCTGCCCAGCGGGCATGTTGTACTGGGCATTGATCATGTCCCCGGACCATGCCTGGCTGACATTGGTGGTGCCGTCGGGAATGTCCTGGTAGTCGGTGATGTTCACCTTGGGGTTGGTCTTGCTGATCATGTCGGTGAGCTGTGTCGACACCAGGTTGAGTGTCTTGGGATTGCCGGTCAGGATGTCGGTGATCCCGTTGCGCAGCATGACCATCGTGATCGCTTCCCGGTAGTCGTCGAGGACGGCGATCTTGGAGCTGTAGATGGGGTCCCAGAAGACGTCATACGGGTTCGTGCGCAGGCTGATGTCCTCGCTCACCTTGTCCGACCGCCACCCGATGCCGGTCGTATAGATGGTGTACGGGACCGTGTAGCGCCACTGCTGGTCGTAGAACGGGTTGGTGAACTGCGTCCACACCTGGGAGATGTTGGGGATGTAGCTGTGCGTGAGCGGAAGCAGGAAGTTACCGTACACGAGCTTGCCGATGCTGTCGTACGAGGGAACGAAGAGATCGAAATCGACCTCCCCGGTTCGAAGCTTGGCAAGTGCCTCATTGATGTCGTTGAACGTCGAGATTTCGACGGTGACGTTGTACTGTTTGTACTGCTTCTCGAAGTTGGTGACCGCGGTGGGGATGTCCAGGTAGTCCGGGTAGTTGTAGATCTTGAGCGTGGCGTTGCTCTCCGGAGTCAGTCCCGAGGCGATCGGCTTGTTGTCCTTCGAGATCGGCCACAGGACTGGGTGCTGCGGGCTGCCGAGAGGGAACGGATTCACGTTCGCGACCGTCGCCTTGGCGCACGCCTCCAGCAACGGACCGAGTCCGGCGATGGCTACCCCAGCCCCCAAGGACCGGCCGATGAAACGGCGGCGGCTCCACCGCGCCGAGAACATGCGATCGATCGACCCTTCGCTCGTCATGGCGACACCCCTGCAAGCGCTGCACCTTGCGGCTCGGGCGGAGTGTGGCATAGACTGAATGCTTAGTCAACATCCGGTTCCTTGAGGGCTCGATGCAGGAGACCTACGGCCTCACCCCCGAGGACCTCGAGATCCAGGGACGTGCGGCGTCAATCGTCGAGGAGCTCATCCCCCACGAGACCTCGGCCGAGCTCAACAATGGGCTACCTCCCGACGGAATCCTGGAGCGCGCCGGACAGCGGGTTCGCGAGCTCGGGCTGCAGGCGATCAACATGCCCCGCGAGCTCGGCGGCGGCGGGTTCACCATGCTCCAGCAGGTTCTGGTCCAGGAGCAGACCGGGCGGGTGACCAACGCGCTGGCGTGGGTGATCCCCGCTCCGGCGGCGTGGTTCCCCCGGGTCGCCAGCGACCTCCAGATGCAGCGATGGGTGCTGCCCACGATCCGAGGGGAGCTCCACGAGTGCTACGCCATCACCGAGGAGGGGTCGGGGTCCGACGTCGACGCCCTGACCGCGACGGCCACGCGGGACGGTGACGGCTACGTCCTCAATGGCGTCAAGTGGCACGTCACCTCGTTCAACGAGGCGCAGTACGTCTTCTTCCAGGCGCGACTCGCCGGTGGCGAGCGCGCTGGTGCGCACGCGATGTTCATCGTTCCGCTGCCGTGGGACGGGATCCGCGTGGTGCGCACGCCGGCGTACATGCACACATTCGCGCACCAGCATCCGATCGTGGCGTTCGAGAACGTGCGCGTCGCCGTCGAGCACCGCATCGGCGATGAGGGTGACGGCATGACCTTCGCCCACGAGTGGTTCCGCTACGAGCGGTTGATGATCGCAGCGCGATGCCTCGGCGCGGCGGCGCGGCTCATCGAGGAGGCGACGGAGTTCGCACGGAATCGCTCGAGCCAGGGACGACCGATCATCGAGCACCAGGCGGTGCAGGTCCTGCTCGCGGACTCGATCACCGAGCTGTTCGCCACCAAGGCGATGACCTATGCGGTCGCTCGCACCCTCGACGCCGGTGCGGACACGCGGGTTGCGCACGCGCAGTGTTCGATGGTGAAGCTCTTCGCGTCGGAGATGGCAGGCCGCGTGGCCGATCGCTGCCTGCAGGTCTTCGGTGGTCGCGGCTACATGCGCGAGAACGTCGCCGAGCGCTTCTACCGCGAGCTGCGCGTGGAGCGCATCTGGGAGGGAACCTCGGAAGTCCAACGCGTGATCATCGCCGGACAGCTCGCCAAGCGCGGCGTCGCCGGTCTGATCTGAGATGCAACCTCGACCAGTGAGATGGAGATGACCCCCGAAACAATCGAAAAGACCACGATCGACCAGCGCCTTGACGAGCTCATCGAGGAGCAGGAAGGGCTGCTGCTGGCGCGCCAGCCGCGTTCACGAGCACTCTCGACCCGAGCCCTCGGATCGCTGGCGGGCGGGGTCACCTCGAGCTGGCAGATCACCCGGCCTCAGGCGATGTGGATCAGCCACGGGGTGGGCTCGAGGATCGTCGACGCCGACGGCATCGAATATGTCGACCTCCACGGCGGCTACGGCGTCGGCGCCGTCGGGCATGCGCATCCGGCGATCGTCGAGGCGGTTTCGCGACGCGTGCGCGAGGGGACGCACTTCGCGCAGCCGACCGAGGACGCGCTGATCGTGAGCGAGGAGCTGGCGCGACGCTGGGGTCTGCCGCTCTGGCGATTCGCCAATTCCGGCACCGAGGCGACCATGGACGCGGTGCACCTGATGCGAGCGATCACCGGGCGAAAGCTGATCGTGAAGATCGAGGGCTGCTACCACGGACATCACGACTCGGTGCAGGTCTCGGTCTACCCGGCCGAGGATGAGATCGGTCCAGCGTCGCGGCCGAACAGCGTCCCATCCAGCTCGGGTGTCCCCGGTGAGATCACCGAGCTGACCCGCATCGTGCAGTACAACGATCTCGACGGCCTCGAGCGAGTCTTCGCGGAGCACCGCGACGCGATCGCCGGAATGATCCTCGAGCCGGTGATGATGAACGCGGGCATCGTCACGCCCGACGAGGGCTACCTCGCGGCCCTGATCGACACCGTCCACGCGAACGGGGCGCTGGTGGCGTTCGATGAGGTCAAGACCGGCTTCACCGTCGCCGCCGGGGGTGCGACGGAGTTCTACGGTATCCGTCCTGACATCGTCTGCCTCGCCAAGGCGCTCGGAGGAGGGTTGCCTGTGGCAGCGATCGGTGGCACCGCGGAGGTGATGGAGCGAATCGCGGACGGCACCTACGAGCAGGTGGGCACGTTCAACGGCAACCCGCTCGGCATGGCCGCGGCGCGTGCAGCCCTGACCGAGGTGCTCACCCCCGAGGCGTACCGGCGATTCGATACCTTGCGCGAGTTCATGGTCGAAGGCTGCGCCACCGCAATCGCGAACGCCGGTCTTCCCGCGCACATCGTGGCCATCGGTGCCAAGGGATGCGTCACGTTCACCGCGAATCCGGTGCGCAACTTCAGGGACTTCCTGACGCTCGACGAGCGCTATAGCCACTGCCATTGGCTGTTCCAGCACAACGGCGGCGTCTTCCTGCCGCCGTGGGGGAAGGCGGAACAGTGGCTGCTCTCCGCGCAGCACAGCGAAGCGGATGCAGCGCTCTTCGTCACCAATTTCACGCGATTCGTCGCGGCGCTCACCGCCTGATCGTGGCCAAGGGCGCAATCGAGCTGGTGGGACTCCGCAAGGAGTTCGGGACTGTCGTCGCCGTCGACGGCATCGATGTGGCGATCGCGGGCGGTGAATTCTTTTCTCTGCTCGGGCCGTCCGGGTGCGGCAAGACGACGACGCTGCGCATGATCGCCGGCTTCGAGCAACCGAGCAGCGGCTCAATCTACATCGACGGCGTGGACGTGGCGCGCACACCGCCGCACAAGCGCCCGGTCAACACCGTCTTCCAGAGCTACGCATTGTTCCCGCTCATGACCGTCTTCGAGAACGTCGCTTTCGGGCTCCGCTACGTTCGCGCGACCAAGGGGGAGACCGAGCAGCGGGTGCGTGCCGCGCTGGCGATGGTCAGGCTCGCTTCGTACGAGAAGCGCCGCCCGGCACAGCTGTCCGGCGGCCAGCAGCAGCGCGTTGCGCTGGCGCGAGCGATCGTCCTCAATCCGGCAGTCCTGCTCCTCGACGAGCCGCTGGGCGCACTCGATGCAAAGCTGCGCAAAGCGCTGCAGATCGAGCTCAAGTCGCTGCAGGAGCAGCTCGGGATCACCTTTATCTATGTCACCCACGACCAGGAGGAGGCGCTCACCATGTCCGACCGCCTCGCGGTGATGGCCAACGGTCGTGTCGAGCAGGTGGGAACCCCGGGCGAGGTGTACGAAGAGCCGGCGACCGCGTACGTGGCCGACTTCCTCGGCCTCTCCAACCTGATGGAGGGCCAGGTCTCGGCGGTGAGTGGCAACGGCACCTGCCGCGTACGCGTCGGCGAAATCGACCTCACCGCACGCTCGGCAGACACGCCCGCCGGAAGCGTGAAACTCGTGATCAGACCGGAACGCGTGCGCCTGCTCCCAAGCGGCAGCGCCGGCGCGAACTGTGCGCACGGAACCGTCGATCGGGTGATCTACCTTGGCGCCACCCGGCAGGTCGTGGTGCGACTCGGCCACGGCGAGACCATCCAGGCGATGCTGCCGAACACCAGCGACAGCGTGGCTTACTCACAGGGGTCAGCGGTGGTCGCCGAGTTTCCGCAGGACTCGCTTCGAGTTCTTCCTGACCATGCCGCCAACGCGGGGCCGGCGTAGCCGCTCAGTAACCGACCGCGGCGCCGGTCACATGCGCGCTGTCGAGCCCACCGGTACGGTATCCCTTGCGCACCATCTCAACGAAATGCGCGACTGAACCCTCCTGGTAGCCGAGCGGACCAGGTCGGTATGCGGGCGAGCTGACCCCGCGCTGCACCGACTCGCACGCCGACCAGTCCTGCCGGTTGGTGACGTCCCAGAATTCAACCGCCGGCGTCAGGCTTGCTTCGTTACGCGTCTCCGGGAGCGAGAGCCACTCGCATTCGACAAATGTGCGGTCGGGTGCCAGCGGTTCGAGGCGGTGGGTCATGACGTAGTCGGGGTGGAGGCTGAGCAGCAGATTGGGAAACAGGCTCACGTACACCACGTCGCGCAATCTCGACTCGGAGATCCCTGGAAGTGGGCGGCCGCCCTTCCCGGTGAGCGACATGGTCTCCACACGGTCGCGCAGCTCCATGGTGCCGCCGGCCCACATGCCTCGCGGTTCGCACGTGGTTCCGCTGTCACTTGCGCTCAGCTTGATGAGCTGCGGATGGATGCTCGGACAGTGGAGACACTCGTGGTAGTTCTCCACGATGACCTTCCAGTTGGCGCGCACCTCATACGAATGCTTGTCGATCGACACTAGCCCTTCCGGCGCGTACGGGCGCACCATGTCCTCGAGGTCGTCGACGAAGGAGACAACGTCCGCGGCATCCCGGGTTGGGTTGACAAAGATCCAGCCGTGCCAGTCGGCAACCGCGACCTGCATGAGGCCACTGCGCACCGGGTCATCGTCAGGTAGGTCTTCGAAGTTGGGTGTTGCGCGCAGGCTGCCGTCGAGTCGGTAGGCCCACGCGTGATAGGGGCAGCGAATATACCGATGGTGGTTCGAGTCTCCCACCGGCAGGAGCTCATGCGCTCGATGCCGGCACACGTTGTAGAAACAGCGCAGCATGCCATCAGCATCGCGCACCATCAGAAAACCCTGGCCGCCGGCGACGAACGCGCGCTGATCGCCGGCATCGGCGAGCTCGGACGCGCGACCGACGCAGATCCATCCGGAATGAAAGAAATGGTCCAGCTCCCACTGCAGGATGCTGGTGCTCGTGTACGCCGGAGCGGGGAGCGTGCGGACGAGATCGCTCACGGCGTCACGCGACCGCCGCCTTGCGCGTCTCCGCCCCGGTGCGCGGGGAACGCACGGCGCGCCGGCGCGGAAGCGAAAACCCAAGCGCGGAGGCCGCATAGCCGAGGCAGAGCTGGAGCATCCGCTCTGCGTCGACCTCGGAATCCTCGAGCGCGACCTGCAGGGCGAGTCCATCGACCAGCGCGGCGAGTCGGATGGTGAAATCGTCGACGTGCGCAGACTTGAACTCGCCGGTCGCCACGCCCTCGAGGACGACCGTTCTGATCGTCTCTCGCCAGTGCTGGTCGAGCTTGCGCCGGTGTTCAGCCACCTCTGGGTTGCGCGCCGCAACCGCCCACAGATCGAGCCAGAGCACCCACGCCGGTTGGTCGGGATCGTCCGGGTCGCCGGTTGTGCAGCTCAGCTCCAGGAGGCGGATCAGCTTGCGCGTTGCGGTGGCTGTCTTCGCCATCTCCGCGGCGGCGAGATCGTAGAAGCGAGCATCCGAGTACGCCAGCGCCTGGGCGAGGAGGCTCTCGCGCGTACCGAAGTAGTAGACGACGAGTGCCTGGCTGACACCGGCGCGCTCAGCAACATGTGAGAGGCGCGTATCGGCGTGGCCGCGGCGGCTGATGACCTGCACCGCGGAGCGGAGAATCTCCTCTCGGCGATCGATCGCCCCTTGCGACCTGGTCACGTCATCCTCCACGAGAGTTGCGGCCCCGCCGCATGGCTTGCGGAAGCTCCCTGCGGCATTCTACACTGGCTCATCTACTGAATGCTCAGTCAATAGGGGCCGGCGATGCCTGAACAGTTCGATGCGCTTGTCGTCGGCGGGGGCCACAACGGCCTGGTGGCAGCCGCGTACCTCGCGCGGAGCGGCCTCAGGACCGTGGTGCTCGAGGCGCGCCACAAGACCGGTGGCGCGGCAACCACTGAGAGCCCGTGGCCGGATGCGCCCGAGTTCAAGGTGACGCGCCTTTCATACGTCGCGAGCCTCATGCCGTCGTCGATCATCAAGGACCTCAACCTCGAGCGCCACGGGTACAAGGTGTATCCGATGGGCCCGTACTACCAGGCGTTTCCCGACGGACGCTCCATCAAGATCTTCGCCGACGACGCGCGCCGAAATCACGACGAGATCGCCAAGTTCTCCAAGGCCGATGCCGAGGCGATGCCGAAGTGGGATGCGTGGATGGCGGGCCTCGCGGATGTGCTCGGTCCGATGCTGATGGAGGTGCCACCGAATATCGGCTCGCGGCGCCCACGCGACGTCCGGCAGCTGTTGCGCCTTGCGTGGCGCCACCGCGGGCTCTCGGTTCGCACCGTCGCGGACGTCACACGTCTGATGACCATGAGCATCGCCGACCTGCTCGATGACTGGTTCGAGTCGCCGCAGGTGAAAGCGGCAATGGCCATCAACGGCGTCATCGGAACATGGGCCGGGCCGTACGAACCCGGGACGGC
>JBAPOS010000043.1:0-8327 GCA_049279755.1 Candidatus Dormiibacterota bacterium | reverse complement strand
GTCGTGGTGCGACGGTCGCCGGACGGGTACGACGTGTGTCTGGTCAGCGACGGACGGCACTGGGGTTTCCCGAAGGGCATCGTTGAGCGGGGCGAATCACCCGAGGCGGCTGCGCTTCGCGAGATCTCCGAGGAGACGGGCATCCCTCGCGACGTGCTGGTGCTGCGCGCTTCGTTGCCGGCTTCCGAGTATGTGTACCGGCGGCCCAACCAGGGCTCGCTGGTCTTCAAGCGCGTCCATCACTTCATCGTCGAGGCGCCGGAGGGTACGGAATTGCGCCCGGACCCGTCCGAGATCGCCGAGGCGGCGTGGTTCGGATTCGACGATGCCAAAGCCCGGCTCAGCTTCAAGAGCAGCGTCGCGGTGCTCGAGGCTGCGCGCAGCCTGCTCGAGCACGAGCAGCCGCGAGAGGCGCCGTCGAGCGCACCGTAGAATCGAGCCACATGCAACTGTTCGACACCGCCCGCCAGGAGGTGGTGCCCTTCGAACCGCGGGACGGACGGGTTGGCATCTATGTCTGCGGTATCACCCCGTATGACTCGGCGCACCTCGGTCACGCCTTCGTCTATCACGTGTTCGACGTGCTCCAGCGCCGTTTTCGCGACGCGGGTCTCGGCGTGCGAAGCGTGCGCAACGTCACCGATGTCGATGACGACATCCTGCGGGTGGCACGCGAACGCAACGTCGATTTCCGTGACCTGGCAAGGGAGCAGGTGCGAATGTTCGAGCACGACATGGCGGAGATCGGTCTTCTCCCGGTCGATGCGGCGCCGCGCGCCACCGAGCACGTTGACGAGATGGTCGGCCTGATCGCGCGCCTCGTCGAGGGCGGCTACGCCTACGTCGTCGACGGTTGGGCCTTCTTCGACTCAGGCGTGTACCCGGATTACGGACGTCTAAGCCGGCTCGACCACGCGACCATGCTCGAGCTCAGCCGCGAGCGGGGTGCCGATCCCGACGACCGTCGCAAGCGGCACCCGCTCGACTTCGTGCTCTGGCAGTCATCGGCCGCCGACGAGCCGAGCTGGCCAAGTCCCTGGGGCCGGGGTCGCCCCGGCTGGCACATCGAATGCACGGTGATGTCGACGGGGGCGCTCGGCCACCCCATCGACATTCACGGCGGCGGCGACGATCTGATCTTTCCGCATCACGAATCGGAGATCGCCCAGGCCGAGGCAGCCGGGATCGCGCCCTATGTCAGGCACTGGACGCATGTGGCGATGGTCAAGCACGAGGGCGTGAAGATGAGCAAGTCGCTCGGCAACCTCGTCTTCGTCCGTGACCTGGTAGCCCGCGTGCCGGGCGCCGCGGTGCGGCTGCTCCTGGCGTCCCACCACTACCGCGAGTCGTGGGCGTACGACGATGACGAAGTCGGCGCCGCGGCGGCCCGGCACCGCCGCTATCTCGAGGCCATGCAGGCAGGCGGCACCCTCAGTCACGAAGCCGCGCGCCGCCACGAGCAGCGATTCTTCGAGCGTCTCGACGACGATCTCGACACGCCCGGGGCGCTTCGCGAGCTCGACGCGATCGCGCAGGAGCTCTCGGAGAGCAGTGGTGCCGCTCCCGGCACCGAGGGTCAGCAGCTGCTCGGCCGGCTGCTGGGCGTTCTCGGCGCGGAGACCGAGGCCGTTCCGGCTTGAGCGGTCAGCGGCCCCAGGGGGCGCGGTCGCCGCGAGCCCGGAAGCGCAGCACAGCCGACGAGATGTTCTCCTCGAGGAACCGGTAGAAAAGCTGCCGCTGCGATACGTCGATCGCAGCCTCAACCTCCTGGCCCTCGCGGCGACGAGCGATCCACGGGGGAACGCCGTCGGCAACCATCTCCGTGCCCACGCGAACGTGCACCAGCGAGTCGTTGTCCTCGGCGACGTGCACGGTCACTTTGAGAATGAGGCCGGTGTGCTCGACGATCCGCCAGCTCCGTTCCCAGCGAGCCTTGCGAGCCGGGTCGTGAGCCAGACGGACGGATTCGTCGACGATGACGCTCTCACCGCTTCGGGCCGCGCGGCCCAGCAGACGCCGGACGCTCTGATCGAGATCACGAGCGATCCAGTTGACGAGTGACGGTGCGCGATCGTTGAGGTCAGGGAACCCATTCGGGTCCTTGGCGAGCTCGCCGATGGCCTGCACGGTGCCGGCATGGCGGCGGCAGTAGCTGATGCCCGAGAAGGACACGCTGTGTGCCTGGCAGAAGGCGGCCTGGCACCTGCGGCCGCGGCGGTCACTGTAGGCGCAGAGCTGCGCGCTCGTGCTTGTGCATCCGCGCAGCGAGCACTGCAGGACGGTGGGCACGAGCGAGCCGTTGCTGGTGTCGTGCGGGCTGGGTTGGAATGCGGTGGTCATCGGCGGAACTCCACGGCGACGATCCTACCCCGGGGTTGGCGCTCAGACCGGTGACGGAGCTGTTGCGACCTGTCGATCCAGTGCGACGGCAAGGCGGCGAATCGATCCCATCAATTCCGCGAACGCCGCCGGCGTCAGGGACTGTGCACCGTCGCTCCGGGCGTTCTCCGGGTCAGGGTGCACCTCGATCATGAGACCGTCCGCGCCCGCCGCGATGGCCGCGCGTGCCATCGGTGGCACCAGGTGGCGGTGGCCGGTGGCGTGGGAGGGATCGACGATCACCGGCAGATGCGACAGCGACTTGACCACCGGGACCGCGCTCAGGTCGAGGGTGTTGCGCGTTGCCGCCTCGAACGTGCGGATGCCCCGCTCGCACAGGACCACGTTCGGGTTGCCGTGAGCCACCACGTACTCTGCGGCGAGCAGCCACTCTTCGATGGTGTTGCTCAGCCCGCGCTTGAGAAGCACCGGTCGGCGCGCGCTGCCCACGGCCTCGAGCAGCGCAAAGTTCTGAGCGTTGCGGGTACCGACCTGGAGCATGTCGGCGTACTCGGACACCAGCTCCACGTCCGCCGGGGTGAGCACCTCGGTGACCACGGGCAACCCGGTGGCTTCACGGGCGTCGGCAAGGTGGCGCAGTCCGTCGAGGCCGAGCCCGCGAAACGAGTACGGCGACGAGCGAGGCTTGAAGGCGCCCCCCCGAAACATGCTCGCTCCGGCCTCCGCCACATCCCGCGCGGTCGCGAGCACCTGCTCGCGGCTCTCGACGGCGCACGGGCCGGCGATGACCACGAACGATCCGTCGCCGAAGCGGACGCCGGAGACATCGACCACGGTTGACTCAGGATGCCACTCCCGGGTGACCTGCTTGTACGGCTTGCTCACCGGGATCGCGTCGACGACACCGGGGAGATCGCAGATGGCGTCCCGTATCGCCCCCGGGTTGCTGCCGAGCACACCGATCGCAAGCCGATCGGCACCGGGCAGCTCGATCGGCTCGAAGCCTCGCTCGCGGACATGCTTGATGACGTTGGCGATCTGGTCGGGAGTCGCCTTGACGTTCATGAGCACCAGCATCGCCTGATCCTACGAGAAGCAGGGGTCACGCCCACGTCCAGGCGTTCAGGACCTCCTGCGGGCCCGCGGCATCGGAGCCGCCGCCGAGGACGGCCGAGGGATTCCGCCTGAGCAGCCGCTGATACGAGGAGAATCGCACCCATGGCAACGCGCTCTGCCCTTCGCGTCACGCGCCTGGGAGCGGCACACGCCGGCGAGCTGGGCGCGCTCATCGACCGCGAGCCTGTCACCAACGTCTATCTGCGCAGCGAGCTGCGCCTCGGGTTCGACGCCGGTGACTGGTGGGGCGCCTTCGAGGACGACCAGCTGACCGCGGTGGTGCTGGGATGGTCGCTTGTGGTGCCGTACATCCCCGACCTCGAAGCGGCGGCGCCGCTCGCGCAGGCGCTGATCGCCGGGGCGCAGCCTCGCATGGTGGTTGGTCCCAGGGCGTCGGTGATGGCTCTGCACAACGCGTTTCGCCCGGCTCGACGCGCGCGCGAGCTGCGCGACCCCCAGCCGCTGATGGTCCTCGATCGCGGTGATCTTCGAGGCACGCCGGCCGAGGACGTCCGTCTCTCGACGCGTGGCGACCTGGATGCGTTGATCGTCGCCGCCGCGCGGATGCATCGTGAGGAGATGGGCATCGACCCGCTGGCGGTCGATGCGCCGGCGTGGCGGATGCGCATGCTCAGCCTCATCGAGCGTCACTGGAGCTGGATCTGGATGCGCGAGCACGAGGTCCTGTTCAAGGCGGAGCTTTCCGCGTGGACGCCCGAGGTCGTGCAGATCCAGGGTGTGTACACCGCCCCGAGGTACCGCGGCCGGGGAATCGCGCGGGCGGGGCTCGCCGCCATCTGCGCCCATGTCTTCCGCGAGGTGCCTCGCTGCAGCCTCTACGTCAACCAGTACAACGTCGTTGCGCAGCGCGTCTATGACCGTCTGGGATTCAAACCGGCGGACGTGTTCGCCACAGTGATGTACTAGGCGTCTCACATGATCGAGACACGCGCCGACGTCACCCTGCCGGTGCCGCCCGAGGAAGCCTTCGCGGTGGTCGCGGACATCGAGCACGCCGACTGGCTCCCGGCGATCCGGCGGCTTCGCCACATCGGTGGCCCGTCCTCCGGCGTCGGCGCGCGCTATGAGGTGGAGGCCGGGCTGGTGGGCCGTCACCTTCGCGGCGTGCTCGTGTGCACCGAGCTGACGCCGCCGACGCGCATGGTGCTCACCCTTGAGGAAGGTTTGGATCTGACCCTCGAGGTCACCATTCGCAAGGTGGTCGGCGGGTGCAAGGTGGTGATGTCGGCTCGGTACTCGGTGAGCGGGCGACCATTTGCGGGCGCGGTCGAGCTCGCCTCGCAGGGTCCAGCTCGACGGGAGACCGCACGTGCCTGTGAGCAGCTTGCCGCGCGGTTCGGCCGCAAGGACGACCTCAGGAGCGCCGCATCGTGACCAGGAGCGAGGTGTCCGACATCGGGATCCTCGATGCGAAGGTTCGGTCGCTGCCCGCGTTGAGCGAGCCCGCAACTGCGGCGCTGCTCGGCAAGGTGCGCGTCAATGGCAGAGGGCCGGCGCTGGACGAGCTGGTTGAGCATCAGCTTGCCGGGATCATCGAGCTCGCGGAGGCCAGGCGTGGCAGGGGGGTCGAGGTGAGCGACCTCACCCAGGAGGGGACGATCGCCGGTGTCGTCGCCGTCCTCGAGTACGCCGCCCAGGGAGGCGACGCCGCGGGGCTGGACCGATTTGTCGGCCGGCTGGTGGCCTCCCATATGGACGACACCATCGAGCTCGCCGCGATCGAGCGTGCCGGTGACGAGGCGTTCGTCCGCGACACGGAGATCTATGAGGCGGCCGAGGTGCGGATCCGCCACGAGCTGAGCCGGAGCCCGACCGTCATCGAGCTCGCCGCCGAGCTCGGCTGGCCCGAGGAGCGCGTGTCGATGGTCGGCGCGATCCTTAACGAGGCGAGGGCGCGGTACGACAGCGAGATCGTCGAATACCTCGACGACATCGACGAGGAGTAGGCGCCACCTGGCGCGGGTGCCTCAGACGTTGGCGGCGTACGCCTTTCGCAGCCACTCGACCACGAGGTCGTCGACATCATCAGGGGTCTGCAGGACGATCCTGACGTTGACGTAGTCGTTGCCCAGCCCGGGCGCCGCGAGCAACCGTCCTCCAACGTCGACTCCGGGGAGCCGGAGCCCGAGGTCGACCCGATCGCGGGTGGTGGCACGGATGAGCGCGAAGGTCCGCTTGGGGGTGACGAGGGTCACGTACGTCTTGCGCGCCTGCACATCCACCTCGCCAATGTCAGCGGCGCGCAGCAACAGCTCGTCGAGGACGGGGCGTAGCTGGGGCCGGTCGGTGTACTGCCCGTCGATGAGCTCATCCGCGCTCGCCAGCAGATAGTCCGGATACCCGAACCGCTCCATCACCAGGATCATCTGCGGGTAACCGGTGACCCCGCGCTCGGTGAGCCAGGTCCGGAGTTGGGTCTCGTCGAGGTCCCCGAGGGCAGCGACGCGCGCTCCCCACACGTCAACGCTCTCACCCGTGCGCCGCTCGAGGATCTGCTCGATACGTTCGCGCATCTCGAGCCACGTTCGGGGGCGGCTGCGCACGGTGTCGGTGGGCGCGGGCTTGGGCATCGATCGACTCTGACTCAACGGCGAAGGTCGTCGCCACGCCAGTCGAGGTCGTGCAGCCCCTCACCGGTGCCGCGCCGGATGGCTGTCTGCCCGAAACGCCGGCGCAGCCGGTCAAGGGTGTGGTCGATCCGGTCGTTCACGGGCTGGTCGAACAGGTCGAGCTGCGGGGCGTCCGCGAGCCCGGTCACGCCAACGCCGAGGAGGCGCACGGCCTCACCCGACCAGGCCGCGTCGAGCAATGCGAACGCGGCGTCGCGGACGGCGGTGTCCGTCGCCGTGGAGGATGCCAGCGTCGCCTGGCGGGTGATCGTGGTGAAGTCGGAGTACCGGAGTTTCAGGGTGATGGTGCGGGCTGTCCAGCCCCCGGTGCGGAGGCGGGCGCCGACGTCGCCTGCGAGCTCGGCGATGCGCGCATGCAGCGCCTCGCGCTGGGCGACGTCTCGGGCGAAGGTCTCTTCTCGGGAAACGCTTCGTGGCGCCCCGGGAATGGTCACCGGCGCCGTGTCGATCCCCTGGGCGCGCTCCCACAGCGAGCTGCCCGACGCGCGCCCGACGCGCCGCTGCACCGTATCGAGAGGCAGGGCCGCGAGCTGCCCGAGCGTCGAGATTCCCAGCCCGCTCAATGCCCGCTCCGCTGCCGGTCCCAGCCCGGGCAGGCGCCGCAGCGGCAGCGGCGCCAGGAATGCCGCCTCGTCGCCTGGTTCGACGACCACGAACCCGCGCGGCTTGCGCAGGTCGGAGGCGATCTTGGCCACCGTCTTGCACGTGGCCACGCCGAACGAGGCGTGGAGCCCGCTGGTGCCGAGAATGCGGTCGCGGATCTCCTCGGCGATGTGCTGCGCCGTGCCGAAGCGGCGGGTCGACCCGGTTACCTCGAGGAAGGCCTCGTCGAGGGAGAGTGGCTCGATGACGGGTGTGTAGTCGCGCGCGACGTCAAAGACGGCCTGGGAGGCGTCCCGGTAGGCGCGGAAGTCGACCGGCACCACTATTGCCTGAGGGCACATGCGCAGCGCTGTGCGCAGCGGCATGGCCGAATGCACGCCATGGGCACGCGCCTCGTAGGACGCGGCACTGACCACCCCGCGGTTCAGCTGCGCGGTCCCGTCGCCGGACGGTGCGCCACCGACGATCACCGGGAGCCCGCGCAGCTCGGGCCGTCGCAGCTGCTCGACGGATGCATAGAAGGCGTCGAGGTCGAGATGGATGATCGCGCGCTGGGTCACATCCACGCCCACCGGCACGCGGAATCAGCTGCCGGTGTGCTGCCTCCATTCATCGATGTCCGCCTCACGCACGTAGCCCGCGCGAATCATCAGCTCCATGTATGGAACTGCGAGATGCGGTGCGGCGCGACGCAACACCCACGGCGGTGGATTGTCCTTGTTCTTGTTGACGCTCTGATAGAAGTAAATCTGATTCAGATCGCACAGGAGGGCGAGCCGGTGCAAGGAAATCCCCCTCTCCGCGCACCGTTCTTTGATGTACTCCTTGAACTCCACGCTTATTCCAAGTATATGCCCATGTTCCGCAGCGCACCGGGCAATTCTCGAAGCGCCGCTATCACGGCATCGGCCACGCCGGAGCCACGATCGCCATTCCTGCTGAGGAGCACGGCGCGCAGTCCTGACGCATGCGCGCCGATGATGTCAACGTTCTCACTGTCGCCCACCATGACAGTGCGATCCGCCTCGGTCCCGAGCGAGCGCAAAGCCGCGTCGAAGATCCGCGGCGAGGGCTTGCGCCAGCCGACCTCGGCGGAGAACGTGACGGCATCGAGGTGCGATTCGAGGCCGAGAAAGGCGAGCTGTGCGCGCAGCGACTCGACGCGGTATGGCGCATTCGAGCAGAGTCCGACGCGGAGCCCCCGGCAACGCAGGGTGTCGAGGAGCGGCACCGCCTCGGGGTCGAGATGCGCCCCGTGCCACCAGGCCTCCTGCTCGACGCGCAGCACCTCGTCGAGGAGAGCGGCATCCAGGTGGACGCCGGCCTCGGCATAGGCGCGCGATGACGCTGCCGCTACGTCGATCTCCTCGAGATTCCCGCTCCGCTGATGGTCGACCACCTCTCGCTCGATCCGGTCCTGGACTGCGCGAACGCCGGCCGGCGAAGGACCCGCTCGCCCCGAGGCCGTCAGAAGGGCGAGGATTCGCCGCTCCGCGTCGCGGAGCGCCTCCTCGGGCCGGGTGAACCCGACCAGGGTCTCGCCGTAGTCGAAGAGGACACCCATGATTCGTTGGGCTCGCGCTTCCCCGCCACTGGTCACGCGGCCGGGCCACCCCC
>JBAPOS010000042.1:0-9805 GCA_049279755.1 Candidatus Dormiibacterota bacterium | reverse complement strand
GCTCGAGCCGATCATGAAGGTCGAGATCGAAGTGCCGTCGCAGTACCAAGGCCCGGTGGCCGGCGAACTGACCAGCCGCCGCGGTCTGATCGTCTCCAGCGAATTGAAGGGAAACATCGCCACCATCGAAGGCGAAGTGCCCCTGGCCGAAACCTTCGGCTACTCGACCGACCTGCGCAGCATGACCCAGGGCAGAGCCAACTACAGCATGGAATTCGATCACTATCAGCAGCTTCCAGCGAGCCTCGCCGAAGAGCTCGTCGCCAAAGCCAGGGTGTAATTGAGACCGTCGGAGAGAGCAGGAGTTCAGTAGAGGCACAAAATGGGCAAGAAGAAATACCAGAGCACCAAGCCGCATGTGAATGTCGGAACCATCGGTCACATCGACCACGGCAAAACGACGCTCACCGCTGCGATCACCAAGGTCCTCTCCGAGAACGTCGGTGGCGATAACGCCTTTGTCGCGTTCGACAAGATCGACAACGCTCCCGAAGAGAAGGCGCGCGGCATCACCATCGCGACCGCGCACGTCGAGTACGAGACCGCAACGCGGCACTACGCGCACGTCGACTGCCCCGGTCACGCGGACTACATCAAAAACATGATCACCGGCGCCGCGCAGATGGACGGAGCAATCCTCGTGGTCGCGGCCACGGACGGCCCGATGCCGCAGACCCGGGAGCACATCGTGCTCGCGCGCCAGGTGGGTGTGCCCTACATCGTTGTCGCGCTCAACAAGTGCGACGCGGTCGACGACGAGGAACTGCTCGAGCTCGTCGAGCTCGAAGTACGAGAGCTGCTCAGCCGCTACGACTTCCCCGGTGACGACATCCCCGTGGTCCGCGTATCGGCGCTCAAGGCGCTCGAAGGCGACAAGGACGCCGTCGATGGCGTGCTCAAGCTCATGGACGCGGTCGACACCTACATTCCGGTGCCGACTCGCCCGGTGGACAAGCCATTCATGATGCCGATCGAAGACGTGTTCTCGATCGAAGGTCGCGGGACCGTCGTCACCGGACGCATCGAGCGCGGGCTCGTCAAGGTCAACGAGGCGGTGGAGATCGTCGGCATCAAGGACACCGCGAAGTCGACGGTGACCGGCGTCGAGATGTTCCACAAGCTGCTGGACGCCGGCGAGGCCGGCATGAACGTCGGATGCCTGCTCCGCGGTATCAAGCGCGAGGACGTCGAGCGCGGCCAAGTGCTCGCCAAGCCGGGAACCATCACACCGCACACCAAGTTCAAGGCCCAGGTGTACGTCCTGAGCAAGGATGAGGGTGGACGGCACACGCCGTTCTTCACCGGTTATCGTCCGCAGTTCTACATCAGGACCACCGACGTGACCGGTACCATCGCGCTCCCGGACGGCCAGGAGATGTGCATGCCCGGGGACAACGTCGAGATGGGCATCGAGCTGATCACGCCGATCGCGGTCGAGGACGGCATGCGTTTCGCGATTCGCGAGGGTGGCCGTACGGTGGGCGCCGGCGCGGTCACGTCGATCGACAAATAGGCATTCGACAACAAGAGCAAGGGAACCGCAGGAACCGTGCCCCAGAAGATTCGCATCCGCCTCAAGGCATACGATCACCGCGTCCTCGATCAGGCCGCGTCCAAGATCGTGGAGACGGCCACGCGCACGGGGACGCGAGTTGCTGGCCCGGTGCCGCTGCCGACCACCATCAACAAGTACACGGTGGTGCGCTCGCCGTTCATCGACAAGGACTCGCGAGAGCAGTTCGAGATGCGTACCCACAAGCGGATCCTCGATATCCTCGACGCCAACCCCAAGGTCGTCGACGCGCTCATGCGACTCAACCTCCCGAGCGGCGTGAACATCGAGATCAAGCTGTGAGCAAAGGCATTCTCGCCCGAAAGGTGGGCATGACCCAGATCTTCACGCCGCAGGGAACGTCGGTCCCGGTCACCGTTCTCGAGGCGGACACGTGCCGCGTCGTGCAGCGCAAGACGGTCGGCTCCGACGGCTACGAGGCAGTGCAACTGGGCTTTGGCGACAAGGCCGTGAAGCGCACGTCGAAGCCGATGCGCGGCCACTTCAAGCGCGCCGGGCTGCAACCGCAGTTGCGACTGAAGGAGTTGCGCGATGCGGGCGATGTCACGGTCGGCGCACGGCTCAGCGTCGACATGTTCACCGCCGGCCAGCGCATCGACGTGACCGGCGTCAGCCAGGGCAAGGGGTTCTCCGGCCAGCACAAACGCCACAACTTCCATCGGGGTCCCGTGTCGCATGGGTCGCACAACATCAAGCAGGCGGGCTCGATCGGTTCCACCGACGCTGCGCGCGTATTCAAGGGCCTGAAGATGGCCGGCCAGCATGGTGCGACCCAGGTCACAGTGCGCAACCTCGAGGTGGTGCGCGTCGACACAGAACGCAACCTCCTGCTCGTGCACGGTTCCGTGCCTGGACACAAGAACCAGGTCGTGATGATCCGCGACAGCGACCGCACCGCGACCATCGGAGCGCAGCCGTGAGCAGCGCGCGAGTCGTCGACCAGGCGGGCGTCGAGACGGGTAGTGTCGAGCTTCCCGAGGCCATCTTCGGCATCGAGCCGAACGCGCCGGTGATGCACCAGGCGCTGATCCGGCAACTGGCCAACGGGCGGCAGGGAACGTCGTCGACGAAGACGCGCAGTGACGTTCGAGGTGGAGGCCGCAAGCCGTACCGCCAGAAGGGAACCGGGCGCGCCCGCCAGGGTTCGACCAGATCCCCGCAGTGGGAAGGCGGCGGCGTCGTCTTCGGGCCGCATCCGCGCTCCTACCGCATCGACATGCCACGCAAGCAGCGCCGGCTCGCGCTGCGCAGCGCGCTCTCGGCGAAGGCGCAGGATGGTGGGTTGCTGGTGCTCGAAGGATTCGAGCTCGAGGCGCCCCGCACCAAGGCGGTCGCCGACCTGGTTCGCACGATCGATTCGCCCCGCCGGGTGCTGGTCGTGCTCGGCTCCCACAACGAGATGCTCGAGAAGAGCGCGCGGAACATTCCGGAGGTGCGGCTGACGCTCGCCGGCAACCTGTCGGTGCGCGACATCATCGGCGCCGACACGGTGATCATCACCCGCGACGCCATCGAGCACATCGAGGAAGCATTCGCATGAGCGCCGGGCGCAGCTTTGAGCAGATCCTCGTCCTGCCCGTGATCAGCGAGAAGTCGTATGCATCGATGGCATCGGGACGGTACGTGTTCCGCTGCCACCCGTCGGCGACGAAGATCCAGATCCGGCGTGCGCTGGAAGAGGCGTTCGCCGACCAGAAGATCACCGTCATCGACGTCAATACGATCAACGTGCGCGGTAAGAGGCGCCGGCGCTCCCGCGGGCAGACGCGGGTGCTTGGACAGAGCCCCGACTGGAAGAAGGCAATCGTGACTCTCGGCGCCGGCCAGAAGATCGAAGGCCTTTTCGAGGGCGTGTAAGCAATGCCGACGAAGAAATACAAGCCGACGAGCCCGGGTCGCCGATTCATGTCGGTGAGCAGCTTCGAAGGAGTGACCAAGGGCGCGCCCCAGCGCCAGCTGGTCGAACACCTCAAGAAGCACAGCGGGCGCAACGCGTCGGGGCGCATCACCGTCCGTCACCAGGGTGGTGGTCACAAGAAGACCTACCGCCTTATCGACTTCAAGCGCCAGAAGGACGGCGTGCCCGGCACGGTGAAGACCATCGAGTACGACCCGAACCGCAGCGCGCGCATTGCGCTGGTCGTGTACGCCGACGGCGACAAGCGCTACATCCTCTCGCCGCACGGCCTCGGCGTGGGTGACGTGATCAGCTCCGGAGATGCAGCGGAGATCCGCGCGGGCTGCGCGCTGCCGATCACGAACATTCCGCTCGGGACGACCATCCACAACCTCGAGGTCAAGCTTGGGCGCGGAGGTCAATTGGTGCGCAGCGCTGGTGCTGCCGCACAGCTGCTCGCCAAGGAAGGCGCCTACGCCCAGGTGCGCATGCCCAGCGGCGAGGTCCGGCTCATCGATGTCCGCTGCCGCGCGACCATCGGTCAGGTCGGCAACGTCGACCACGAGAACGAGGTTGTCGGCAAGGCGGGCAAGTCGAGATGGCGCGGCATCCGGCCGTCGGTTCGTGGCATGACCATGAACCCCTTCGATCATCCTCACGGCGGCGGCGAAGGACGGAGCGGTGCGGGTGGCAACCCGCAGACCCCATGGGGCAAGCCCGCGCTCGGCTATCGCACCCGTCACAACAAAAGCACCGATCGGATGATCGTGCGCCGGCGGGACAAGTAACCATGGGTCGCTCGCTCAAGAAAGGACCGTTCTGCGATGACCACCTGCTCAAGAAGGTGCAGCAGCTGAACATGTCGCGCGAGAAGCGGATCATCAAGACCTGGTCGCGCCGGAGCGACATCTTCCCGGAGATGGTCGGTCACACCATCGCGGTGCACGACGGACGCAAGCACGTCCCCGTGCTCATCACCGAGACGATGGTCGGTCACAAGCTCGGTGAGTTTGCGCACACCCGCCGGTACCGCGGGCACGGCCACCACACCGAGCGCAGCACGGCGCTCAAGTAGGACGAGATGGAAGTTGTCGCAACCGCGAAATGGGTTCGCACCACCGCTCGCAAGGCTCGCCTCGTCTCGGCGATGGTCACCGGGCTGCCGGTCGCCGAGGCGCTGGTGGTGCTGCGCTACTCGCCGCGCTCAGCGGCTGTCGATATCGCCAAGGTGATCAAGTCTGCGGCGGCCAACGCCGAACACAACTACAACCTCGATGCGTCGTCGCTGCGAGTCGCGCGTGTCGAGGTTGACGGCGCCATGATCATCAAACGCTGGCGCGCCAAGCCGCGCGGCATGGCGGGCAGCATCTTCAAGCGGACCAGCCATCTGCGCGCCTTCGTCACAGATGACGAGGCGCCCACCAACGTGCGCCGGCGCAAGGCTGTGAAGATGCCGAGGACCGTGGTCCCGGCTCCGGTGGTGACGCCGGCTGCCACCGCACCGTCCGCGAGTGGCGACGCACCCGCCGCCCGGCCACGCCCGGCACGCCGCCGCGCACCCAAGCCGACCACGGAAGAGGCTGAGTAGATGGGTCAGAAAGTCAATCCGATCGGTTTCCGGCTCGGCGTGTACCGGAACTGGGACGCGCGCTGGTACGCCGACAAGGAGTACACGAAGCTCCTCCATGAGGACATCGCCATGCGGCGCCTCATCGGCAGCCGTTTGCGCAATGCGGGCCTTGCACGCATCGAGACCGAGCGCAGCGCCAACCAGCTCACCGTGATCATCCAGACGGCGAAGCCCGGGATCGTGATCGGCAAGCAGGGTGCATCGGTCGACGCGCTGCGCGACGAGCTCGAACGGATTTCGGGCAAGAAGGTGCGCGTCACCATCCACGAGATCAAGACGCCAGAGCTCGACGCGACGCTCGTCGCGGAGAACGTCGCCTCGCAGCTCGAGAAGCGCATCGCGTTCCGCCGTGCCCTCAAGCAAACCCTGATGCGCAGCATGCGCGCGGGGGCCAAAGGCGTGAAGATCCAGGTGAGCGGGAGGCTCGGTGGATCGGAGATGTCACGCCGGGAGTGGGACCGCGACGGTCGCGTGCCGCTGCACACGCTGCGCGCGAACATCGACTACGGCAAAGCCGAAGCGCGGACGACCTTCGGGCGCATCGGCGTGCAGTGCTGGCTCTACCTCGGCGACTTCGTGACCGCGACCGGTGAGCCGATCGCGCCGGGCAAGGATCGCGCCGAGGACCGCGGCCTCGAGGATCGCGTTCCCGTGCCCGCCGCGCGCGTCGCCGAAGCTCCGCCCGAAGAGGCGGCCGTCGTCGAGGTGCTCGACATTCCCGATGTCGACACCGAGGAGGTCCCGACCGAGGACATCGTCGAGATCGATGAGGACGAGGAGGTCATCGCGGCAGCCGGGGTTGACCCCGCTGCGAGCGGTGAGAAGGTCGAGAAGCTGACACCCAAGCGAGCGCCGGCCCGGCGCAAGCCGGTGACAGCGAAGAAGCCTGCTTCGGTGTCGCGCGCGCCCAAGAAGTTGATCAAGAAGGCCGACGCGCCGGTTGACGTCGCCGAGGAAGAGGAGGAGTAGCGATGCTGATGCCCAAGCGAACCAAACATCGCAAGCTCCATCGCGGGCGGAGGACGGGTGCCGCGCAGCGTGGCAACAAGCTCGACTTCGGGACCTATGGGCTCCAGGCGACCGAGCAGTGCTGGATGACCAACCGGCAGATCGAAGCGGCCCGGCGAGCCATGACCCGCCACGTCAAGCGCGGCGGCAAGATCTGGATTCGCGTCTTCCCCGACCACGCGTTCACCAAGAAGCCGGCGGAAACCCGGATGGGAAGTGGCAAGGGCCAGCCCGAGGGCTGGGTTGCCGTGGTGCTTCCCGGTCGAGTCCTCTTCGAGATGGCGGGCGTCACTCGGGAGACCGCTCAGGAGGCGATGCGCCTTGCCGCGTTCAAGCTGCCGATCAAGACGCGGTTCCTCGTTCGCGAGGAGACCGGATCGGACCTCGAGGCAGCGACACTGTGACCAAGCAGACCGACACCCTCAACGAGCTGCGCCGGATGACCATGGTCGAGCTCGACGACCATCTGAGCAAGCAGCGTCGGCGGCTCTTCGAGGTGCGGTTTCAGCAGGCGACCGGACAGGTGGAGAACCACCGCCAGGTTCGCGAGATCAGGCACGAGATCGCCCGCGCCATGACCGTGAAGATCGAGATCGAACGCGGACTTCGGCCCGAGCTGGTCGAAGAAGCTGTGGCTCGTCCAGCAGCGTCGAAATCGAAGCCGGCTCGGGCGCCGCGAGCGGCCAAGCCCGCCCCGCGCCTCGAGGTGCCGGCCGTCGTCCCCGCCGCAGTTCCGGTTGCCGAGTCCTCGGAGCCCGCCCACGAGCCCACGCCTGAAGACGCCGAGCCCGTCGACGCCCAGGAGGATGTCGATGAGTGACGCAACCCAGGCGACGCGTCCGCGTCGCAAGGTTCGCGACGGGGTGGTCGTGAGCGACAAGATGGAGAAGACCGTGATCGTGGTGGTGCAGGTGCTCAAGCCGCACCCGCTCTACAAGAAGGTCGTCCGTCACACGCGCCGCTTCAAGGTTCACGACGAGGAGAACGCGTGCGGCGTCGGCGATCGCGTTCGCATCGTCGAGACCCGGCCGATCTCCAAGGAGACTCGGTGGCGGATAGCCGAAGTCCTGGAGAAGGCTCGCTGACATGATCCAGCAGGAATCGGTGCTCAAGGTGGCGGACAACAGCGGCGCGCGCGAGCTGCTCTGTATCCGAGTGCTCGGCGGGAGCTATCGCAAGTACGCCTCGGTGGGTGACGTCATCATCGGCACCGTCAAGGTCGCGCAGCCGAATGCCCAGGTGAAGAAGGGCGACGTGGTTCGGGCGGTCGTGGTGCGCACCACCAAGGAGTACAAGCGCCCCGACGGGAGCAACATCCGCTTCGACGAGAACGCGGCGGTGTTGATCACGCCACAGAACAACCCGCGCGGCTCGCGAATCTTCGGTCCGGTGGCGCGCGAGCTGCGCGAGAGGAACTTCATGAAGATCGTCAGCCTCGCCCCGGAGGTGATCTGAGATGGCGACAAAGGTCCAACGCAGGCACCGCGCCACCCTCATCCACGAGGGGTGGGCGCATGGACATCTGCGCCCGCTCGATATCCGCAAGGGCGACAACGTCGAGGTGATCAGCGGCAAGGACAAGGGCAAGCGTGGCGTTGTCGAGCGGATCCTTCCCGAGCAGCAACGAGTTGCGGTGCGTGGCGTGAACCTCCTCAAACGCCACACCAAGTCCGGCGTGAAGGGCAACATCCAGGGCGGCATCGTCGACTTCGACGGACCGGTGGCCTACAGCAACGTCATGCTCGTCTGCAACCGCTGCGAGAAGCGAACGCGCATCTCACACGGCGTGGACGAGCTCGGACGTCGCGTGATCGTGTGCAAGAAGTGCGGCGAGACGTTCGACAGGGCGGTGGTGTGATGGCCGTCGAGACCGCCGAGCTGCCTCGCCTTCGCCGCCGGTACGTCGACGAGATCGTGCCCTCGCTGGTGGCGGAGTTCCGCTATCTCAACGCCATGCAGGTGCCCTCGGTCGAGAAGGTCGTCGTCAACATCGGCCTCGGTGAGGCGATCACCAATCCACGCGCGATCGACGCCGCCATCGCTGATCTGAAATTGATCACCGGTCAGGCACCGATCGTCATCAGGGCGCGAAAGTCCGTCGCAGCGTTCAAGCTGCGCGAAGGCATGCCCATCGGTGTCAAGGTGACGCTGCGAGGGCGCCGGATGTTCGACTTCCTTGACAAGTTGCTGAACGTGGCGCTGCCCCGCATTCGAGACTTCCGCGGTGTCGATCCGAAGGCGTTCGACGGTCACGGCAATTACACACTTGGGTTGCGCGAGCAGCTCGTCTTCCCGGAGATCGACTACGACAAGATCGACAAGCTTCGCGGGCTGGAGGTGTGCATCGTGACCACCGCCCGAACGGACGCGGAGGGCCGCTCACTGCTCACCGGGCTCGGGATGCCCTTCAGGAAGAACTGACCGATGGCAAAGAAATCGCTGATCGCCAAGGCGAACCGGCCCGCCCGGTACTCCACGCAAGCGCATCACCGCTGCGGTGTGTGCGGTCGCCCGCGTGCCTATATGCGCAAGTTCGGCATGTGCCGCATCTGTTTCCGTCAACTCGCCAGCATCGGACAGATACCTGGCGTCCAGAAGAGCTCGTGGTGATCCATGACCAGTGACAGCATCGCGGACATGCTGACCCGCATCCGCAACGCCAACCAGGCGCATCACCGCACTGTGGCGATCCCGGTGTCGAAGATGAAGGTGGAGATCGCGCGCGTGCTCACCGAGGAGGGCTTTGTCGACGGCTACGAGGTCACCGGTGAAGCGCCGATGCAGCTGCTCACGGTCACGCTCAAACCGGGAAGCCCGCGTGGCCGCGCACTCTCCGGCCTGCGCCGGATCAGCCGTCCCGGGTTGCGCGTTTACGCGCGCAAATCTGAGATCCCTCGGGTTCTCGGCGGACTGGGTGTTGCGATCATCTCGACCTCGCGCGGATTGATGACCGGTCGCGCCGCGCAGCGCGCTGGATTGGGCGGCGAAGTCGTCGCGTTCGTGTGGTAGGTCGGGTCTGATGTCGCGCATTGGCAAGCTTCCGATCCCGGTTCCCGACGGAGTTCAGGTCGCCCTCGAGACCGGCAACCGTCTCAGCGTCACCGGCTCTCGGGGGACGTTGCAGCGGACCTTTGCGCCATCGATGCTCATCAACGTCGAGACCGGCACGATCACGGTCGACCGTCCCTCAAACGCGCGCATCCATCGGTCCCTGCACGGGCTCACCCGGACGCTCGTGGCGAATATGGTCCAGGGTGTCAGCGGCGGCTTCACGCGTGAGCTCGACCTCGTCGGCGTCGGCTTCCGCGCCGCACGCCAGGGTGGAGACCTGGTCCTGACCCTCGGCTACTCCCACCCGATCCGGTACACGCCGCCCGAGGGGATCAACATCGAGGTCCCGGCGCCGACGCAGATCTCGATCAGCGGCTCGGACAAAGAGGTGGTCGGGCAGGTGGCCGCCAAGATTCGTTCCTTCAGGAAGCCCGAGCCGTACAAAGGGAAGGGCATCCTTTACCGTGGCGAGAAGCTTCGCCGCAAGGCCGGCAAGTCCGGGAAGGCCGGCAAGACCAAGTAACCGAACGAGTACATAAGAAGAAGGCTGCTCAGCATGTTCACGAAGCACGATCGAAGCGCCGCCCGCGCTCGGCGCCGCCGCCGAGTGCGCAAGCACGTCTCCGGGACGGCCGCGCGTCCACGG
>JBAPOS010000041.1:0-27151 GCA_049279755.1 Candidatus Dormiibacterota bacterium | reverse complement strand
GCACGCCGGCGAGCGTCGCGGCCGCACTCGACCCCATGCCCCGCCCGATCGGGATCCGATGCACACATGCGAAATGGACACCCTCGACGGGAACGCCGAGCGCCACGCACGACTGCGCGTAGGCGATCGTCACCAGGTTGCGCCCCGGATCGTTGAGCTCCAGCGGGGCGCCGGGGCCGGCGTCGATGGTCAACGCTCCAGTCCGCTGCTCCGCACGAATGTCGTTCTGCAACTGCAGGGCAAGCGCGAGGATGTCGAATCCCGGACCGAGGTTGGCGACGCTGGCGGGCACCGCGACACGAACACGCACGCGAAATCAGGCCCCGATCGTGTGCGCCAGCGCGCCTGCGTCGGCGGGGATCTCGAGGATCGGCGTGAATGCGGCCTCGACGGCGCCGGGATCCTTGAGGCCGTTACCGGTGAGGACGCACACCGCGTGCGCCCCCGGGGCCACCGCCCCTTCTCCGATGGCCCGCTCGAGCACCGCCAATGCCGCGGCGGAGGCAGGTTCGCAGAAGATTCCCTCGAGACTCGCCAGGCGCCGTTGCGCGTCGAGAATCTTGTCATCGCTGACCGAGGCGATCAGTCCCTCGGACTGGTCGCGGGCCTCGATCGCTCCCTCCCATGACGCCGGGTTGCCGATGCGGATCGCGGTCGCCACGGTTTGAGGGTCATCGACGGGGCGTCCAAGGACGAGTGGCGCCGCCCCTGCCGCCTGGCCGCCGAACATGCGCGGCAACCGGCTCGACCGCCCGTCGCGGTGATCCTCACGAAAACCGCGCCAGTAGGCGGTGATGTTGCCCGCGTTGCCCACCGGCAGCGCGAGCACGTCGGGAGCGTCGCCGAGCTCGTCAACGATCTCGAATGCGGCAGTCTTCTGACCCTCGATGCGATTCGGGTTCACGCTGTTGACGAGCGTGACCGGGTGGCGTTCGCAGAGCTCGCGCACGATCCGCAGCGCGACGTCAAATCCCCCGTTGACACTCACGACGGTGGCGCCGTGGACCCGTGCCTGGACGAGCTTGCCCGACGCGATGTGCCCGCGGGGCACGACCACGACGGTGCGCAGCCCGAAGCGCGCTCCGTACGCGGCTGCCGACGCGCTGGTGTTTCCGGTCGATGCGCAGATGATCGCCCGGCTGCCCTCATGAAGCGCGGCCGCGACGGCCACGACCATCCCGCGGTCCTTGAAGGAGCCGGTCGGATTCATCCCCTCGAGCTTGAAATGCAGCGAAGCGAGGCCCAGTGACGGTCCGATGGTGAGCGACTCGACGCAGGGCGTGTCCCCCTCGCCGAGGCTGATATGCGGTGCGTCAGCGGGGAGCGCGAGGCGATCGGCCCAGCGGGAAAGGACGCCCCGCATTCGGGTGGTCATGCCGAGCTGTCTACGCCTCGACCCGGTCGAGCGCGCCGAGGATCTGATCGACCGACGTGAGCGTGTCGAGCGTCTCGAGGGCACGGTCGTGGACGGCGCGGGGCGACATCCCGGTGAGCACGATCAGCTCCGATCCGGGCAGGTCGACCGCAGCGTCGACGGCGAGGCCGCGGTCCTCCAGTGCCTGGAGCACGAGCGCCCGAGCATCGGGCTCGCCCGAGAGCCGAACACGGACGTAGCCGGCCACCTCCACGTCGTCATCGCCGAGCATGGCAACCCCGGCGGGCGCTGATGCCCGGCGTCCCCCCGCCTGGCCGCGTTCCCGCACCGCCGTGACCAGGTCGCTCACCACGGCGCTCGAGGTCGATGCGCCACCCGCGCCGAGGCCTCGCAGCATCACCGTCCCCGCGAGATCGCTCGAGATGATGACAGCGTTGTCAGCATCATCGACATCGTGAAGGAGGTGACCCCTGGCGAACGCGGTTGGCCGGACGCGCAGGTGCACGGCGCCGCCGGGTGCGCGCTCGGCGTGGCCGAGGAGTCGAACGCGATAACCGAGCTCGGCGAGCGCGCCGACATCGGCGCCGGCCACGTCGCGAACCCCCCCGCGGTCGACGGCGTCGGGTGCGACGTAGGTCTCGAGCGCGAGCCAGGCGAGGATCACCAGCTTGTGCACGGCGTCCCAGCCGTCGACGTCGAGCGACGGGTCCGCTTCGGCAAACCCACGGCGCTGGGCATCGGCGAGTGCCTGGGCGAAGCTGACGCCGGGCGTTCGCATCTGGGTGAGGATGACGTTGGTCGTACCGTTGATCACGCAGTCGAGCGCGGAGATGCGATCGCCGAGCAGGCTTCCGCGGAGGAGCGCGATGATCGGCAGTCCCGCACCGACAGTCGCTTCGAAATAGAGACGCGCACCGTGCTCGGCCGCGAGCGCGCTGAGGCGAGGACCAGACGTCGCCATCACGGCCTTGTTGGCCGTGACCACCGTCTTGCCGGCGCGGAGGGACGATTCGATCAGAGCGGTGGCAGGATCGGTGCCACCGATCGCCTCGACGACGATCGCGACCGCAGGGTCGGCGACCACGGCCTCGGGGTCGCCGAGGAGCCTCGCGTTCTTCAGATCGATGCCCCGGGTTCGCGACAGGTCGCGCACGGCGACGCAGCGCAACACCGGCGTCGCCCCGGCTCGCTCGCCGAGCATCTCCCACTCATCGATGAGCCGCCTGGCCACAGCGGTTCCCACCGTCCCGAGCCCGAGCAGTCCAACGCCCACCGTTTCCATTGCCGGGACAGTCTATTGGGGCCTAGATGATGTGGCGTCTCCAGGCCAGGAGCACCGCGGCCGCACGATCCTTGCAGCCGAGCTTCTCGAGGATGTTGCTCACGTGCGTCTTCACCGTGTTCTCGCTGAGGAAGAGCAGCACCGCGATCTCCGCGTTGTTCTTGCCGTCTGCCATCAGACGCAGCACATCGCGCTCGCGCCGGGTGATCGACGGCATGTGCTCGGCGGCGGCGCTGACGAGTTGCGGATCGAGCAGGGACTCGCCGTTGGCGACCGCCCGGATGGCGCCGGCGAGCTCCTCGCGGGTCGAATCCTTGAGCAGATAGCCGAGCGCACCCGCCTTGAGCGAGGGGAAGATGTAGTCCTCGTTGCGGTAGGTGGTGAGAACGATCACGCGAGCCTCGGGGTCGCGGGCGCGAATCTTCCGGAGGGCTTCGATGCCATCCATCACCGGCATCTGGACGTCCAGCAGAATGACGTCGGGGTGAGTCCGGCGCGCCTGTTCAACAGCCTCGGCGCCGTCAGCGGCCCTGCCGACGACCTTGATGTCGGGCTCGAGCTCGAGCATCGTGCACAGACCGTCCCGAACCACCGGATGATCGTCGGCCACGAGCACGCTGATCATGCGCTGACCGCTTGAGCCACAACCTCGGTGAACGGAAGCCTGGTGGTGACCGTCGTCCCGCTCCCGGGAGCGCTCACCACCGTGAGTGTGCCGCCGGCATTGCGTGCTCGCTCGGCCATGCCGTCGAGGCCGAAACAGTCCTCGCGTGGCGTGCTCGCCGACGGATCGAAGCCGACCCCGTCGTCGTGGATCGACAGCACGAGCTCCTGCGCATGGGCGCGCAGCTCGACGTCGACGTGCTCGGGCTTGCCGTGGCGGGCCGCGTTGGAGAGCGCCTCCTGACCGATGCGGAGGAGCGCGACCTCGGCGGTTGGCGAGAGTGGTGGGTGCTCGGGCACGGCGCGAGCCCGAAACCGGGCGGGGATGCCGGTTCGCTCCTCCCAGGCTTCCACCTCGTGGCTCATGGCGGCCACGAGGCCGGTTGCGGAGAGCGGAGCCGGGCGAAGGTTCCAGACCGACCGGCGTGCTTCCTGGAGTGCGCTGCGAGCGAGCTCACGAGCCTTCTCCACCGAGGACTTCGCGCGCCGCTCCGATCCTCGGTTCAGTAGCGTGTCGGCGGCTTCGAGCTCCAGCACGATGCCGGTCAACTGCTGCGCGAGGGTGTCGTGGATCTCGCGGGCGAGCCGGGTGCGCTCCTCGAGCACGGCGTGGTCGGTGAGCGCCTGCACCGGGAGATACATACGGCGGGACAGCAGTGTCGTCGCGATGAAGGCGAGCCCGACCAGCAGGATGAGCACCGGCAGGACGGTGACGGGGAAAAGGCGGTGGACGCTGTCGTTGACGCCGAGGGTGAGGGCGCTGAGGTTTGGCTCGAGCGCGCTCACCGGAACGGGGTTGAGGATGATCCAGTGGCCGCTGTACACGGGAGCGGTGAAGACGTCCGAACCGGCCCGGTCGAGGGTCGCCGTCAGCGGTGTCTGCGGCATGACGCCGGTTATTTCCATGCGCGCGAGAGAGCTCATGAAGCGCGGCTGCTTCGCGGCGAACACCAAACCCGTGGCGGCGCCCGGGAAGTCCGTGGCGGACTGCGGCGACGCGTAGACCACGATGCCCGAGGCACTCACGATCAAGGGGTCGACGGTGCTGGAGGCCGAGCCGACCGCCGGCTCGATCAACTTCGTCACCGAGACATCCACTCCCACCTGCATGGACGGCGTGGCCTGGTACCAGGCGCTGACGCCGATTTGCGCGTCCTCGATTTGTGGATACGGATCGGTCCAGAACGGTCCGTTGGCGCCGGGCTGAGTCCATTGACTTGGCTGATTTGCGGTCCCAACCCCTCCCTCGGAGCTGGCGAGCACGTTTTGACCACCGCGCAGCTCCGGGTTGCGCGAATCGTATCCATTGGCAACGAGGTCCCCGGGACCGTTGACCCCAGGGTAGACGCGGATCGCGCCGGTCTTCTCATCCTCGAACCACACCGCGTTGATCGACGGATTGTTCTTCAGTACCAGCGATACCTCCTGGACGACCTGGGATGCGGCGGTCGCGTTTTCGAACTTCGGGTCCGGTGCGACATGTGGCGGCGGTGGCGAATACGTGCCCGGACCCGTCGCCGGGAGCGTGGCGGGCTGCGTGACCGTCAGTGCTTTGACGAGCGCGCTGGCGAGCCCATCCTGCACGTCGGTGTTGATGGCGCTCATGGTCCTGTCGAGCGACGCGGCACGGCTGTCCAGCGCCGAGTCGGCGATACCCTGCTGGCGCTGGAGGATTGAAGATTCGGTCGCGTTGGCGGTGCTCTTCGCGACGGTGTCGAGCTCGAACACCGCGAGAACCGCGAAGGTGACGAGCGGGAGCAGCGCAACCCCGACCATGCCGACCAACAGCCGGTTGCGAAATCGCCGCCTCGGGTCTCGTCTTCGCGGTGCCCCACGGCCGATCCTCATGGCATGACTCCAGATTCCGCCCTACCCGCGAATATCCCCATCAGCCCAACTACCACTCCGGTTCCACTATACGAGCGGGGCACAATGCACGCTCGTGTTTGCAGCGGGCCGCCCACCCATTCCCCCGAGCCATCGCCGGTGGCGCTCGGCGATGGCGCCCGCGACCGTGCTGGCAGTCCTCGTCTCCGGGTGCACGTCCTCACCCCCGGCGAAGTCCCCCACCCTCGCTCCCAACGGCACGGCAACCCAGGGTGGGACGGTGACCGTCGGCGTATGGCAGGCACCCACGACGCTGCTCGACGCCGGGATCGTGGGGAGCCTGCCTTTCGCCGGCGTGATCGCGGCGCCCGTCGAAGAAGGTCTGCTGTGGTACCGGTCGACAGCCGCGACTGCAACCTCGACCTCCGAGGCGGACTACTGGAGCCCTGACCTCGCGACCGCGGTCCCAACGGTTGCCGACGGCGGTGTGCAGACGACCGGCTGCGCCGACACCGCGGCGGCGATGTGCGTGACCTGGCACCTCAGACAGGGCGTGCGCTGGGACGACGGGAGCGACCTCACCTCGCACGACGTGTGCGACACCTTCGAGCTCCACTGGCTCGCGTACGGGGCCCAGGGCAAACCGAACCCGACACCCCTCGCGTCCGCCACGGGATGGAACCAGGTCACGAGGTGCACCGAGCTCGACCGCTACACCGCGGTCGTCGATTTCAAGTCCCAGTACGGGCCCTATCTCGCCCTGGGCAGCGGTGTGGACGGGATCCTGCCCGCGGCAGTGCTCGATCCGCTCCTGGCATCCGGCGGCGACCTGGGATCGAGCGCGACCAGCCTCGATCTGACCAAGGGTTCGGGCAACGCCGCCGCGTTCAAGGGCACCGCATCGTTGAGCACCGTGCTCGACGGCACCGGGCCATTCGTCATGTCAAGCGACACCCCGGGGTCCCAGGTGGTGCTCGTGCGCAACCCCAACTACTGGGACCAGACAGGCCTCGCCCACCTCGACAAGATCATCTTCAGGATCGAGCCCGACCTCGCCACCGAACAGAAGGACGTGCGTTCCGGCGCGGTGCAGGTCGGGCTGAACCTCGGGCTTGCGGCGCTGCCCTCACTCGTCGCGGCGGTCCGCGCTCACACCGCGCCGCTGACGGTGGACCCCGTGGCGGGCTCGGGAGCCGAGGTGCTGATGTTCAACCTCTGCGCGGCGGACGGCGGTTTGTGCGACAACCCCGCTGCCGAGGAGAACGAGGACACGGCGAACGCCGGCATCCGCGCGGCCATGCTTCTCGGCATCGACCGGCAGGCGATCGTCAAGGCGGTCGCGCCCGGCATCACGACGGTTCCTCCCGACTCGTGGATGAACCTCGGAGCGAGCTATCTCGATGGTGCCGCAGTCCCGACCACGGCCGCCGACCCCGCGGCGGCCAACTCGTTGCTCGACGACGCCGGCGACAGTCGCACCGCCAAGTGCGGCAGCGCACCTGACGGGCAGGACTATCGCGCCGCCAAGGATGGCACCTGCCTGGTCATCAATCTCGGAACCACCAGCGACGACCCGGTGCGCGTCGCGGAGGAGTCGATGATCCGCGCGGATCTGGCCAAGATCGGCATCAACGTGCCGGCTGCGTTCGCACCGAACCTCCCGGCGGCACGCTTCTTCGCCTCGTTCGCCGATGGCGGCCCGCTGGCGACGCACGCGTTCGACGCGGTGCTCTACACCGTCGGGCTCGGTCTCCCCGGCGAACCCGATACGCTCTCCTCCATCTGGCACGGTGACTGCGGCGGAGCGTGTCTGAACGCCGCCGCTGTTCCTTCCAGCGCGGATCTCGGGGTCGGCATGAACTTCAGCGGGCTCAACGACACCCAGCTGGACGCCGACCTCGATCTTGCTCGCAACAACGCCGATCTCACCGCACGTGCCCATGACTACGTGCTCGCCGACCAGCGGCTCGCCACATTGCTGCCGGCGATTCCGCTGTATCAGCAGGTCATCGTCAACACCTACTCGTCGAGCATGTACGGCGTCGTGCAGAACGATCTCGTTCCTGATTTCGACACCGCCGCGTGGTACTGCTCGGGGGGAAACTGCGCCGGCTAGGCCGCACGTTCGCCGGCACGACGGCCCGTATACTCGGCCCTCGTGCGTCATCTCAGTGAACGAGCGCTCGATGCGGCCTCCGTTGCGGGGGCCTCGTATGCCGATTGCAGGGTCATCAATCGAACCGTTCAGCGGTTGACGGTCAAGAATGGCGTCGTCGCCTCCGTGGAGCTCTTCGAGGATGAAGGCATCGGCATCCGCGTGATCGCGGGTGGGGCCTGGGGGTTCGCGAGCATCGACGATCTCAACGCGGCGAGCGCCGAGGAAACCGCCCGCCAGGCGGTCCGGATCGCAAAGGCCTCGTCGCGGATCAACCGCACGCCGGTTCGGCTCGCCCCCGCCCCCGCCCTCGTCGGCGAGTACCGGACGCCGGTGGTTCGCGATCCCTTCGAGATCTCCCTCGACGACAAGGTCGGTCTCCTGCTGCGAACCGACGAAGCCATGTCGCACCTTCCCCAGATCCGGGTGAGGGAATGCTCGCTGGAGTTCGTTCGCGAGGTGCGACATTTCGCGAGCAGTGAGGGCGCGGTGCTCGACCAGATCATCATCGAGTCCGGTGGTGGCCTCGACGCCACCGCGACCAGCGACGACGAGGTGCAGACGCGCAGTTTCCCGAACAGCTTCGGGCGGCACCAGGTCTGCGCAGGGTGGGAGGCCGTCCTGGCGTTCGATCTGCCGGGGAACGGCGGCCGGGTGGCCGAGGAGGCGGTGGCGCTGCTGAGCGCACCCGAGTGCCCGGCCGGGACCATGACCGTGATCCTCGATGCCACCCAGGCGGCACTCCAGGTCCACGAGTCCTGCGGCCATCCCACCGAGCTCGACCGCGTGCTCGGGCACGAGGCCGCCTACGCGGGAACCTCCTTTCTTACTCCCGACCTGCTCAGGACCTTCCGTTACGGGAGCGAGCACGTGACCCTGACGGCCGATTCCACACGTGCACCCGGGCTCGGCACCTTTGGCTGGGACGACGAGGGTGTGCCCGCCCAGCGTTCGGTGCTCGTCGACCAGGGCATCTTCACCGGGTATCTCTCGTCGCGCGAGACCGCCGAAGCGATCGGCCAGGTCAGCAACGGCGCGATGCGGGCTGACGGCTGGTCGCGGCTGCCGATCATCCGCATGACCAACGTCAACCTCGAGGCGGGAACGTCGAGCCTCGAGGAGATGATCGCCACCACCGAACATGGGGTCTACCTGGAGACCAACCGCTCGTGGAGCATCGACGACCGGCGCCTCAACTTTCAGTTCGGCACGCAGAACGGGTGGGAGATCGTCGGCGGAAAGCGGACCCGCCTCGTACGCAACCCGATCTACAGCGGCCAGACGCCCGAGTTCTGGGGGTCGTGCGACGCGGTCGCGGGACCGGCCGAATGGCAGATGTTCGGCGTGGTGAACTGCGGCAAGGGCCAGCCCTCGCAGTTGATGCACGTCGGGCACGGCGCGGCTCCGTGCCGCTTCCGCAACGTCCGCGTGGAGCCCGCCCGGTGAACGCCGGCGACGAGCTGCTGGACGTCGGGGACCGAGCGCTGGCGTCCCTGGAGCATGGTGAGGCCGAGGTGATCATCGCCTCCTCACGGAGCGAGCTGACCCGCTTCGCCGGCAACGAAATTCATCAGAGCGTCGCCGAGCAATTCCGCCATATCAGGGTCCGGCTCATCAACGATGGGCGCATCGGTGTCGGAGAGGTGCGAGGACACGGCGACCGTGCCGTGCGGCTCGCGTTCGCCGCCGCTGAGGAGAGCCGTCGCGTGACCACCTCGCCCGACGTGTCACCGCTCCCCCTCCCGACCGACGATGCCGGCGATCACCCCGCGGCATTCGCTGAGGCAACCGCCGCGGCCACGCCGCAGGAGCGTGCGGAACTCGTCTCGGTCATCACCGGCGCCGCCGAGGCTCACCGACTCAACTCCTACGGAGCGCTGAGCACGACCACGACCACGACCGCGATCGTCACCAGCTCCGGGCTTCGCAGGTCGGCGACCTCCACCCAGGCAAGCCTGGTGACGGTGGCCCGCGGCGATGACGGCGGGGGCTACGCGTCACGCCACTCCGCCGACATCGGCGCACTCGACGTCGACGGCATCGCGGCCGAGGTCGTCGATACCTGCGAGCGCAATCAGGGAGCGACCGCGATCGTGCCCACTGACTACGAGGTCATCCTGTCGCCCTACGCTGTGACCGACCTGCTCGAACACCTGTCCTGGGTGGGATTCAGCGCCCTCGCTGTGCAGGAGCACCGTAGTTTCATGCGCATCGGCGAGCGACTGATGAGTGACTCGATCACCATCCGCGACGACGCACAGACACCCGAGATCTTTCCCTTCCCGTTTGACGACGAGGGGGTGTCGACGCGACCGGTGACGATGATCGACCGCGGAGTGTGCGCGGCTGTCGTCTACGACACCCCGACGGCGTTGCAGGACGGCGTCGAGTCGACCGGTCATTCGCTGCCGCAGCCGAACACCTGGGGGCCGCTCCCCCGTCACGTCGCCATGGACGCGGGCGACATACCCTGGCAGGAGATGGTCGCCCTGGTGTCGCGTGGGCTGTATATCACCAGGCTCTGGTACGTGCGCGACGTCCATCCGCTGCGCACCGTGATCACCGGGATGACCCGCGAGGGAACGTTCCTCATCGAGAACGGCAGCATCACCCGCCCGGTCAAGGACCTGCGCTTCACGCAGAGCATCGTCGACGCGCTCGCCAACGTGCTGCACGTGAGCCGCGAGCGGCGACTCGAGCTCGGCGAAGGGGAATCCGGGGTACTGTCACCCTGGCTGCACATCGGACGTTTCAGCTTCACGTCCTAGCCACACCGGGAAAGCCCTGCCATGACACGTTCGCCGTTGATCGGCATCACCTTGCGGGTTCTGCACGAGAAGGGACTGCCTGCGGATCTCGCCCGCAACCGCGCGTACTTCGACGCGCTCGAGAGCGCCGGCGGGACTCCGCTCGGAATCAGCTCGTCGCTTGCCGAGCCGAGGCTGCGCGAGCTCTTCGATCTCTGCGACGCGCTCTGTCTCCAGGGCGGTCCGGATGTCGAGCCGACCCTGTACGGCGAAGCGACGCGTGCCGACTGCGCGGTCGAGGTCGACAACGATCTCGATCGTGCGGAGATGCTGCTGGCGGGTTGGGCGCTCGAGGCCGACAAGCCGCTGCTCGCCATCTGCCGCGGCGCGCAGGTTCTCAACGTCGCGCTCGGGGGGACCCTCTGGCAGGACGTCGGCACCCAGGGCGCGACGGAGCACAACCACTCGCAGGACGGGTCGCGCCAGGAGCTCACGCACAACATCGACGTGGTTCCCAACTCACGGCTGCACACCATCGCCGCCGCGCCTCAGGTCGATGTCAACAGCATGCATCACCAGGCGTTGCGCGATCTCGGCCGCGACCTGGTGGTCACTGCGCGAGCCCACGACGGGCTGGTCGAGGCGGTGGAGCACCCGGGGCGGCGCTTCGTGGTCGGAGTCCAGTGTCACCCTGAGGAGCTGTACCTCGACCGCGACTGGGCGCGCCGGCTGTTCATCGATTTCGTCGCCGCTGCGCGTGCGTGAAGGCTGAGCCGGCGGCGGATCGGTCGCACGGCCGCCTCTGGGTCGGCTCCATTGCCGTGTTCGCGGCCCTCGTCGTCGTCCGCAACCTCGTCGACCTCTCGGGTTCCCCGCCCGGCAACTACGTGGATGAGGCGTCGATCGGCTACAACGCCTGGACGATCGCCCACTTCGGCGTCGATGAGCACGGGGTCCACTTTCCGCTCTTCTTCGAGGCGTTCGGCGAGTACAAGAACCCCATCTACGTTTATGGAGTCGCCGCGCTGGTCCGATTCCTGCCGCTGACGGTCGCGGTGGAGCGCGTTCCCGCGGCTCTCTTCGGCTGCGTGGCGGTGGGGTTCCTCACCGCGGCGGCCTGGCGCCTCACCGGTTCGCGGATGATCACGCTCGGCACCCTCGCCCTGACTGCTCTCACCCCCTGGCTGGTGATCGAGAGCCGCGTCGGCTTCGAGACGATCTCGATGGTCGCTCTGCTCTCCGGGGCGCTCTGGTCCCTCACCGGCCGGCCCCCGACGGCGCGTCAGTTCGGCATCACAGGCGTGTTCCTCGCCGTCGCCATCTACGCGTACACGACCGCGAGGCTCGAGGTCCTCCTGATCGCCATGGCGCTGGCGCTCGCCTGGGGGCCGGCGAAGGTACGCGGCTGGTGGCGAGCACTGGTCCCCGTCGCCGCCGGGTATCTACTGCTCGCCGTCTACTCGCTGCTCAACCCCGGTGCGCTCACCGGCCGCTTCGCATCGATCAGCATCTGGGCCGACGGCGCGCCGCTGGGTGACGTCATCGACCGCTTTCTCACCAACTACTTCTCGTACTTCAGCCCCGGCTTCCTCTTCCTCCACGGTGACGCGAACCCTCGTCAGAACACCGAGATCGGCGGGATGCTCCTGTGGGTGATGCTGCCGCTGCTCATCGCGGGGGTGGTTGTGTGCTGGCAGCGGCGCAGAGAGCCGATGGTGCGATTCCTCGTCGCGGGCATCCTGCTGGCCCCGGTGGCCGCGGCGCTCACCAACAACGGGACGCCCCACGCACTGCGCTCGTCGGGGATGCTGCCATTCGTCGTCGTTCTCGCCGTGCTCGGGGCGGACGGGCTTCGCATCGCACTGGCCGGACGGCCCAGGGCGGGCCGGGTCGTGGCCGGCGTGCTCGGCGCGGGCCTGCTGGTGCAGGCGGCCTTCTTCACCGTCGACCTCTACGCGGCCTACCCGAACCGCGCGGCCCCGTTCTTCGACACCGGCGAAACCGCGGCGATCTCCACCGCGCGCGCCATCGCGGGTTCACACCGGATCTTCCTGTCCGACACCCTCGACCAGCCATACATCGAAGCCTTCTTCGCCTACCTCCCGCCCCCTCCGGCGCACCCGGCGACCGACGACGCCACCCCGGGGCTGACGGCGCTGGGGATGGAGGTGGTCGCTCCCGACTTCGCCTACGCGAGCCACCCAAGCGCCGGCGATGTGCTCGTGCTGAGCCCGTTCGACCAGGCTCCTCCAAGTGGCTGGGAGCTCGTCGCCGCCGAGCGCGGGCCGGCGAATCTGCTCGACGGCTCGGCGCCGAGACCGGTTCTCGAGAGCGTCTACCGCTTCGGCGGCTGACGCCACTCCCGCTGCTAAGGTTGGCGGCCCGACCAAGCAACAGGTGGAACCATGACTGACGTCGTGATCGTCGAGGCGGTGCGCACGCCGATGGGGCGAGGCAACCATCGCAACGGTGATCTTCGCGACGTGCATCCGGTCATCCTCGCCGCGCATGTGCTTCGCGAGGTGACCGGCCGTGCAGAGATCGACCCCGCCATGGTCGACGATGTGATCTTCGGATGCGTCATGCAGACCGGGGAGCAGGCGGTGAACATCGGTCGTCAGGCGGTGCTCGCCGCGGGGTTTCCCGTCGAGGTCCCGGCGACCACGGTTGACCGCCAATGCGGCTCGTCGCAGCAGGCGATCCACTTCGCGGCAAACCTGATCCAGTCGGGCGTGTGCGACATCACGATTGCCGCCGGGGTCGAGAGCATGAGCCGGGTGCCGATGGGCGCAACCGTGATCCAGGGCCCGGGCACGCCGTTCCCGCCCGAGCTTCTCGAGGCATACAACCTGGTACCTCAGGGTCTCGCCGCGGAGATGATCGCGGAGATGTGGCACATCACTCGCGAGCAGGCCGATGAGTTCGCGGCGCGGTCGCAGCGCCGGGCCGGTGACGCCCAGGCAAACGGCAGGTTCGATCGCGAGATCGCACCCGTCGTGGTTGGCGCCAATGGCGACGGTCGCGTGATCAGCCAGGACCAGGGCATCCGGCCGGACACGAGTGCCGAATCCCTCGCATCTCTGCAGCCGGCGTTCAAGCAGGACGGCATCCTCCACGCCGGCAACAGCTCCCAGATCACCGACGGCGCCGCCGCCGTGCTCCTGATGTCCCGGGAACGGGCTGCCGCGCTCGGGATCACGCCACGTGCCCGCATCGCCGCGCAGGTTGTGGTCGGCGTCGACCCGGTGACGATGCTGACCGGACCGATCCCGGCCACGACCCGCCTCCTCGAGCGATCGGGTCTCAGCATCGACGACATCGATCTGTTCGAGGTCAACGAGGCCTTCGCACCGGTGGTGCTGGCGTGGGAGCACGAGCACCATCCGGACATGAGCCGGGTGAACGTCAACGGTGGTGCGATCGCGCTCGGTCACCCACTCGGCGCCAGCGGGGCGCGGCTCATGACCACGCTGCTCCACGAGCTCGAGCGGCGCGAGGGCCGCTACGGCCTGCAGGCGATGTGCTGCGGAGGCGGGCTCGGCACCGGGACGCTCATCGACCGGTCGATCTGATCTTCGCCGCCCCCAATGGCGCCGCTGTGGCAGGGGTGCGCCGGGTGGTGACGGGTTGGTCACACCCGATCGGGATCGCTGAAATGCCCGTGCTATATTCGGCCGGATCCCCCCATGAGCCCAGCGACGAGTACCGCCATGAAGAAAGTCCTGATCATCGAGGACTACTACGCGCTCGCCGACATCGAATCTCTGCTCTGTACGATGGAGGGCTACGAGGTGAAGGTGGCGAAGAGCGGCGACGAAGGCCTCGCGGCGTTCGTGGACTTCCAGCCTGACCTGGTCCTGCTCGATCTCATGCTGCCCGGCGACCTCTCCGGAACCCAGGTGCTTGAGCGGATCCGATCCGATCACGGCAGCGATCCCAAGGTGCTGGTGGTCAGCGCGCTGGTCAATGCTTCAACCGCCCCGAAGCTCGAGGCATACGGCAACGTTCAGACGCTCGCCAAGCCCTTCAAGATCAAGGAACTCGCATCGCGTATCCAGTCGATGCTTGCCCCGTAAGGAGTTCTACACTCGGGGGGTCGATGCGAGCAGAACCACCGCCACCGCGCGGCCGGCCCGAGCCGCAGCGCCAGTCACCGCCCTCTCGACCGCGTGGCCGCCGCTGCCCGTACCTCGAGCAGATCATCAAGGAAAGCGCGGGACCGTTTGGCCTGCTCACCCGCTACAAGGCCGACTGCCACGTTGACCGGCGGACCCACAGGTTCACCGGCCGGCATCCGGTGCCGCCGTGTATCTCCGAGCCGGAATCCTGCTCGTTCTACCAGAGCGAGCACGGCGAGGAGGACGACCGCATCCGTCGCTACGCCGAGTAGGCGGCGCCGGCTGCGATGAGCCGGCACCGGGTTCAGTCCGAAGGAGATCCCACCGCGATTGGTACGCGTGGTGTTGGAACGCTCGGAGGACGGGAGTGACGACTTCTTGGCAGCGCAATGTCGTCGTCAGCGGCGAAGCGACGGTTGCCGTCGATTGCGATCGCCGCCATGAGCAACACCGCTGCGACCGCGTAATAGTTCAAGAACGCAATGTGTCCCAATATCAGGTAGGCGATGGTGAGCGCGGCGCCTGCGAGAAGAAGGTCGACCGAATCGCGGGGACGGTGGCGCAGGATCAACACCCCCACCACGAGCGTCGCGACGCTGATCACAACACTGGGCAGATACGGAAGACCGTAGCTGTGGATCAGGGCTCCGACGGTGATCGCATCAGCGCGGTTCACCAGGAAGACCGGGCCGAGCCAGAGTTCAACTGTCGCATGCAGGAAGTTGCCGATCCCGTCCCACAGCGCAAACGGGATCACGATCGCAGCCGCGACCCCTAACCCCCACAAGATGTCCCGGCGCGCCGCGCGCGACCACACCAGCATCACGAGCAGCGCGGCGAGGATGGTTGGCTTGGTGGCGAGCGAGATACCCAGCGCAAGGCGGGCCAACCGAGGGTGCCGTTGTCGTCCCAGGAACCAGAGGAGCAGGCAGGCAACTCCCGTGGCGTCGTTGAACGCGTGTTCAGCCAGGTCGACACCGAAGGGAGACAGCAGCACGAGCGCAATCGAACCCACCGCAATGGCGACAGGTTGGCGGCGCACCGCCAGCGCGATCACGACTGCAATCGCGACCCAGATGGCTGCCTGGGAAAGTCTCACATCACCGAGCAGCCGCCCCGGCAAGCCCAGCACCAGGATGCCGGGTCCATACCCGAAGTGCTCGGGAGTCATGACTGCGCCGTGGTCACTGACAGGAATCAGGGCCTGCACCGTCGGGCCGTACGGATTGGCGCCGTGCGCCAGCGCACCGGTCGCCACCTGCATCTCGCGAAAGACGTCGAACGCAAGCTGTCCCCACTGCAGCCGCATTGCTTCCGCGACGACCACAACGATCGTCGCCAGCACGACCAGGACGACGCCAAGTCGGACGTCTCGTGCCAGCACTCCGGCAGCGGCGATCATGAGCACGACCACGGTCACCACGGGTGTCAATGGATGATCGATGAGCGAGAGCGCGGAAACGGCGACAGCTCCCACCATGACCTGCTGGCTGGGGGCACCAGGGGCGGCGCGCAGGGCGAGCCCGATGCAGATGGCTGCCGCGGCGGTCAGGACGACGCCGGCGGGAAGCGCTCCGGCCCAAAAGGTCGCAAGCGCGTTGCCGCTGGTCAGCAAAGCAAGCGCTACAACCGAGAAGTCGCCTCGAGTTCTCATGGATGTGGCGCGTGGTATCACGCCCGGATCGCCCCGGCCGCCTGAGGATCGAACCGGCACACGCCCGTGACGCCGCCTCGATCGACGCTTAGGCGCTCACCGTTGAGAGCAGCGGCTCCGGCGCACCGGGAGCGTCCTCTTCGACCGGCGAGCCCCCGTACACCGCGAAGTACCGCGCCTCGGGGTGGTGCATGACGATCGCGCCGGTCGACTGCTCCGGTACGAATTGGTAGCCCTCGGTGAGCGTGACCCCGATCTCTCCAGCGGGCACGATGCGCATCAGGATCTCGTGGTCCTCGAGGTCCGGGCAGGACGGGTAGCCCCACGAGTAGCGGCGTCCCTGGTCCTCGCCGAGGCGCAGCTCGCGGCGGATGCGGTGGTGAACGAATTCCGCTGTCGCCTCCGCCATCTGGGTGGCGAAGCCATGGATGCGGAGCATGTCGTCGTAGGAGCCGTCGACCTGCAGGCGGTTGGACAGCGTCGAGGCGCCCGGACCCGTGGTCACGAGCTGGAGCGCGATCACATCCCGCTCACCGTCGGCGGCATCCTCGACAGGCCGGACGTAGTCTGCGAGGCAGAGGCGGTGCTGCTCGGACTGGCGCGGGAACGTGAAGCGTCCCAGCTCGGCGTCGATGTCGCCAGGGTCGTAGACGATCACGGTGTCGCCGTCGGCGAGCGCCGGCCAGTAGCCATATACGGCCTCGAGCTTCAGCCAGCCGTCGCGAACGGCATCCTCCATCGAGCGTTGCAGACGCGGCTCGAGCTCGCTGTGGAGCAACTCCTCCCATTTGGCCGGGTCGCGCACACCCCGAAACTGCCAACTCATCTTGTAGAGCGAGTTGCGGTCGATGAAGGGGTAGACATCCCAGATGGGAATGTCGCGCAGCACCCGCGCGCCCCAGAACGGCACGGTGGGGATCGGGGCATCGCGCCGGACCGTGCTCCGTGCAGGAAGCGCCGCGGCGCCGGCTGCGGCGGCCGAGCGGCGCTCGAGCTTATCGTGCTCGCGCACGCGATGGGCGCGCGCCTCCTCGAGGACGCGCGTCAGCAGCGCGTCGTGCCGATCCGGGTCGAGGAGCTGATCCACGGTCTCCAGTCCCTCGAACGCGTCCTTGCAATAGAAGACTCCGGGCTCGTAGGCGCGCTCCTCATCGAGATACAGGATTCGCCTGCCAAAGCCGCGGTTGATCGCCGCACCGCCGATGATCAGCGGGTAGCTCAGGCCGCGCTCGTCGAGCTCCTTGACGCATGCGGGCATCTGCTTGCTCGTGCTCACCAGCAGCGCCGACAGGCCGATGGCATCGGCATCCACCTCGAGTGCCTTGTCGATGATGGTGTTGAGCGGCACCTGTTTGCCCAGGTCGAACACCGTGTACCCGTTATTGCTGAGGATGGTGTTGACAAGGTTCTTGCCGATGTCATGGACGTCGCCGTAGACGGTGGCGAGCACCACCTTGCCCTTGGTGTATCCCTCGCGCTTCTCGAGGTACTGCTCGAGGTGCGCGACCGCACGCTTCATCACCTCGGCGCTCTGCAGCACAAACGGCAGGATGAGCTCGCCGGATCCGAACCGATCTCCGACATCCTTCATCGCGGGCAGGAGCACCGTGTTGAGCACGGTGACCGCATCCAGCTCACGCAGCGCGAGGTCGATCTGCTCCTCGATGCCGTCCTTGCGCCGGTGGAGGATCTGCGCGTGGATGCGTTCGACGGTGGACATCCCCTCGTATGGATCGGCCGTTTCGGGGAGAGCCGCGCCGCCGGTGGACGCGCCGTCGTCGAAGTGCGCGATGAACCGGGTGAGCGCGTCCGGCGTGCTGTTGAACACCAGCTCCTCGGCGAGACGGCGAGCCTGCGGGTCGATCTCCCCGTAGGGCACCACGTGCGTCGGATTGATGATCGCCGCGTCCAGCCCGGCTTCGACACAGTGGTGCAGGAAGACACTGTTGAGCACCGGACGTGTATGCGGAGCAAGTCCGAATGAGACGTTGGACACGCCGAGCACGGTGAGCACGCCGGGCAACTCGCGTTTGATGGCGCGGATACCGTCGATGGTTTCGTGCGCCGAATCGATCCACTCCGCCTCCCCGGTGGCGAGCGTGAAGGTGAGCGCATCGAAGATCAGCTGATCCGGGGCCAGACCGAACTCATCGCGGGCGAGATCGTGGATACGGCGCGCGATCTCGAGCTTGCGCTCGGCAGTGCGAGCCATACCCTGTTCGTCGATGGTCAGCGCGATCACGCAGGCGCCGTGGTCGCGCACCGATGGCAGCACCGCATCGCAGCGCACGCGTCCGTTCTCGAGGTTGACGCTGTTGATGATGCCCCGACCCGGGTACACCTCGAGCGCGGCTTTGATGACGTCGGCGTCGGTGCTGTCGATGACCAGCGGCGCGTCGATGCTCATCTGCAGCGTCTTGACAACCGTCTGCATCTGCTCCGCCTCGTCGCTTCGCTCGGTGACCGCGACGCACAGGTCGAGCGCGTGCGCGCCCCCTTCGACCTGCGTTCTCGCGATGCCGAGGATGCCGTCGTAGTCGTCGGCCAGGAGGAGACGCTTGATCGCGCGTGATCCCTGGGCGTTGACGCGCTCGCCGATGAGCAACGGCGCCGGCTGTTGACGCAGCTCGATGGCGTGCATGCTGCTCGCCAGGCGCGGCTCGATGTCCGGCGTCACCTGTCCACGCACCGCAGTGCCGACGCGCGCAACCAGCTCGCGGATGTGCTCGTTGGTCGATCCGCAGCACCCGCCGACGATGCTGACGCCATACTCGCTGACGAAGCTTGCAAGCTCGGTCGCCATCGGCACCGGTTCGAGCGGATAGTGCGCCCGCCCCTCGACGTTGATCGGAAGACCGGCGTTGGGGATGCACGCGACCGGCAGCGCGGTGTGCGCGGTGATGTACCGGATCGGTTCGCGCATGTGCTCGGGCCCTGTCGAGCAGTTGAAACCGATCACATCGACATGCAGCGACTCGAGGATGGCGAGCACCGCCGCCGCGTCCGTTCCGAGCAGCATCCGCCCGGTGACGTCCAGCGAGACGGTGGTCATGATCGCGACCGGGCGACCTGCGGCCGCCGCCGCCGCGCGTGCCCCGAAGACGGCGGCCTTTGTCTCGAGGATGTCCTGCTGCGTCTCGATGATCAGCACGTCCACGCCGCCAGCAATGAGCGATTCGGCCTGCTCGCGATACACGGGCACGAGGTCGGCGAACCCGAGCCGGCTCATCGCCGGGTCGCTGGATGCGGGCAGGAACCCGGTGGGACCCATGCTGCCGGCGACAAAGCGGGGGCGTCCGTCGGCCGCATACTCGTCGGCGATCCGCCTGGCGAGTCGGGCGGCGGAGACGTTGAGGTCGGTGGTCACGCCTCCCTGGCCCCACTCCTCGAGGCGGGGGCGCGTTGCCTGGAAGGTGCAGGTTTCGATGACGTCGCACCCCGCCTCGAGGAAACCTCGGTGCACGCGCTCGACGATCTGGGGCGCGTGAATGGTGAGACCGTCCATCCATCCCTCGACCGCGGCACCACCGAAATCGTCGACGCCGGGGTTCTCAGCCTGCAGGCTGGTACCCATCGCGCCGTCGAAAACGAGCACGCGCTCGCGGAGCGCGTCGAGGAACGGGGATCGATCTCGGGCCGCCATCGAGATCACGTTACCAGGGAACGGCTCCGTGATACGCTCGCCAACTGCCCGATCAGCTTCAAGGAGACCCTGTTTGGCACGACGTCCACCCCGCCCTGGTAGCACCCGCCGCCGCGGTCCCGTCCGCAGACGGGACGTCACCGACGGCACCGCGCAGGTCGACGTCAAGGAAGAGACCATCGAGATGGACGCGACGGTTGTCGAGCCGCTGCCCAACGCGATGTTCAAAGTGCGCTTGCAGACGGGTCAGGACGTGCTCGCGTACACCTCCGGAAAGATGCGCAAGTTCTACATTCGTATCCTGATCGGCGACCGCGTCCGCGTCGAGCTCAGCCCGTACGACCTATCGCGCGGGCGCATCACCTTCCGCTACAAGTAACCGGCGGAGACGGCTGCAACGGCGATCTACGTCATCGCCGCGCTTGCGGTGGTGCTCCTTCTGATCGGCGCCTACCGGATGATGGGAGCCGGCGCGAGCGTCGAAGACGACCCGCGGGCTGTGCTCGTGGCGGTGCTCGGTACGGCGACAGAGGCGGCGAACGAGCTCGACGCGGCCGCCGGCGACGACGCCGGCGCTTCGCACTCGATCAGACGGCGCCTGGACGGCTGCGCGCAGGCGTTGGAGCGCATTTCCGGAATGCCCGTTGACCCGACCCTGGACGAGGCGCGGGTCGCGCTCGAGCATGCCGTCGATGAGCTGGGATGGTCGGCGCGGCTTGCCGAAGCGCCCGCATATACCAGAGATGATGCGCTGCGTGATGCCGGAACAACGCTGCGCAGTCGCGGCTCGACGAACCTCGAGCGTGCCCGGTCGCAGCTCGACGGGTAGCTAGTCGGCGGTCCTGAAGTACTCGAGGGTCGATCGCGCGCCGTCGTCGAAGCCGATGGTCGCGCTCCAGCCGAGCCGCCGGCGAGTCCCGCTGGTGTCGAGGCACGAACGTCGCTGCTCACCCGGTTTGGCCGGCCCGTGCTCGGCGGTCGCGGTGACCCCTGCTGCTGCGGCGAGCATTCGGTACACGGTGTTGACGTCGGTCTCCACACCGGTACCGACGTTGTAGATGCCGGCCCGGCCGTCGATCGAAGCGAGGTTGGCGCGCACAACGTCCTGAACGTGAACGTAGTCGCGACTCTGGGTGCCGTCGCCATTGATCACAACCTGTGCTCCGTGCACCAGACGGGTGGCGAAGATGGCGACAACCCCGGCCTCACCGTGAGGATCCTGGCGAGGGCCGTACACGTTGGCGTAGCGGAGCGCGACGAACTCGAGGCCCGCCTGCCGGCTGAACGTCTCTCCGTACGCTTCCGCGCAGAGCTTCGCAGTCCCGTACGGAGAGGCAGGGAGGCACGGGTGCTCCTCAGGAGTCGGGATCACGTCGGTGTCTCCGTAGATCGCCCCGCCGCTCGACGCGAACACCACGCGGCGCGTCCCGGCGTCGACGGCGGCGCGAAGGACATTGACGGTCCCGACCACATTGACGTCGGCGTCGTGCAGCGGGTCGCGGACCGATTCGCGGACATCGATCTGCGCAGCCGCATGGAACACCACATCGGGGCGCGCCTCGGCAAATGCGCCGGCCACCTCTGCGGAGGTGATGTCAAGTTCCACGAAGGTCGCCCCGGTGTTGACCTGCGCGCGCCGACCCCGCGAGAGGTCGTCGATCACCGTCACGGTGTGTCCGGCGTCGATGAGGGCGTCGGTGATGTGGGAGCCGATGAACCCGGCTCCGCCGGTCACGAGCGCTCTCATTCCTGGGTGACGACGCGCTGAGCCTTGGGCACGTGCACGTGGGTGACGATAAAGATCACGAACCCGACCACGATCAGGCTGCCGTAGCTGATGCTCCGGTCGAGCAGCGTGATCGACACTCCCGCTGAGTTGGTGACGCCGCCGACCGTGATGAGCACACCGATCATGCCCGCTTCGACGAGTCCGAGGCCCCCGGGAAGGAAGGGGACGGTGGTGAGCAGTGCGGCCACCAGGGCGATGAGCAGGAACTGCGACGGTCCGAGGTGCACGCCGGCGAGGTGCAGCGAGAACACCACGAAACCCAGCCGCGCTCCCTCCGCAGCCCACACCATCACGGTGAGAACCAGCAGGGTGGGTAGCCGCGCGAAGGAATTCACGGTGCCGAGGCGCAGGCTTTCGTAGCGCTGGAACACCGCCTCCGGGAGGAGACGCAGGAACCGCTGGCCGCGTCCCGCGCGCATCACCAGGATCATTCCGACGCCGGCGAGACAGACGAGCACTCCGATCACGACGTAGGGGATGAGGATCCCGGGGGCCTTGGTGCGAAACACAACGGCGCCGGCCGCCAGCAGCAGCGACATCAGCACGATGAGGTCGATGAGCCGCTCGGCGATGATGGTGCCGAGCGCCTTGCTCACCGGGACGTTGAGCTTCTGCCTGGCGAGATACCCGCGGTAGATATCACCCATCTTCGCCGGCACCACGCAGTTGACGAAGAAGGAGGTGATCATGATGCCCACGAGGGAAGAGGACGGACGATCCTCGCCGGCGTTGCCGAGGAGCACGTGCCAGCGGACCGACCGCACCACGAACGACGCGTAGTAGATCGCCATCGCGCCGAGGTAGAGGAAGGGATTCGCATGACGGATGTTGTTCCAGGCCGCGCCCCAGTCGATCTGCGCACGCCACAGTCCCACGCCGACGATGACGACGGCGATGCCGAGGGACGCGATCGTTTTTGGGGTGAGGAGGCGGCTCGTCAGCGACGGGGGAGCGTCGGTGACTTCGCTCTCGCCACGCGCCAGCGTGGTGGTCACATCGCGGACGGTAGCACGCGGTCCAGCGGCGTTCAGGACCGTCGACAGATGCGCGACAGGTCCGAGATCAGACCGAATCCGGCGGGCGTCGCATCCGCGACAGCAGCGGTCGCCGGGTCGGGACGGTGCCGCCTCCGGCGATGATCCGCTCGCGCTCGGCGAGCACGCGCGCGAGCTGATCGAGCTCAGCGTGCTCGTCGCGTTCACCTGCGGGCCGGCTGTCCCACTGACGGATGTGGTAGACGCCTTTGAGCGCGGCGTACGGGATGGCGATGGTGCGCAGTTCGGAGCCACCAGGCTCGACGATCCGCCAGACCCCGCCGTAACGACCGAGATGCGCGTCGGCACGTATGGATGCGCGCAGCACCGGTCCGTCGATGAAGTGGAACGCCGCTCGGTCCCAGGTCGCCACCTCGGTCTCCGGCGGGGCCGGTTCCGGATCGCCGACCAGGATCTGCCGGATGGCGCTCAGCGGAAAGAGCGCCCGCTCGCTGTTCTGGTTGATCGATCGGAGCTCGGCGTCGAGGATCGCGAGATCAAATGTGATCTCGGGCGCCTCGGCGAGGACGACCTCACCGTCGATGAAATTGATGACAACAACGGGCACCTGAAAAGTGTCACATTTCGGTCACAAGTCTCACCGAGGGCGGCCGTAGCATCGACGCGGAGGTGACTTGCTGATCAGACGCGCACTCTTGATCATCCTCACCGGCGCGTCGCTGTTCATGATCCTTTTCGGGCTGTCGGAGGTGCCGGCCGCCGCGTCCCAGACGACACCGCGCAGCGGCGCATCCGCGCCACGCGAGGGCGCGCACCGGCATCACGACTATGACGATCACTGCCACCTCCGGGAGTCGGAAGAGCGCCGTGACCATGAGCGTTGCTGCGAGCCGTCGTCGACGCCGGCACCGACGCCGGCTCCAACTCCAACAGAGGCTCCGACGCGAACACCGACCTCGACGTCGCGAAAGCCCGCACGTGTCACCGCGGTCCCCCCGCACCCGAATGGGCACCCGACGCACTCGCCGTCACCGGTGCCGTCCCCGCCGACCAGTGTGGTGCCTCCCCCAGCCCCGCGGCCGCCCGTGCCGGCGCCGCCCGCCTTGACCATCCCCGCGACCAGTCCGGTCACGGCGAGCGGCCAGGTTCGAAATGCCGTCTCCATCATCGCCGTCTCGACGGTGCTCGTGGCGATGACCATTGCGTTTGTCTCGCTCGTGCTCATCCGACGCTCCAGCTGAGCGCAGGAGATGCGAGGGGTGCGATGGTTCCGGGGCATCTGGCGGGATGCATCGTTCTCACTGAAGTTCGCGGCGGTCATCCTCGTCGCCGGTGCGGCTATCGCGGTGGTGCCGCTCATGCTCGCTGAGGCGAGTGCACGGGCCCAGGCCGAGAGCAGCGCCGCCGACCGGGTGTCGATTGCCGCCAGCCTCGTCGATGGTCAGCGCGCGTCCCTGGCAGTTTTCATCGCGGGTGTGGGCCGGCAGCTTGCGGCCAATCACGATGTCAACAACCCGTCCGCCGTGCAGGCGACCCTCGCTGAGGACGGTTCGGTCATCGGCTCGGATGACGTGCTCGGCGTGGCCCGGACCGATGGCGCATTCATCGCGGTGCAGGGAACGACACCGACATCGAGCGCGTTGACCAACGGCATCGTGAGCGCGGCAACCACGGGAATCACCACCGCTGCAACGCCCGATGGTCGCGCCTGGCTCGTGGCCGCTTCGCAGATCCCGGGGACGACCGCGACTGCGTTCGTGGCTCGACCACTGGACACGACGCTCATCAACGCCCTGGCGCACAACATCGGGACAACCGCGGATCCGGTTGGCATCATCCTCATCCGCTCAGACAGGACGCGCGCGTCGGCGAGCAGTGTCGGATCGCTGAGAGCGGCGCTCACCCCCGCCATATCGACACCCCGGCCCGCAATCGTGTGGCTCGGTGCTCATCAGTTCGCGGTCGCGTCGACGTCGGTGGGCGCCGGGTTCACCCTCGCGGTGGCGACGCCGTTCTCGGGGCCACCGGTGGGATGGCAGTCGATCCTGCTGCTGCTCGCCGTCATCCTCGTCGCCATGCTGTTCATCGTGGTGGTCGTGCAGATCGATCTCCGCCTGCCGTTGCAGCGGCTGGACAGCGCCGTGGCGGCGCTGGGGGGCGGCGATTTCGACCATCCCGTCAACACCGCATCGGTGGATGAAATCGGACGTCTTGGCGCCAGCTTCGAGGCAATGCGCATCCAGGTGCGCTCGACCATGCGCACCACGGCGACGCGAGCCAGCGTCGCGATGGAACTCAGCCTGGCGCAGCCACTGGACGCGGCCCTGGCGAGCGTCTGTGATGCATTGCGCGGATCGATGGACGTCGACCTCGCGATGATCGTCGTGAGCGGTTCAGAGATGAACGACCCCTTCGCCGTCGCCGACAGCAGGCGCGATATCGTCTTCGACGGCTTTCTTGAAGGCAACGGGCCACTGGGTGAGGGATATCGCCATGGTGGTCTCGGGGCGATCATCCTCGGCGCCACCGCGGCCGCGCCGGAGGCGAGGCTCGACGTGCGTGAGTTCTGCGTCGCGCCGTTGCGCCTCGGCACGCACGTTCACGGCGTCCTCGCGGTCGCCGCCCGGCAGATCGCGTTCACATCCGGTGACACCGACCTGGTCGGATCCACGGCGGAGCAGATCTCGCTCGCGCTCGAGCGATACCGGTTTCTCGCCGTCGTGCAGCGACAGGCCACGGTCGACGACCTCACCGGCCTCTACAACCATCGCTTCCTCATCGACTCACTCGGGCAGCAGGCTGCCCTCGCGGAGCGGTTGGGCGCACCCCTGGCGATCCTCATGCTCGACATCGATCATTTCAAGGAGCTGAACGACGGCCACGGGCATCAAGCCGGCGACGTGGCGCTGTCGGCCTTCGCCAAGGTGGTGCTCGGCAACGTCCGGCGCGCCGACCTGACCGCGCGATACGGCGGCGAGGAATTCGTGGTGCTGATGCCGGACACCTCCGCCATCGAGGCCTACATGGTTGCTGAGAAGATCCGCATCGCCGTCGCGGCGACGGAGGTCGAGCTTCCCGATCAGGCGCCGGTGCGACTGACCGTGAGTGTCGGGGTCGCGGCGTACCCGGAGGACACCGACGTGCCGGCCGAGCTGTTCGGCCTCGCCGACGACGCGCTCTACGAGGCCAAACGGATGGGACGAGATCAGACGTGCATGGCCGGCGCGTTGCGCTCATCGCGGCCGCACGTCAGGCCTGGAATCGGGCAGCATGCACGCGTGATCCAGCGGGACGGCAATGCCGGCGCTTGACCTCGTCGATCTCCGGAGTGACACGCTGACCGTTCCCGATGCGGGAATGCGAGCGGCGATGGCGAGCGCCGAGGTTGGTGACGACGTGTGGGGCGAGGATCCGACGGTGCGACGTCTCGAGGATGAGATGGCACGGCTGCTCGGCAAGGACGCCGCCGTGTTCGTCCCGAGCGGCACCATGGGCAACCTGGCGTGCGTCGCGGCGCAGACCCGGCCGGGTGATGAGGTCATCGCCGACGCGCAGGCACACCTGGTCACCTATGAGGTCGGTGGAACGGCGATTGTCGCGGGCGTACAGCTCCGCACGCTCGACTGCGTCGACGGCATCCCTGATGCCGAATCGATCGTCGCAGCGGTTCGCGATCCGGATATCCATCAGCCGGTGACCACGCTGCTCTCCATCGAGAACACCCACAACCGCCGAGGCGGCGCGGCCATCGACGCGGCGCGGATCGGTGGTGCGGCGCGCGCCGCGCACAACCTTGGACTCCGCGTTCACTGCGACGGAGCGCGGCTGTTCAACGCCGCCGTAGCGTTGGGCGTCGCCCCCGCCGAGCTGGTCGTCGAGTGCGACACGGTCACGGTCTGCATCAGCAAGGGCCTCGGTGCTCCGGTGGGGTCGGTGGTGTCCGGTGACACGGGCACGATCGAGTCGGTGCGCCGGTGGCGCAAGCGACTCGGCGGCGGGATGCGTCAGGCGGGTGTGATCGCAGCGGCGGGTCTGTACGCGCTCGAGCACAATGTCACAGGGCTCGCCGAGGACCACGCCAATGCGAGGGTCATCGCCGACGCGCTCGACGGATGTCTCGGGGCGACGCGGCGGCGGCCGGCCGTCGCCACCAACATCGTCATGTTCGACACGCTTGCGCCCGCAGCAGGGCTCGCTGCTCGGATGAGCGAGCAGAACGTGCTGGTCAGCGCCATGGGATCACACACGCTCCGGTGCGTGACTCACCTCAACGTGGATGCCCAGGGCGCCCGGCGCGCCGCCGGCGTGATCACACGCGTCCTGGGCACCTGAGGAGGCGGCACTCGCCCCCGACCATCTCGCGGCCACAGGCATGAGCGGCTGCACGACATGAAGAAGACCCCCGGCACGGCCGGGGGCCTTCTGAACTACCAAAGACTGACGTGCCGGGCAGTCTGCCCTAGCTCGGTGTCGTGGTCGCGGGCGCCGCTGCGGGCGGTGCGGCGACGGGCTTGCGCACCGCGCGACGCCGGGTCACCGGCTTACGCGCAGTGGTCTTCCGAGCAGCCGCCGGCTTACGAGCCGTGGTCTTGCGCGCCGTGGTCTTACGAGCCGTGGTCTTGCGGGCCGCGGGCTTGCGCGCCGTGGTCTTGCGCGCCGTGGTCTTGCGCGCCGTGGTCTTGCGAGCGGCGCCCTTGCGAGCGGCCGGCTTACGAGCCGTGGTCTTGCGAGCGGCGCCCTTACGAGCGGCCGGCCTGCGAGCCGTGGTCTTGCGCGCCGTCGTCTTACGTGCCGTCGTCTTCTTGGCGCCGGCGCGCTTGGCAGTCGCCCGCTTGGCAGTTGCCCGCTTGGCGGTCGCGCGCTTGGCAGTCGCCCGCTTGGCAGTCGCCCGCTTGGCAGTCGC